>JAZDLC010000333.1:0-12386 GCA_043802345.1 Planctomycetota bacterium | reverse complement strand
AAGATGTTCACCGGGTGTGGCCGTTCGGTGGTATCCCGAGGGCGACGTCCAGCTCCCGGTGGCAATTCCACCAGCAGCGTTCGCAGCGGCCCGCAGGAACAGTTCGAATCAACTCTCCGGAACGGAAAATCCTCTCCAGAGTGTCCGGAGTTCCAGGGAGGCCCAATGAAGAGTCGTTGCCCTCGGACGCGGCCGGGGTGCATGGGAAGAGTCGTCCCGTGGGATCAATGAACAGGGCGGAGCGGGGGGCGGAGCAGGCGCCCGGAGTTGCAGCGCCGTTCAGAAAGGGAACGATGCCTTCCAGGTACTCCCTGGAGTTTTCGACAAAGGCTCCTCTCAGAGCAGCGGGCGTCTCCTGGCCGGCGGGCCAGGGAGCGGTAGGGGAGCGGGCCGGGATCTCGTGGACTGGCAGGAGCGAGAGGGCGTCGGCGCCCGCGGAGCGGGCCAACCGCTCCATTGCCGGTACCCGATCGATCGAGTCGAGCGTCACCGCCGTCATGATCTGGATTCTGACGCGATGTCTGGTGCGATCACGCGCCTCCGCGAGGATCGCGACCGCCTTGAGGGCGTTCTGATGCGCCCCGGCTCGTCCGCGCAGCAGGTCGTTCGTCCCCGGCTGGTCATGGTCGATGCTGACATTGATGGAATGCAGGCCGGTGTCGAGCAGGCTGGCGGCCCGGCTCCCGGTCAGGCCGGTGCCGCTGGTGTTCAGATGCGTGACCATCCCATGGCCCAGCGCTCGGGAGAGGGTTGCCTCGAGGGACCTGCGCAGCAGCGGCTCGCCGCCGGTGATGCCGAGACCGGCGGGCTTGAGCCGGCCAATGGCGTCGACCCACGCGGGAAGCTCACTGTCCGGGATCTCGCGACCGGCACGTTCCGGAAGGCCGCACATCTCGCAGTTCAAGGGACAGCGGTAGGTGGTGGCGAGGGTACAGAGGAGTGGTCCGGCAGGACGCGCTCTCTCGCCTGAACCGAAACGGATCCTCAGCGCGCGCGTTCCGATCCGGGCCAGGCGGAGCAGTCGGCCGCGCCGGATCTGTGACACCAGGTGTTGTTTCAGGCTGGACCTCAGGACCGACCCTCCGAGGCCCGCGCCTCCTTGCCGCCCCGCAGGCAGGCCACGCCCACGCGCGCCATGCCCGAGAGCATGGTGGGGAACGCCTCGCAGGGAGTCCAGCAGACAGGGCACTCACCCGCGCGGGCCCGCTGCCTGGCGCGGATCGCCTCGGCGTGACGCAGCCCGGCCTCGAGGGAGTAGTCCACCGTCCGCAGGTCCAGCAGCGGATGATCCCACGAGACGCACGGGAAGAGGTAGAGATCGGGACTCACGAAGGCGGAGGCGGCCAGTGCTCCGCACGGGATCGGGCTTCTACCCGTCGCCAGGAAGCGATGGGAGAGCTTCCAATAGGCGGCCTCCAGGAGCGGCAGCGGCCCGCAACCGGCCTTGCGGCGCAGGACCTCGCCGGCCAGAAGACTCAGCGCCTTGCCGCTCTCCGGAATCACCTCGGGCCCGTTGGCATAGGCGTGGGGGGAGTGGTGAGCCAGGTTGAAGTGCAGGTCGGTCCGATCGAGGAACGGCGCCGCCTCCAACAGGTCGGCGACGAGTTGCTCCGGCCGGGCGTCATTCAAGGAGGAGAGAGTCAGGCCGGCCCGGACCTGGAATCTCCGGCTGGAGAATTCCTTGAGCCGCCGCAGCGTCTCGGCGGCTCGCTCGAACGCGCCTTTAGCGCCGCGGAGGCGGTCGTGCACCTCGGGAGGCCCGTCCAGGCTGACGGTCACGAACAGCCGGGGCAGCCGCAGCCGCAAGACCTCCTGAACCTTCCTGGCGATCTCCCCGGGCTGCTGTCCGGCGGTGGGAAAGGCGAGCGCATAGACGCGCGTGCGGCGCCGCGCGGAAGCCAGGATCTCCACGAAGTCGTCCCGCTCCACGACCTCGCCGCCGGTCAGGTTGATCCAGGAAAGGTGGGGGTTGGCCCGGAACAGCCGGTCGATCTCCTCCAGCCCGGCGCCCGGTCTCGGCCTCTTCCAGAGGGAACAGATCCTGCAGTGGCACGAGCAGTTGTCGGTCACCGCGTAGGTCAGCTTGAACGGCCTTTGCCCGCCCGCATTCGCCCTCGCCAGGTCGCCCGCGAATCGTAGGAAGCGGATCATCGCTGTCCCGCGGCCACACCGCGGCCCGGCGCGAGCGGCGCCATGGAGGCGCGCAGCAGTGACAATGCGGCCTCCTCCACCTCTGCAGATGGAATCGAGGTCATGCAGACGGGCTTGCGGCAGTACGACGTCTTGGCATTCGTGTTGGTGATGCAGGGCGAGCACGCCAGACCGGCGTGAAAGACCCGGGCCGAAGGATGCAGCGGGCCGTAGAGAGCGGGCGTGTTCGGGCCGTAGATTCCGATCAGGTTGACGCCGAGGGCGGATCCGAGGTGCGCCGGCGCGGTGTCATTGGTGACCAGCAGGTCGACCCGGGAGAGGAACTCGACCAGTTCGACGATGCCGAAGCGACCGCTGGCGTCGACCGAGGACTCCTTCATCCGGGAGCGGCAAGCGGCCACCAGAGCGCGCTCGTCGTCGGTGCCGGTGAAGACGATCAGGGCCAGGGCGTCGCGCACCAGACGATCGGAGAGAGCCGCGAAGCGGGCGATCGGCCAGCGCCGCCCGATGAAGTTGTCGCCGCTGCCGACATGCAGAGCGACGAGACGGCGTTCGCCGCGGTCCCATTCCCGCGCGATCTCGTCGACCCGGGAGGCGGCGGCGCTGCTTCTCGGAACCAGCGGAAGCAGGGGAGGCGACAGAGGTCCGAGATCGAACCCGGCGGCCCTGAAGAGATCGGCGAAGACCGAGGCCATGTGGCGGCCGCAGTCATGCTCGACGCTGATGTCGTGCAATCCGTGGCGCATCTGCCCCCGGGTGCGGTAGCCGACGCTGGCGCCCGGCCGCGAGAGGCGAATCAGGATCGCCGAGGTGCGCAGAAACTGCTCGCAGTCGATCACCAGATCGAAGCGGCGCCGCCGCAACCGGAGCGCCAACCGGGCCAGCGAGAGAAGCGGCCCGAGGAGGCCACGCGAACGGAACAGGTGGACCCGGTCGATCCAGGGCACCGCCTCCAGGAACTCGCGGTTTCGGTCGAGTGTCAGGAACTCCAGCCGGGCCTCCGCGGCCTGCTCGCGGACGGCGCGCGCCAGCGGCAGGAGCATGGCCAGATTGCCCACTCCCCAGAGCTTGACGATCAGGATTCGTTCCGGGTTCCCGGGCATGGGCCGCTGCCGGCGGCCGAGGAGGCTGTCGGCGGATCGCAGCAGCAACACCAGCGGCACCCCGAAGGCCCGGTCGATCTGCTTCTTCATTTCGTTCGCGAGCGACATCGTCGATCCGATCCCTCAGCGAAACCGCGGACTGACCTCGGCGTGCTGATACTCGTCGCAGCGGGCGCAGACCGGCGGCAGCCGGCCCTCCGTGTGGAGCCTTCTGAGCGCGCGCATCCTCTTGCCGTTGAAGATCTTCGCCGCATCCGACTCGAAGATGCTGCCAAGGTCCAGTGCCCCCTCGGAATCTCCGCAACAGGCCGTCACGCGGCCATCGGCGAGAACCACCAGCAAGCCTCGCCAGAGTTCCCGGCACGGCTTCGTGCGAGTGCCCTTGATCAGCCGCGGGATGGTCTGGACCCGGTCCGCCACCCCGGACCACTCCCGGCGATACTCCTCGATGGAAGCGGTCGTGTGCTCGTCCACGACCATCGAGACGTCAATCGACATCCTTGATGAAGAGGCGTCACGCTCCCTTCGCAGCCGAACCACCCGCTCCCGGATCGGCGCCAGGTCAACGCCGCGCGTGCGCAGGTGCGTCTCGTCATTGCCATCCACGCTGATCGTAAGCCGCTCCAGGCCCGCGTCCAGGATCTCCCGGCGCCTCCGCTGGTCGAGGAGGGTTCCGTTGGTGGTCAGATAGGTTCTGAGCCCGCGGCCGGATGCCAGGCGCAGCATGTCGAAGATCCTGGGGTGAAGCAGCGCCTCGCCCCACTGGAACGGCAGCAGATCCGTGATCGTCGGCGCCCGGTCGAGGATCTCCACGAACCGCTCGAACGGAAGATCGGTCCTGGCCCGCGAAAGGCCGCTATTCACGGGACAGTAGACGCAGTTCAGGTTGCAGCGGTTCGTGATTTCGATGTTGAGCGTGGTCAGACGCGCCGAACGGCTCGCCCCGGCCCGGAAGGCCGCCTCGTTGAGGGCGCCCCAGCCCATCGACCGGCCGTCGGGAAACTTGATGCGGAGCAGGTCGGCCTGGTCAGGCTTCTGCAGATAGTAGCGGGCGACCAGGCCGGCGACTCGAGTGCTGACTGAGGAGTTGTTGGTCTGCATGCGTGGTTCGATTCTACCGCAGATAGCAGACAATCCCTCCTCCGGCAACGCGCTACGGAGCCTTCTTGAGCGTTTGGACGAAGATCGCGTACCGCCCGGGTCCCCCCATCGGTTCGGCGCCCACGGTGCCCTTGACGCAGATCTGGTCGGAGCCGGAAGTCCGCTGCAGGATCTTGCGGAAGTAGATGTTCTGCGGGTGGATCACCAGCGGGACCGAGCGATTGGCGAAGAGCAGAACCCGGCCCCCGGTTCTGCTCGTCAGGATTTTCTGCGGCTTCCCGTGGATGGTGCGAGCTGGAACATGCAGGTGCACCCTGCGGTTCTGATGCGATCTTCCGCCAGAGCGGTAGAAGGCAGTCTCATCTTCCTTCTTGGTCAACGATCGGTACGACTCGCCGGGGAGGGCGGTGGGCAATACCGACAGCAGAATCAAAACGCAGAGGATCGGGCGGGACATGTTGTCTCCATGGAGGTTCTGGTGGTCTCTTCAGGCCTGGAGACGTCACGGAGCCCGCACGGGTGACAGGCTCTCACCTCTCGCCCGTACTCGTACTCGATCCTCTCGGCCTTCCGGGACAAGGAGCATCATCTGGGGTGTCACACGACGGCAGGGAAGACGAGGACGAGTACCGCTTCGCTGAGTACGAGTACCGTCGCTGCGCGACTGAGTACGAGTACGAGGATGCGAACGAGGCAGCGAGGCGCCCGGGCGCCCGCGCGAATTCGTCTCAGCGATGGCCCGGCGGAGAGACCTTCCGGTAGCCGAGCGAACGGATGATCTCCAGCACGTCGGTCCAGCTCGGGAAGTTCTTGCCGGTGGTCCGCTTGAAGAGATCGATCGCCTTCAGAAACTCGAGGGTTTCCGTATCGTCACTCTCCCGTGGAGGGGGAGGGAGCTCGTCGAGGATCGAGCTGCCGGACTTCGAGCTGTGCCTGGGACTGCGCTTTCGAGGAGGAGCCATTGATGTCATATCCTCGCGAGTAGGGAAACGGTCAGGATCGCCGGGATGCACCGGCGCCCTCGTCTCATCCCTCTCTATTCAGCTTTCCGGGCACAGGTTCTTTAGCGAGAACTACGATCCCGTTTCAAGTCGAAGCGGATTACGAGGTTTTCAATCCTGCTCGGACCCTCTCGGTATCGGGGTTCCTGATGACGCCGAGTTCGGTCACGATTCCGGTGATGTTCTCGTGCGGCGTCACGTCGAACGCGGGATTGTAGACATGGACCCCCTCAGGCGCGGTGGGAACCCCGAAGCCGTGGGTGATCTCCGCCGGATCGCGCTCCTCGATCGGAATCATCGAGCCGTCGGCCAGGGTAAGGTCGAATGTGGAGCAAGGAGCCACCACATAGAAGGGGACGCCATGCGCCCTGGCGAGCACCGACAGGGAATAGGTGCCGATCTTGTTGGCGGCATCGCCGTTGGCGGCCACCCGGTCGGCGCCGACGAAGATGGCTCCAAGTCCTTTGGTCTTCATTACATGGCCCGCCATGTTGTCGCAGATCAAGGTGGTATCAATGCCGGCCTGCATCAGCTCCCAGGCGGTCAGCCTCGCGCCCTGGAGCAGCGGCCGGGTCTCGTCCACGAATACCTGGAACTGCTTGCCCTGTTCGTGGGCGGTGAAGAAGACCGCGAGGGCGGTGCCGTAATCGGCGGTCGCCAGGCCGCCGGCGTTGCAGTGGGTCAGCACGTTGCCGCCTTCGGGCACCAGCGGTGCGCCATGCTCGCCGAGCTTGCGGCAGATCTCCCGGTCCTCACTGAAGATGGCGAACGCCTCATCCAGGAGCGCCGTGCGCGCGTCGTCCAGAGGCAGTCCTCGCACGTCCCTTGCCCTGCGGCCCATTCTGTCGAGCGCCCAGAAGAGGTTGACGGCCGTGGGCCTTGAAGTGGCCAGGTAGTCGGAGACTTTGCGGAAGTCCGAGTCAAACTCCTCGGCGGTGGAAGCCAGGGACTTCTGCATGCCGAGAACGCAGCCAAAGGCCGCCGCGATGCCGATGGCGGGCGCGCCCCGGATCGCGAGCCGCTTGATGGCGTCCCACATCCCTTCCTGATCAGTGATGTCGACGAACTTCAGTTCACCGGGCAGCAGTGTCTGCTCGATGATTCTCGCGCTGCCGTCGGCGGCGCCGTTCCACTCAATGGTCGCGACCGGCATGACTCGATGCTTCCTCTTCGTTGATCGTGCTCAGGAACCTCTGCCGAAGCGCGCGCTCACGTCCCGGTCCTTGGCTTCCACCTGCGCCGCCATCTCCTTGCGATGATTCTCCAACTTCCGGTAGAGGCTCTCGTCGGAGAGCGACATGATCTGGATCGCCAGGAGCGCGGCGTTCGTGGCGCCCATCTTGCCCACGGCCACGGTGGCCACCGGGATGCCCGGCGGCATCTGCACCGTGGCGAGCAGCGCGTCCATGCCGTTCAGGGATGTCGAGGCGAGCGGGATTCCGATCACCGGAAGCAGCGAATGCGCCGCGAGCGCCCCGGCAAGGTGGGCGGCTCCCCCGGCCGCGGCGATCAGGACCTGCACTCCCCGCTCCCGGGCCTCCCGGGCGAACTTCATGGCCCGGTCGGGAGTCCGGTGCGCGGACAGGACTCGCGCCTCGAAAGGAACCTCGAAATCGGCGAGGGTCTGAAAACACCCCTCGAGCTGCGGCAGGTCCGAGTCGGAACCCATCACGACTGCGACACGGGAAGTCACGCGGTGTTCTCCTTCTCCTCATTATCGAAGGGCGAGCGCCCGGTGAGGATTCTGGCGCTCTCGATGTAGCGGGCCGACGTCTCCTCCACGATTTCCCGGCTCAGGGCCGGCGGCGGAGGCTTGCGGTTCCAGCCGGTCTTGAGCAGGTAGTTCCGCATGACCTGCTTGTCGAACGGCTGCTGGGGCTCCCCCGCCCGGTAGGTCATCCGCGACCAGTAGCGCGAGGAATCTGGCGTCAGGGCTTCATCAATCCAGAGCAACTCTCCAGCGAGCAGCCCGAACTCGAACTTCGTGTCAGCCAGCAACAGCCCGCGGGTTTCCGCCAGCTCATGCGCCTTGTTGAAGATCAGCAGCGCGACGTCCCGCGCCTGCGCCGCCATCTCCGATCCGAGCAGGTTCTCGACCTGCCCGAAGTCGATCGGCTCGTCATGTCCCGCCTCCGCCTTCGTGGTCGGTGTCAGGATCGGCTCGGGAAGCCTGGAACTCTCCACCAGACCTTCCGGCAGGGAGACCCCACAGATGGAGCCTGTCTTGCGGTATTCGGCCAGGCCGGAGCCCGCCAGGTAGCCCCGGACGACGAACTCGACCGCAAAAGGCCGGGCGCGGCGGACGAGCATCGATCGGCCCGCCAGTTGATCCGCATGCCTCCTTACCTCCGCGGGCATCTCGTTCACGTCGGTCGTGATCAGGTGGTTCGGAACCAGACCGGCCAGACGGCGGAACCAGAACTCCGACACATGAGTGAGAACCCGGCCCTTTCCAGGGACTCCCTCCGCCATGACGACATCGAACGCGGAGATCCGATCCGTGGCTACCAGCAGCAGGTCGTCGCCGACCCTGAAGATGTCGCGGACCTTGCCTCGGCTGATCTGTTCGAGGCCGGTGACATCCGTGGTCAACAGCGGCTTTCCGGGGGCTGAAGCCATCTTCTTCTTCTCTCCTTGGCGAAAGAGAAAGGGAACCGGCACTGCGTCAAAAGGGCCGGACCCGGCAACCGGACCCGACCCTTTCAACCTGTTCCGGGGAACAGTGGACGACGGCAGTCGACCGCCATCCTCCGCCGGACCGCCGCACGCAGCCCGGCGAACAGAGCGTCACTTCTCCTCGAGGTATTCGATATACAACCTCAGGAGCAGCGCCACCATGATGATGCCCAGGAACAGAACTACCTGCAGCGACATTCAGACCTCCTTGCGAAGTCGACGCCACGCGGTATCGGCAGAGGGAAACTGCTTATCATTCGGATACGGACCGTTGTCTCAACTAGATCGAGTCTTTGAATTACCACTCGTCAGGACAGGTGGCCCCGATGTGACCGCCACTTCGAATCAACGGGCGATATGCTAGGCGGGAGCATGCTCTGATCAACATAAATCGGCCATTCAGGGGATCGGAGAGTCCCTTACAATCGCCGTTCCAATTGCAGTCGTGAATCATGGTGGTTCCGATCTAATCTTCTTTTTTCCAGTATCTTGGGATAGATTTAGCGTTTCCTGGAGCATCTCCTGGCGATTCGCCGATCGACTTCCTCGAGAAACGTTTTCCAACTGATTAGGAAGGGAATGGAGGCATGCCGTGAAGGTTCTGGTGAGCGGCGGCGCTGGATACATCGGCAGTCACGCTGCGAAGGTGCTGCGCCGGTCGGGTCACGAGACTGTTCTGCTTGACGACCTGAGGGCGGGGCATGGCCAGGCCGCGCTCGGGGCGCCGCTCGTTCGCGCAGCCACGCACGACCGGCAACTGGTGGTTCGCACCTTGCGGGAGTACTCGGTGGAAGCGGTCATGCATTTCGCGGCGTGCTGCTACGTGGGCGAGTCGGTGGAACAACCAGCTCTCTACTACAGGAACAACGTCGCCGGCACGCTCTCCCTGGCGGAGGCGTGTGTGGAAGCCGGCGTGTGGAACTTCGTGCTCTCGTCCACCGCGGCCACATACGGGCAGCCGGAGGTGAATCCGATCGGCGAGGACACCCCCCGTTCGCCAGTGAATCCGTACGGCCGGACGAAGGTGATCTGCGAGGATCTTCTCACCGACATCGCCGCGGCCACCAGGCTCAGGCCGGTATTCCTCCGGTACTTCAATGCCGCCGGCGCCGATCCCGACGGAGAACTGGGGGAGGACCACACTCCGGAGACGCACATCATCCCAAACGCGATCCTGGCGGCCCTCGGGCGTACCGGCGGCCTGAAGATCTTTGGCGGCGACTATGACACGCGGGACGGTACTTGCGTGAGGGACTACGTGCATGTGATGGATCTGGCGTCCGCCCATCTGAAGGCGCTCGAGTTCGCCGCCGGTGGCGGGAAGTGCCGCGCCTTCAACCTGGGGAACGGGAGCGGGTTCACCGTAAAGGAAGTGGTCGACATGGTGCGCGACGTGTCCGGCCGTGAGTTCAAGGTGGAGATGGTCGCTCGCAGGGCGGGCGACCCGGCAACGCTTGTGGCTTCATCAGACCGGGCGCGCAGGGAACTGGGTTGGGAGCCCCGCTTCGCCGATCTGCGCGTGATTGTCGCGACCGCCTACCGCTGGTTGGAGGCCCACCCGTCAGGCTACGGAGACGCATGAACGACTCAGGGAACGCAGCTTCCGGCATTTCCTCGGGAGGGAATGGCCGCCGTCGGCTCTTGCTGGCGCTGCTGCTGGTGGCGGGCGCCGCGGCCCTGCTGGTCAACCTGCTGCTGTCGAAGGCGGCTCCAGGCCCTCGAGAGATCCCCCCCGTTCTCCAGCCAGTCGCCGAGAGGGACGCGGAACGTGGTGCCGAGTCCCGGACGCCAGTCGCCGATTGGGCCATCGAAGGGGTCGAGAGCGCTCCGGAACCTTCCGCCTCCGCTGGCGGTGCGGCCGCCGTGGGGGTTCCGGGGTTCCTTCGCGGGGGGACTGAACCATCCGCGTACACGCCGGTCTCCAGGGAGTCGCTCGCGGAGCGCATACCGGCGCTTCTGGCCGCTCCCAATCTGAGGAAATGCGTCGTCGCGCTCGCCGTCTTCTCCGTGAGTGACGGCGGCATGGTGTACGAGCGTTCCGCGGATCGCCCGCTGATCGTGGCCTCGAATGCCAAGCTCTTCACGTCAGGGGCGGCTCTCGCCCTGCTGGGGCCGGACTACCGCTTCGAGACACGGCTGTACGCTGACGGAGAGATCGAGGAGGGGGGGCATCTCCATGGCGACCTGATCGTGGTCGGCGCGGGTGATCCGGACGTGACCGGGGACGGCCGCGCGAATCAGGATCAACTGCTGCCGCGGCTGGTGGAGGCGGTCCGTAACAGCGGCCTCAGGAGGATCGCCGGCCGTCTGGTGATCGATGACCATGTCTTCGACCGGCAATACGTTCCCTCCACCTGGCGTCGGACGGAACTGACGAGCCCGTACAACGCGCCCGCGAGCGGCTTCTCGCTGTTCGAGAACTGCGTCTCGATTCTCGTTCGCCCGGGAGAGGTGGTGGGCGATCCCGCCCGGGCGGCTCTCGTGGGGCAGCCGGGCGTGTTCAAGATCGTCTGCAAGGCGAAGACAGTGACCGGCACGAACGTCCAGATCAGCGCCGCCGGACCTCGCGCGGACGAGCCGCTGGATCCGGGACCGGTCACGGTCCGGGGGAACATGCCGATGGGAGTGAACCTGTACCGGCTCGTGACGCCGGTGAGGGAACCGCCACTGGTCGCCGGAATGCTGCTTCGACAGGCGCTGGTTTCGGCCGGTATCGTGGTGGAAGGGGACGTGGTCCTGGCGGAGCAGTCGACCCAGGAGCGACTCGCCGGCAGGAGTCCGCTGGCGACCGTCTCGAGCAGTCTTCAGGACGCAATGATGAAGATGAACAAGGAGTCGTCCAACGTCGTTGCCGAGCACGTCTACAAGCTGTGCGGTTGGGCGGAGACAGGCCAGGGTTCCTACGCTTCCGGGAGCAAGGCGGTGCTGTCAGTCCTCGGGCGGCTCGGCATCGAGACCATGGGGGCCAGCAGCGCGGATGGGTCAGGAATATCGCGGCAGAACCGGTACACCGCCCGGCAGGTCGCGCAGTTCCTGGCGGCTCTGTACCGCAGCTCCCTCCGGGATCACTTTGTGCACACCCTTCCGGAGTCGGGCGTGGACGGGACGCTCAAGAATCGGCTCCAGGAACCAGAGATCAAGGGCCGGGTGCGGGCCAAGACAGGCTACGTCTCGGCGGTCTCCTCGCTGTCGGGTTACTGCCAGACGCGGCAGGGTGAGATTCTTTCCTTCAGCATGCTGTTCAACGGGTACAGCGGCAGGAACCAGTACGTGAAGCCGATTCAGGATTCGATCGCGAGACTGCTGATCGACCTCGAGGCTCCCTCCAGGGAGCCCGAGGGTTCGGGAAGGAACGATTGATGGGCGACCTGGACCGTTTCCTGGAAGTGGCGTTGCTGGCCGCGGAGCGGGCGGGTGACAGGACGCTCGACTACTTCGGCCAGCTCGATCCCGCCGCGATCGGTTTCAAGGGCGCGCGGGACCTGGTGACGCGGGCCGACCTGGAGTCGGAACAGATCATCACGGGCCTGCTGCGGGAGAGCTTCCCCGAGCATCATCTGCTGGCGGAAGAGGAAATGTCCCGCGGTGGCGTAGCGGTTTCGGTCCTGAAGAAGATGGTGGCGGACGGTCCATACACCTGGATCATCGATCCGCTGGACGGTACCACCAGTTTCGCGCACACTCATCCCTTCTACGCCGTCTCGATCGCCCTCTTCGAGAGAAGCGAGCCGCTCCTGGCCGTCGTCTTCGGCCCGGCGCTGGACGAACTGTTCGTGGCCGCCAGGGGGCAGGGGTGCACGCTCAATGGAAAGCAAGTCCGGGTGAGCCCGGTGGAGAGCCTGGGGGATGCCGTCTTCGCGACCGGCTTTCCGTATCACCGGGACCAGCTCTCGGCGAAGGAGAATAACGTGGAGCATTTCAACCGCTTCATCCACGACGTGCGGGGATTCCGTCGCGGCGGCTCCGCCGCGCTTGATCTGGCCTACGTCGCGGCAGGCCGGTTCGGATTCTTCTTCGAGGCCCAGCTGGAACCCTGGGATGTGGCCGGGGGAGCGCTGCTGGTCAAGGAGGCGGGCGGAACCGTCACAGACTACGCGAACGGCGAGAACTGGCTGTTCGGCCGCCAGATCCTGGCGAGCAACGGACGTCTGCATGAGACGGTGAGGGCGCGGTTGGTGGAGTAGCGGGGGGTCGGCAGGAGGGGTTCCCGTCTTGTGCGGGGGGTTATTGCGACACGGCCGGGCGCCGGGGGGCAGAGGGGCGCAGTCGCTCAGACAGGCCTGGGAAGACCCTGGCAACTCGCTTTGTGCAACCCCACGGCCCCCCGGCGCGGCCTTCTGACGTCTCGCTTGAC
>JAZDLC010000332.1:0-2489 GCA_043802345.1 Planctomycetota bacterium | reverse complement strand
CCCGCTCGTGCCGGAGGGGGACCTTTCGACGATCGAGAAGGCCGTGGCCAAGGGCAGGAAAGCCGGCACCAAGCCCCCGCTCCGCCTCGCCAAGGGGGCCGGCCGCCGCAAGGCTTACATCGGCGTCTCCCTCGCCGACCTGATCGAGGTAGGCATCCTCCGCCCGCCTCTCGACGTGTCCCGGTCCTACAGGAAGGCCGTGGTCCGGGCGCGCATCGAGAAGGACGGCACCGTGACCTTCGAGGGCAAACGCGCCGAGTCACTCTCCAAGGCGGCCGATCTGGCCCGGGAGAAGGTGCTGCGCGGTCTCGGAGAGAAGGTGACCATCAACACGAACGGCTGGACCTTCTGGCAGTTCGCGGACGGCAGCGGGCGGAAGCAGGCGGTGGATGTGCTGCGGCAGGAGTACCTGGCGCGCGTCCAGAACGCTTCTGGAGGAACGACCGGATGAGCTTTGGCCTGCCGGAGAATCTCATGAACGGGAAGGGGCATGCCACCGACCTCATCGGCAGGGATGCGGAAGCGCGTGGAGTCGCCTCGGGAACAGGTGCCTGGTGGTGCGGAGGACGTGGTGAGTTCGGAACGTGAGGAGCAGATCAAGGATGTCCTCTCTCGGTGCAAGGCCGACGAGAGATCTGGAAAGAGAATGGCGAGGCGAGAGGCCGAGGGCCACCGGTCTTCAGGGGATGGGACGGCGTCGCCGGCTCAGCTTCTGGCTACTGTCATTGTTCTGGCAGCGTTGATCTGGTTCGCCGTGGTGCCGCTCGCCAAGAAGGTCGGCACGACTAGCGGATCCGCCACGAGCAGGCGGACTTCTGGCGTCGACGATACAGCAGGCTACGGATCTGCGCGCATTGGGCAGGAGACCACGATCGCCAGAACCTGCCTCGCCGGCACCTCGGAGGATGACTACGATCGGATTCTGCAGTTGACCTTGGCAAAGGACACTGAGGGTATCGCACTCATGCGGCTCGCGGGCAGGGCAGTCATCCTGGACGCAGGCACCAGATGCCGCGTCATCGAATCTGGGTTTTTGACGTACGAAGTGCGAGTCCTGGACGGTCCGCACAACCTGAAAGCCGTGGTCACCGCCAGCGAGAACGTGTCCAGAATGCTCAACACGAGCTGGCTGCGAGATGCACATTATGGAGACGAGACGCCGGCCGTGACTCAACGGCGCCCGACGACCCGTGAGGCGACGATTCCCAGCGATGTGTCGTATTCGATCATCAGCTGGTCCACAAGATCTGACTTCAAGCGCAGTCTGGACGTGCGGTTGAACAAGAGAGTCTCCCAGCAGACCCTTCGCGCCATCGCACTCAAGCTGAAGGATCAGGACTCGAAGGAGTATGACAACACCTTCATCCTCTACTACCTACCGGGTATGGCCGTGGGATCTGGGGCGTGGGCAACGACCCATTTCAACCCCACACTGAAGGTCAAGATCCTCGGGCTGACGGCTGACGAACACACGAGGCTCGTGGAGCAGCCTGTGCCTCCCGGCCGCAAGATCATCGGAAGCTGGCTCGATGAGACGCCGATGGTAGGCCGTCGAATCACGATCTACGAGGCAGGGGGGAAGCTGTTTCTGGAATGGACGGTTGGAGATGGCGGGACCATCAAGCACGACATCGTGGAGAAGAGGTCCCCGCTGGGTCGGCGGTTCGACAAAGTGGGAGGTTCCAGCTTTGGAGATCACTGGGTGCTCGGCGCCGACGGAGACCTGCAGATTCGTGACGACGATGGGCTGATCACGACCGCCAAGTCGATTAGGTGAGCCCGTGGTGGAACCGAGGATGCTGTGGTGAGCTCGGATCGTGAGAGGCAGTTCAGGAACATCCCCTCTCGCGGCAGGAGGGACAAGGAAAAGCCACAGCCTGCGCCGCAGGACGTGGAGCGCAAGGGGCGCAGGGATGCTGCGTATGGTCAGGCGTCGCCCGTCCACATCCTTCTCGCCACCGGAATCAAGAGTGCGGCCTTCTGCTTCGTCCTGCTGCCGCTCCGCAAAATGGTCGGCCCCTCCGATCTGGCATGGGATCATCTCTCAGGTATGCTCTAGTCTCCTGAGCAGAACTCCAAGACTCACCTCCGAGAAGCAATGGCAGAGAAACGCAGAACTCAGTCCAAGAAAACCTCGGTCGCCGATGTGGCCAGGCTCTTGCAGGACTGCGTGTGGATTCCGGAGCTGCCAGAGCAAGTGGGCTTGGCAGCCACGCGAATTCTGATCGCGCGCGGCGTCTTTGAGGAACGGAATGGGCACGTTGAGCTGGTCGGACATCCCGGCGCGACTCTGGAGTATCCGCCTGATGCCGCGGGCATCCTCTATCGGGCGATCACTTCCCAGGTATCTAGTTTCTGTTGCGCCACACGCCAGAACAGCGAGAATCGCCGATTCTCAATCGTTTGGACATGAATTCGCTTGAGATGAGAAGAGGCCTCGCAATGATTGCCGGTAACGAAACCGAAGCAACAAAGCGAGACCTCTCAGT
>JAZDLC010000331.1:0-6144 GCA_043802345.1 Planctomycetota bacterium | reverse complement strand
ACGAAGGCGCGTACGTGAGCTACCTGGAGGGGTGCACCGCTCCGATGCGGGACGAGAACCAGCTCCACGCGGCGGTGGTCGAGCTGGTGGCCCTGGATGACGCCCGGATCAAGTACTCCACGGTGCAGAACTGGTACCCCGGAGACGAGAACGGCAAGGGCGGCATCTACAACTTCGTCACCAAGCGCGGCAAGTGCGCGGGCGCCAGATCGCACATCTCCTGGACTCAGGTGGAGACCGGTTCTGCGATCACATGGAAGTACCCGAGCTGCGTGCTGCTGGGAGACGATTCGGTGGGAGAGTTCCATTCCGTGGCGCTCACCAACCACTACATGCAGGCGGACACCGGCACCAAGATGATCCACATCGGGAAGAACACCCGCAGCACCATCGTTTCCAAGGGGATCTCCGCCGGACACGGCCAGAACGCCTACCGCGGCCTGGTGCGGATCGGCAAGGGGGCCGACAATGCCCGCAACTACTCACAGTGCGACTCGTTGCTGATCGGTGATCGGTGCGGCGCGCACACTTTTCCCTACATCGAGAACCTGAACCCCAGCGCCCAGATCGAACATGAGGCATCAACCTCCAAGATCGGCGAGGACCAGATCTTCTACTGCCAGCAGCGGGGGATCAGCGCCGAGGACGCGGTCTCGATGATTGTCAACGGCTTCTGCAAGGAGGTCTTCGCCGAACTCCCGATGGAGTTCGCGGTGGAGGCCCAGAAGCTGCTGGGCGTCAAGCTTGAAGGTAGCGTCGGCTGAGCGCCCCTGGCGGGCCGACAATGAGGACAGGCAAATGCTGAAGATCGACAATCTGCACGCCCGCGTGATCGGCGGGAAACAGATCCTGAACGGGATCGACCTCGAGGTCAAGGCCGGTGAGGTCCACGCCATCATGGGCCCCAACGGATCGGGCAAGAGCACGCTCGCGAACCTGCTCTCCGGGCGGGAAGGGTACGAAGTGATCGAGGGCGGAGTGACCTTCCTCGGCCAGGACCTGCTCCAGATGGAGCCGGAAGTCCGTGCCCGGGAAGGGCTCTTCCTGGCGTTTCAGTACCCGGTGGAAATCGCGGGCATCAGCAACATGATGTTCCTGCGGACCGCGCTGAACGCCATCCGCAAGCACCGCAACAAGGAGGCTCTCGACGCCATCGACTTCCTGGCCCTGGTCAAGGAGAAGTCGAAGGTGATCGACATCGACGAGGCGCTCCTGAAGCGGCCGGTGAACGCGGGGTTCTCCGGCGGCGAGAAGAAGCGGAACGAGATCTTCCAAATGGCCGTGCTGGAGCCGAAGATGGCCGTGCTGGACGAGACCGACTCGGGTCTCGACATCGACGCACTGAAGGTCGTGGCCGCCGGCGTGAATGCCATGCGCAACAAGAAGCGAGGCATCCTGCTGATCACCCACTACCAGCGGCTGCTCGAGTACATCGTGCCTGACAGGGTGCATGTCCTGGCCGGCGGGCGGATCCTGAAGTCGGGCGGCGCGGATCTGGCCCTGAGACTGGAGAAGCAGGGATACACCTGGGTCCGCGAGCAGGAGGCCAACACCGCGTCATGAAGGCGAGCAGTCAAATGGCTGAAAAGCAGTCCACCCGCCCCGAGGAGGTGGAGCGTTTCCTGAAAGCGCATGCAGCCGAGGCCGAACGATTCGGCGCTGATGCGGCCACCGGCCTGGGAGCGGTCCGGCGGGAGGCTCTTTCCCGTTTCGCCGAGATCGGCCTGCCCACGCGGAAGGACGAGGACTGGAGATCCACCGATCTCGGGCCGATCCTTCGCACCAGCTTTCGCGCGCCGCCGGCTACCGGAACAGGGTCGGACTCGGTCCGCGATCTGGTCGACCGCAGTGCTCTCGAAGAGAGCTGCCGCCTGACCTTTCGGAACGGCCGCCTCGACCCGACTCTGAGCAGCCTGGACCCGCTCCCCGAGGGAGTCGAGGTCGGAACGCTGGAAGACAGGGTTGCCGCGCTGACGCCTGGCCCGAGAGAGTCGGAGGGTTCCCTCGCCCTGCTCAACACGGCGTTCTTCGAACAGGGCGTCGAGATCACGATCCGTGCGGGCGTGGAGGTAGCCCGGCCGATCGAGCTGCTGTTTGTCGCCGACAGTCCGTCGGATCCGATGATGATCCACCCGAGACTCCGGATCTGTCTCGAGCGGGGAGCGCGGGCCTGTCTCCTGGAGCAGTTCGTCTGCACGGGAGGTTCCGCGAACCTGTTCAACAACGTGGTTCTCGACGTCGAAATCGCGGAGGGCGCCGCCCTCGAGCACACCAAGCTCGTGGACGAGAGCCCTTCCACCTGCCATCTGGCGACCAACAATGTGCGCGTCGATCGGGACGGCCACTACGGATCGCAGGTGATCGAACTCGGCGGAGGGTTGGTGCGGAACGAGCTGACCGTGGTGCTCGCGGCGAAGGGCGCCAACTGCGAGCTGGACGGGCTCTACAGTCTTTCCGGAAAGACGCACGTGGACAACCACAGCCGGGTCGATCACGCGGCCAGCAACACCACCAGCAGGGAACTGTACAAGGGCATTCTCGACGGTCAGTCCAGGGGCGTCTTCTTCGGCCGGATCATCGTCCAGCAGGACTCGCAGAAGATCGACGCGCAGCAGACGAACAACAACCTGCTGCTCTCCGGTGAGGCGCGGGCCGACAGCACGCCCCAGCTCGAGATCTACGCCGACGATGTCCGCTGCCGGCACGGCTCGACCGTCGGACGCCTGGACGAGAAGGCGTTGTTCTATCTTCGCTCCAGGGGGATTTCGGAGGTGGCCGCCAGGGACCTGCTGATCTACGCTTTCGCGAACGAGATCGTCGATCGGATCCGGATTCCCGCCCTCCGCGAGCGGCTGGCCGAACGGCTGATTCGGAAGGGGCAACCATGAGCGCGGGAGAGGAGACGGCCGTGCGGACAGGCTTCGATCTGGACCAGATCCGGAACGACTTCCCGATCCTCCACCAGGAGGTTCATGGGAAGCGGCTGGCCTATCTCGACAACGCGGCCACCACCCAGAAGCCGGAACAGGTCATCGAGGCGATCTCGAACTACTACCGCAGGGACAACTCGAACATCCACCGGGGCGTGCACGAACTGTCCGGCCGGGCGACCCGCGCGTACGAGGACGCCAGAGGCCGCGTGCGGCGATTCCTGAACGCGGCGGAGGACGCGGAGATCATCTTCCTCCGGGGGGTGACCGAGGCGATCAACCTGGTGGCCGCCTCCCTGGGTCAGGGTTTTCGCCCAGGTGACGAAATCCTGATCACCACCATGGAGCATCACTCCAACATCGTCCCCTGGCAGATGATCGCCGAGCGCACCGGCGCGGTGCTGAGAGTCGCCCCGATCAACGACCGGGGCGAGCTGATCATGGAGGAGTTCGAGCGGCTGCTGTCCGACAGGACCCGCCTGGTCTCGGTCGTGCACCAGTCGAATTCCCTGGGAACGGTCAACCCGATCGCAGAGATCGTCGAGAAGGCGCATCGGGCCGGGGCCCTGGTGCTCGTCGACGGCGCCCAGGCCGCTTCCCACCAGAAGGTCGACGTGCGCGCCCTGGACGTCGATTTCTACACCCTGTCCGCCCACAAGATGTACGGCCCGACCGGCATCGGAGCGCTCTACGGCAAGCGAGAAGTGCTGGAAAAGATGCCGCCGTACCAGGGCGGCGGCGACATGATCCTCTCGGTCACCTTCGAGAAGACGCAGTACAGCGCCCTGCCGTACAAGTTCGAAGCCGGCACGCCGAACATCGCCGGCCCGATCGGCTTTGCGGTGGCGATCGACTACATCGAGCAGCTTGGCCTGGACGCCATCGCCGCGCACGAGGGGGATCTGCTGGCATACGGCACGGAGAGGCTCTCGGAACTGCACGGGATCCGCCTCATCGGCACCGCCGCCCACCGTTCCAGCGTGCTCTCGTTCGTGCTCGAAGGCGTTCATCCCCATGACGTCGGGACGATTCTCGACATGGAGGGCGTGGCCGTCCGCACCGGCCACCACTGCACCCAACCGGTGATGAAGCGCTACGGCGTGCCGGCCACCATCCGCGCTTCCCTGGCGCTCTACAACACTCGTGAAGATCTGGATCAGTTGATCGTGGGTCTGAACCGGGTCATCGAGGTCTTTGGCTGATGTCCGACCTGCGCGAACTGTATCAGGAAGTGATTCTCGACCATGGCAAGAGCCCACGGAACTTCCGCAGGGACGAGGGCGCCAACCGCGTCGCCGAGGGGTACAACCCGCTCTGCGGAGATCAACTGGAGCTGTTCATCCGCCTGAACGACGACGGCGTGGTCACCGACGTTTCTTTTCAGGGCTCCGGGTGCGCCATCTCGACCGCCTCCACCTCGATGATGACCCAGGCGATCAAGGGGAAGACCGAGGCGGAGGCCCGCCTGTTGTTCGAACAGTTTCACGACCTGATCGCCGGGGATCTCCCGGAGAATCTCGAGCATCTGGGCAAGCTGGCGGTGTTTGCGGGCGTGCGGGAATTCCCGAACCGCGTGAAATGCGCGACCCTTGCCTGGCACACCCTGCGGTCAGCCCTGGACAACAAGACCGATCCAGCGTCTACCGAGTAGAGGAGGGCATTCAGATGTCAGAAGAGAGTGAGAAGGCCGGAGATTCGCCTCTGTGCGGTCCGATCATCACGGCCCTGAGGCGTGTGTACGACCCGGAAATCCCGGTCAACATCTACGACATGGGGCTCGTCTATGACATCGAGGTGGACGGCGCTGGCAAGGCTCTGATCACGATGACCCTGACCTCGCCGCACTGCCCCGCGGCGGAGATGATCCCGCTGGACATCAAGTCCAAGGTGAAGGCCGTGGACGGAATCAGCGATTGCGAAGTGAAGGTCGTCTGGGAGCCGCCCTGGGACAGGGAAATGATGTCAGAGGCTGCCAAGCTCGAGCTCGGACTTGAATGACCCTCCCGCCACTTCTCGACCTGCTCGGACGGCCGCTGAGGAATCTGCGCCTTTCCGTCACTGACCGGTGCAACCTGCGCTGCCAGTACTGCATGCCGCATGAGGCGTACCGCTGGCTCCCCAGGGCGGACCTCCTGCACTACGGGGAGATGAGTGCGCTGGTCGATCTGTTCCTCGACCTGGGAGTCACCAAGATCCGCCTCACGGGAGGCGAACCCCTGCTCCGGCGAGACCTGCCGCGGCTGGTGGAACAACTTGCCAGAAGGAAGCGCATTCAGGATCTGGCCATGACCACCAATGGCCAGATCCTCGCGGAGGCGGCTCTCGATTTGAAGCTCGCCGGACTCCACCGGGTGACGGTCAGCCTGGACACGCTCCGGCCGGAGCGGTTCGAGAGGATGAGCCGCTCGGACAGCCTGGGCCGGACCCTTGCCGGAATCGAGCAACTGGGGCGGGTCGGCTTCCAGAATACGCGCATCGACACCGTGGTCATCCGCGGCACGAACGACGACGAGATCCCCGATCTGATCGAGTTCGGCCGCCAGGTCGGAGCCGAGGTGAGATTCATCGAGTACATGGACGTGGGTGGGGCCACCGGTTGGTCGCTCGATCAGGTACAGACTCGCGATGCCATCCTTGCCGAGATCGAGACCCGGTTCGGCAAGGTCCAGCTACTCGAGCCGGCCTCTCTGGAAGAGTCCGCGGCGCCGGCGAACAGATACCGCCTCGCGGATGGGACGGTGTTCGGCATCGTCGCGTCCACCACGGCGCCGTTCTGTGGAACGTGCAACCGTTCGAGGCTGACGGCTGACGGAACCTGGTACCACTGCCTCTACGCGGCGGCAGGGATCGACCTGAAATCGCCGTTCCGGGAGGGGCTGAGCAACGACGATCTGAAGCGGCGGATCGTGGCGGGATGGACAAAGAGGGCAAATCGCGGCGCGGAGGAACGCCTTGAGCTCAAGGAGAGGAGTTCGCCCCACAACCAGGACAACCTGCGGGAAGACCCCCGGCTGGAGATGCATACCCGGGGGGGCTGAGCGTCCTCAGGGCGAAGGAAGTCTGAATCCGGCTGGCACGAGGCTCATAATGAACTGCCTGTTCACTGGTTGTAGCCGCGGATCGGGGGAGCGCGGGGGTGGAACTCCCATTGCACGTCCAAAATGCAGACAAGTGGCGGCACCGAGTGCTCCTCCGTATTGTTGCTGAGAACAAA
>JAZDLC010000330.1:0-5943 GCA_043802345.1 Planctomycetota bacterium | reverse complement strand
GTCACCGAGGTCCTGCGGGTGTGTGAGTACGCCGACAAGATCGTGGTCTACTGCTACGGCACGGAATGCACCGACAGCGAAATCACCGCCATGCACATCATCAACTCGGGAGTGCCGCGGGAGAAGGTCCATATCTACGTGGGAGGGATCGAGACCTGGTGCGAAGCAGGCCTGAAAGTGGAGAAGGGCGACCGGGGGAGCGGCCAGCTCGAGGAGTGCTCGCCGTGAGTGATTCGCGAACAGGATGGAGGCCGTGGATTGCTCTCCTTGCCCGGCTCGCGATGGGCGGGATGTTCATCTACCTGGGCCTCATGAAGCTGCAGGATCCATCAGTCTTCCTGAAGATCCTGAGGGAGTATGAGATCTTTCCCGCGTCCCAGCCCTGGCTGATGAACCTGACCGCGTCCGCGCTGCCCTGGATGGAGGTCTTCTGTGGCGGCCTGCTGGTTCTCGGCATCGCCGTGCGAGGCACGGCTCTCCTGATGCTGGTGCTGATGGCAGGCTTCACCGTGGCGGTCTATCTGCGGGCCGCGCACCTCGCGGAGGCGGGGCCGATGCCTCTCTGCTCCGTCGAGTTCGATTGCGGCTGCGGGACCGGCTTGGTCAATACCTGCGGCAAACTGCTCGAGAACGGCGCCCTCCTGCTGGCCGGGCTGGTGGTGCTGTTCGGGAGTTCGAGGCGCTTCTGCCTGTGGCGATGAGCCGGGGAGTCACTCCTCCTTGCCGCCCCCTTCCCGCAGGACCTCCGCGACAGATCCTCCGGCCGCCTCCAGCTTCTCCCGGGCAGCCTCGACCGACAGCTCGGAATGCCCCCGAATGAGACTGATGGGGAGGTTCCAATCGGAATCCTCGAGCAGGATCCTCGCCTCCTCCGGATCCACATCGGTCAGCTCGGACACGATCCGCACCGCTCGCGACCGCAGCTTGGAGTTGGTCGGCTGCATCGAGACCATTTCCCCTTCGAAGATCCTCCCCAGGGCGTTCATGACACCGGTGGAGAGCATGGTGAGGACCATCTTCTGCGCCGACCCGGCCTTCATGCGGGTGGAGCCGGACAGGACCTCCGCGCCGGTGTGCAGCGCGATGCCGATATCGGCGCTCTCCGTGAGCGGGGTGCCGGGATTGCAGACCAGGGCCACCGCCAGCGCTCCCAGTTCCCGGGCGTACTTGAGCGCGCCCAGGGTGTACGGCGTGGTCCCGCTGGCGGCGATGCAGAGCAGCGCGTCCGCACCGGAGATTCCAGCCTTCTGCAGATCGGCCACGCCGCTCTCCACGGCGTCTTCCGCATCCTCGACACTGGCGAGAATCGCCTTCTCCCCGCCGGCGATGACCGCGACGACCTGGTCCTTTTCGATGCCGAAGGTGGGGCGCAGCTCCGCCACGTCGAGAATCGCCAGGCGGCCGCTGGTGCCGGCTCCCAGGTAGAACCAGCGCCCGCCCTTTCTCAGACGCGCGGCGATCGCATCGACCGCCTCCGCGATCGCGGGCAACTGCTTCTCGATCTCGTCCAGGACCGTTCGGTCGGCCGCATGGATCGTGCGCAGGTACTCAAGAGAGTCGCTCATTGCGATTCGGACCTCTCCTCTTTCATTGCCAGTCGTACTGCACCCACCTCGGGTGAGTCCGCCGGCCGGACGAGACGGGCGCCCGGTGCCGAATCCCGAATGTTGTCTGAAAGCGGGCCCGTGATCAATGGTCCGGCGCGAAACACTCCGCCCCAGAGAGCGACAGGAAACGAGCGACCGGCCAGGCCGAGGTCGCGGATCACTGACACGGCCTGGGCCGCGAGCTCGTGCGCCCCCTCCGCCAGCAGTTCCAGCGCGCACGGCTCCCCTTCCCGGGCGGCGCGCAAGATCACGGGGAACAGGGACGCCGCTTGCTGGAGGCCTCCCAACCCGGCTGCTTCCGCTTCAGGTCGGAGTCGTTCATGGAGGGAAGGAATCCGCAGTGCCCGCAGGCCGAACCAGGCCCCCGAACCGGGATCCCCGGTCGTGAGTCCCCTGCCGCCACATCGGGCAAACGTCCCCAGGGCCGAGCGGCCCGCGGCGATCGATCCGGTACCCGCGATGATCACGACCGTTCCGACAGGGTCAGGCTGCGGATGCACCGACTCCAGGACCGCCTCCACGTCGGCCACCACATGCACCTTGGCCGATGGCAGTTCGAGACGGAGCGCCCGCGCCAGTTCTCTCCGGCAAGAGTCCGTGCCGGCCCCGGCCACTCCGCAGGAGATCATCGAGGGGGAATCGATCGCGTCATCCTGCCCGAGCAGTTCCCGGATCAAGAGGCCGAGGCGTCTCGCGGCCTCCGCACAGTCCAGACGGCTCGCATTCACCGGCGCCCCGTTCCGGGCAAGGAGCGCCCGCAATGAGGCATCCAGCAGCACGGCCCGGGATCTCGATCCGCCGGCATCCACGCCGATGTAGGTGGGGAGGCCGCCCCGCGCACTCCCGCCGGGCCCGGAGAACGACGTCATCATCAGCGGCCGAAGTGCGGCGTACGCGGCCTTTTCCATGGGTGTGATCGGATCCGGGTTCCCTCTCGCCAAGCCGCCAAGATTGCCAAGGGGAATTCTACTCAGGCAGCCCGCCAGTTGTCCGGGTGATGCCAAGCCCATGTCATTCTCATCCATTCTCTGCGGTCTCTGCGGCTTTGCGAGATCATCTCCCATGTCTCGGACGGGTCAAAGAACCGGTCCGCGCGTTGCGGTGGGGCGCGCTCGCGTCGGTGCGGGTCGGGCGGTAGAATTGCGCACTCCATACAACTGGGGAGCGGAAGGCGGCTGGTGTCGCCCGCGGTCTTCAAAGCCGTCTGCGGGGTTCCAAAAGGGCTCCGGGTGGGTTCGATTCCCATGCGCTCCCGCCATACGACTGGCAATACCAAAAGAAGGGCCTCTCTCTCCAGATGGAGAGAGAGGCCCTCATTCCAACACGCCATCGTTCCGCTGCGGCTTGGCAAGCCGCACGAAAAAAAGTGCCGGAGCCAATCCCACCCAGCTGGACTGGCCCCGGCACTCCCCTGAACCCTGCGTTCAGCGGCCCGAATCCCGACATCCGGACCGCTCTGTCAGGAGGAGTCATCCTTCGTCTTCGCCAGAAATCCTTGGTCACCCGTTCTAGTAACAAACTGTATGCCAATTCCAGGAGATGATCTCAGTCGGTGCTCAACTCCTGGATTCACAGATTGTTGCACTTCTTGCTCAAGTTCTCTGTGGTGGCGAAGGCAGAAAAACCCACGGAATACCGGAACGGGGGTTCACCCTTACAGATGCCGAAGACACTCAACAGTTGATGCGACAATGGTTTACGTGAATTGAACTACGGTTCATTCACTGTAACTATTTATGGACAAGTGATTTATGGAGAAGACCCGGATTCTCGCTCTGCCAGCTCTTGACCCGCCTTGGTGTCAGCGAACCGCTCCCGCAGGCGCTGATAGAGCTTCTCGGCCCGGGAATCCTCGCCCTTTTCCTTGAGTTCGTCCGCGCTCTCGAGGATCTTCCGTGCGCCATCCTCCTTCTTGGCCTGAGCGATCGCGGCCTTGATCTCGCGGTTCTTGGAGAGGTGGGCGCGGCGTTCCTTGGCGACCGCCTCGATCATCGACTTCTTGTACCGCCGGATCAGATCATCGAGCAGTTCCATGGCGGGGGCATACTCCTTCTCCTTCAGCCGGGTCTCCACCAACTCCAGCTCCTTCCTCCCCAGTTGCTCCACCTCCTTCATCAGGGCCTCGGCCTGCTGAATCAGGGTCGCTCCCGACCCGCTTCTCTCGGTGAGAGGGAGGGCGAACTTGATGACCTCGTCGATCTTCCCCTGTTCGAGCCAGACCTTGGAGTCCTTCAACCCCTCCCTGACATTGATCGCCTCCTCGTACGTCAATCCGCCAGGAAGCATCTTCTTCGCCTTGGCGAAAGCCTCGAGAAAGTCGGGCATCGGATGCCGATCCACGAGCGCGGCCACGATCGTCTGATCCGGCAACACGAGCATCACCTGTGGCGTGCCGATCTGCCCGTCGCGGGCGAAGTCGCGGAAGATCTGGATCTCCGCCTTGCTGTGGTCCATGCAGGACATTCCGCCGAATTTCGCGCACAGCCTCCGTGGCTTTCCAGCCACCTCGACTTCCTTGTATCCGTGCATCTCCTGGGTGCCCCGATTACCGAGCAGGTTCACGGTTCCCAGGGTGGCCCGCACGAACTCAGGAGCATTGATCGTGTTGGGCCAGACGTCGTCGTTCGCTTCCTCGTCGTCCTGGATCACGGCAATCATGAGCGGGACTCCCCGCTCTGTGGCTTCCTGGAACGCCTTCTCATACGATTCCGAGAAGACGATTCCGGCTCCGGATGCCGTATTAGCGAGTGAGAGCAGCGCGAGCGAGGCAAGAGCGATCGATGACAGGACACGCATGGCCATCCTCCAAGCCGGAGCTAGCGAGCAACCATGGTACTCCATCTGGGTTTCCGGTCAAGCCGGGCCGATCGACGGCGCTCCTCTGGACCTGCCTGGCGCTGCTCGGAACCGGTTGCCGGGTGGCGCCGGTCGGGCCGGCGGTCCCGATTCCGGAAGATGCAATCACCGCCTGGTCGAGAGGGCTGGAACTGGCCGGGGAGGGTAAGTCAGACAAGGCTCTCGCGTCGTTCCGGCGCGCCATCGACCAGGCTCCGGAATTCGTGGACGCGCACCGGGAGTTCCAGAACCTGCTGCTGGGACGGTACCGCCGCGGACAGTTGATCCGGGAGTATCAGCAGTTCCTGGCGCGCTCTCCCGGGTCCGCCCCGCGCCGCTATCTGCTGGCCCGGCTCTGGTCCGATCCGAGCCGGCAGTTGGAGGGATTCGAAGCCGCTCTCTCCGCCGATCCGGATTTCTTCTTCGGTCATGTCGGAGTGGGGTATGTCGCGCTGGAACTGGGTGACCTGAGCCAGGCGGAGAACGCCTTCAGGCGGGCGATGGAGCTGGAGCCGGAACGGGTCGAGGGGGCTCACGGACTCCTGCGCGTGCTGTCGCTTCGACGTGACCGCGGTTCCCAGGAGGCCCAGGCCGAGTTGGCGACTCGCCTGTTCGAGCGGGACGAGAGCGACTTTCTCGCGAAGCGCGTGCTGTGCGCCAGGCAACTCGCCGAGGGAGAGGCCTCGCGCGCCTGCAGGGAGAGCGTGCGGTTCGCGCTCGAGTATCCGACGATTGACGCCGCCCAGCTTGTCCATGACACCCTGGGCAACTACGGGACTCCCGCGGACTTCGACTTCGCCAGCGCGCTGCTGACCGGAGTCCGCCTCCCAAACCGGGACAGCCTGGCCTGGTTGAGACTGCGGGCGCTGGTCGAGAGTCGCGCCGGCAATCCCCTGGAGGTCCTCCATGAGGTTGGCCAGGCGCCTCCGCCGATGGCCAGGACGGAGGAGGTATCGAGCCTGAGGCGAGATCTCCTGCTCCGTTGCGGGCGGCTGGAGGAGTACCTCGGCGAGATCCATCAGCGGCGCTACCGATCTGGTTTGGATCTTGACGGCGAAGAGGAGACGCGCCTGTTGCTCGAGGGAGTCATCCACCTGCTCGGCAGCGAAGGCGGGCTGGAGAGCGCGGAGGAGGCGGAGTCCGCCGTCGATGCGCTGCTTCGGATCGGCCTGCTGGGAGCCGGGATCCAGCTGGCGCGCACGTCTCTCAGGCTTCATCCGTCGGCCGCGGGGTTGCGTGCCGAACTCGATCGTGCGATCCATCACCGGCGATTCGTGGCGGAGCTCAAGGAGTACTTCGCCGAGCTCTACAGAAAGGGAGATTCGATCGACTTCGACGACGTGATGGATGACATCAGGGAGCTGTCGATCGCCTGCCTGGGCGAGAACGTGGTCGATCCGGTGGTGACGCGTGAGTACTTCCCGATCGGCGTCTTTCTGGATCCCGACCCGGCCAAGGGGGGTGGTCTGAGCCGGTACTTCGATTCCTTCGGGATCTTCTT
>JAZDLC010000329.1:0-10269 GCA_043802345.1 Planctomycetota bacterium | reverse complement strand
CCTACTGGCCGCTGCGGGTCCGGCGGGGCGGTGAGGTCCTGGCGCCGGCGGAACCCGAGGCCGAGGTCCAGGTCATCGATGTCCGCGACCTCGGAGACTGGATCGTCCGGCTGGGCGATGCGCAGCAGCCGGGCGTCTACAACGCGGTCGGCTTCGACGGCCGGTTCACGATGGAGGAGCTGCTCCACGGGTGCAAGGTCGTCACCGGCAGCAAGTGCTCCTTCACCTGGGTTCCCGAGGAGTTCCTGCTCGAGAACAAGGTCAGCCCGTACATGGAGCTGCCGCTCTGGCTGCCGAGTTCAATGCAGGGCCACTACGACGTCAGCAAGGCGATCGCGGCGGGACTCACCTTCCGGCCGCTCGGAGACACGATCCTCGACACCCTCGATTGGTTCGACCAGAACGGGGATGAGACGAAGATGCGGGCCGGCATGAAGCCCGAGCGCGAGGTCGAGCTCCTCGAGATGTGGAAGGACGAGGCCGCGAAATGAGTGCTGAAACAAACCCGGTTCGGTCTTTCAAGGAAACCATCGCGGCCGGGATCCCCACGGAGCTGCCGCCAATGCCACCCGAGGAGCCAGGGATCAACCACGCGCCGGCGCGGCCGATGCTGCTCAAGGATCGCGAGAAGGAGCAGGCGCTCAAGAACGCCCTGCGCTACTTCCCCGCGTCGATGCATGCCGAGCTGGCCAAGGAGTTCGCGCGCGAGCTGGCCACGGACGGCCGGATCTACATGCGGCGGTTCCGCCCGACCTATGAGATGCGAGCCCGGCCGATCGATGAGTATCCGGCCCGGTGCAGGCAGGCCCAGGCGATCATGGTGATGATCCAGAACAACCTGGACAAGCGCGTGGCCCAGCACCCGCACGAGCTGATCACCTACGGAGGGAACGGCACGGTTTTCCAGAACTGGGCCCAGTACCTCTTGACCATGAAGTACCTCGCGGAGATGACCGACGAGCAGACCCTGGTGATGTACTCGGGCCATCCCCTCGGGCTGTTCCCCTCGCACCCGGACGCGCCCCGGGTGGTGGTGACCAACGGCATGGTCATTCCGAACCACTCGAGCCACGACGACTACACCAGGATGGCCGCCCTGGGCGTCACCTCCTATGGGCAGATGACCGCGGGCAGCTTCATGTACATCGGCCCGCAGGGAATCGTGCATGGCACCACGATCACCCTGTTGAATGCGGGCCGGCGCTACCTGGGACTCGATCCGGGAGTGGGGCTCGAGGGGAAGCTGTACGTCACCTCGGGGCTCGGTGGGATGAGCGGCGCCCAGGGCAAGGCGTCGGTGATTGCGGGGGCCATCGGCCTGATCGCCGAGGTGAATCCGAAGGCCGCGCAGAAGCGGCTGGAGCAGGGCTGGGTCGACGAACTCCATACCGATCTCGACAAGCTGCTGCTGCGCGTCGAGAGCGCGCGCAAGGAACGCAAGGGAGTGGCCCTCGCCTACCAGGGGAACGTGGTGGATCTCTGGGAGCGATTCGCCAAGGCCGGAATCGAGGTGGAGCTCGGCAGCGATCAGACCTCGCTGCACAGCCCCTTCGCCGGGGGGTATTACCCGGCGGGGCTCTCCCATGAGGAATCGAACCGGATGATGGTCAGCGATCCGGCCGGCTTCAAGGAGAAGGTGTACGAGTCGCTGCGCCGTCAGGTGAAGGCGATCAACACCCTGGCCAAGAACGGCATGCACTTCTGGGACTACGGCAACGCCTTCCTGCTCGAGGCCTCCCGGGCCGGCGCGCCCGGAATCCTCAAGGACGACGGCAGCTTCTCGTATCCGTCCTACGTCGAGGACATCATGGGGCCGATGTGCTTCGACTACGGGTTCGGGCCGTTCCGCTGGGTCTGCACTTCCTGCGACCCGGAGGATCTGGCCACCACCGACGCGATCTCCGCCGGGATCCTGGAGGAAATGGCCGCCCAGGCCGATCCGGAGATCAAGCAGCAGATGCTCGACAACGTGCGTTGGATCCGCGAGGCGGGACAGAACCAGATGGTGGTGGGCTCCCAGGCCCGGATCCTCTACGCCGACCGGAAGGGGCGGATCGACATCGCGCTGGCTTTCAACGCGGCCGTGGCGCAGGGTCGGGTCAGGAGCCCGGTGGTGCTCGGCCGGGACCACCA
The DNA here is from genome assembly GCA_043802345.1 of Planctomycetota bacterium. Lineage (GTDB taxonomy): Bacteria > Planctomycetota > B15-G4 > B15-G4 > JADJEK01 > JAZDLC01. The sequence goes on along the minus strand of JAZDLC010000329.1, from coordinate 8,136 downwards.
CGACGTTTCGGGCACCGATTCCCCCTACCGGGAGACGGCCAACATCCGCGACGGCTCCATGTTCTGCGCCGACATGGCCGTGCAGAACTTCATCGGCGACGGGTTCCGCGGCGCCACCTGGGTGTCGTTGCACAACGGCGGGGGCGTGGGCTGGGGTGAGGTGATCAACGGCGGCTTCGGCATGGTGCTTGATGGCACCGAGGCCGCCGCCCGCCGCGCGGCCGCCATGCTTTCGTGGGACGTCTCCAACGGCCTGGCCCGCCGCGCCTGGGCCGGAAACCACGGCGCCATCTACGCCGCCGGCAAGGCGATGGAGGCCGAGCCGGGCATGAACGTCACCCTCCCCGCGGCCGCCGAGGAAGCTCTTGTTGCCGCATCGATCAAGCAGGCGTTTGGCTGAGAAGAAACGGCAACTACCCCCTTTCCCTTCCGACCCTCACGTCAAGGTGCAAGATCTTTCTGTTCCTTGGGTTGCAGACAAGGACGGATGGTTGACAATCCCGCCGCAGGCGGTGTAATCTGCATCGTGTTGTTCCCGAACGGACGTTCGAACGGAGCCGGATGCGGCCACTCCAGACACCACGCGGGCGGACCCCCGCTTTCGACAGCAAGCGGCTTCATCTCCTCGATGCGGCGGCGCGGGTCTTCTGCGAGGTGGGGTACGACAAGGCCTCCATGCGGCGCATCTCCGCCGAGGCCCGGGTCAGCCTCGCCGGAATCTACCACTACGTGGCGAGCAAGGAAGAGCTCCTGTACTGGATCCAGTACCACACGTTCGATTCCTTGCTCCGGGGCTTGGAGAGCAGCCTCGAGGGGCTGACCGAACCGCGCGAGCGCCTCGCCGCGGCCGTGCGCAATCACGTCCGTCACTTCGGCGAGCACATGCAGGAACTCAAGGTGTGCGCCCGTGAGCTCGAGACGCTCGAGGGCGAGGCGTATGACGACGTCCACGAACGCCGCCGCGCCTACTTCGCGACCGTCCACGGTCTGGTCCTGGCGCTACGGCCCAAGCAGGCCGCCTCCCGCGGCTCGTGGCTCGCCACCGCGAACCTGTTTGGCATGCTCAACTGGTTCTATCAGTGGTATGACCCCGAGCGAAGCAGCGTGAGCCTGGACGATCTCGCCGCGCAGCAGACCGCTCTCTTTCTTGATGGGTATGACGCTTCCGCCTCTACCGATGACAGCAGGGAAAACGCATGAGGTACGCAGAGACAGGGTTCAATCTGGAAGTCGACCTGACCAGGGGAAACATCGAGAGGGTGGCGACGGACCCGCGGCTGACCGAGCTTCACCTTGGGGGTCTCGGAACCAACGCCAGGCTCTTCTGGGACCGGGTTCCCCCCGAGACGGAGCCGTTCTCGCCTGAGAACCTGCTCGTCTTCGGGACCGGGCTTCTGGTCGGCACGCCCGCCCCGGGCTGCAACCGGACGATCGTCTCCTCCATCTCTCCGGCCACGAGGTTGTTCGCCTACTCCATGATGGGCGGGTTCTTCGGACCCGAGCTGAAGCTCGCCGGCTACGACAAGGTGGTCATCAAGGGGAAGTCGGAGAAGCTGGTCTACCTCTGGATCAAGGACGACAAGGTGGAGATCCGCGACGCCTCCCGCATGAAGGGGCTCGGCTCGATGGAGGTCGCGGAGGTCATTCGCAACGAGCTCGACGAGCCGAACGCCGCCGTCGCATCCATCGGCATGGCTGGTGAGAACCGGGTCTTCTTCGCCTCGATCGAGCAGGGCAGATCGAGCGCCAGCCGGCTCGGCATGGGCGCCATCATGGGCGACAAGAACCTGAAGGCGATCGCCGTCAAGGGTTCGAAGGACATCAATATCGCCCGCCCGGCGGAGTTCATGAAACTCTGCAACGAGGCGCTCGCGTTCATCAGGCACCGGAACGACAACCCCCTCAAGGGGGTCATGCCGATCATGAGTGGCCTCGGGTCACCACAGGAGATGGCGATCCATGACGAGCAATGGCACACCGAGAACTTCGTCTGGGGAAACGCCCGCGTCCGCAGAAAGGGATTCTGGACGAAGGAGATCGCTTCGAAGTGGACGGACACCATGGAGACGATGCGGACCCGTCTGCTGAGCTGCTACAACTGCCCGATGAAGTGTGGCGCGGCCATCTCCGTCGACACGCGGATGTGCTCCTACATGATGAAGTGCTTCTCGAAGCTCACCTACACGATGGGCGCCTTCTCCGACCTCGACTTCGGCCTCCGCATCGCGCAGAAGGCGACGGAACACGGAGTGGACGCCTTCTCGGCCCCGCAGACGATGGCGTTCGCCCTCGAGCTTCTCGAAGCCGGCATCCTGAAGGACGAGGACTTCCCGGGCATGCCGGAAGACAACGAGGGGCGGTTCTACTGGCTGCTCGACCACATCGTCCGCCGCGAGGGGATCGGCGACATCCTGGCGGACGGCACCTACTGGGCCGGGCAGAAGATCGGTAAAGGCGCCGAGGAGTACGCCCACAACTGCATCAAGAAGATCGAACAGCTCCCGCTCAAGCTGGGGATGCTGAATCACATGTACTTCCTGATGTACTGCACCGGCGAAAAGGTGAACATCACCCAGATCGAGGGGAACTTCCCGCAGGCGCCTTTTGCGACGAGAGAGGAGCGAGAGGAGTGGTGTGAGGACTGGCCCCAGGTTCCTGACGATCGCTTCAAGGAGTGGTTCAAGGACTGGGAGCTGCGCGGCGACTTCTCGATCCCGAAGTATCCGCACATCGAGGCGACCTGCGAGATCGTCAACTGGCAGGAGAAGATGCACTACATCGACGATAGCTCCGGAATGTGCGCCGGGCTCTCGTCCTTTCCGTACAAGCCGCCGTTCCACATCCACAATCTTCCCACCTTGCTGTCCGCGGGGGCGGGGCTCGACCTGGACGAGGAGAAGCTGACGAGGCTGACCAAGCGAAACCGGGATCTCGTGCGCTCGCTGAACATCAGACGGGGTCTGCGGCGCAAGGACGAGAAGCCGCCGGAAGATCACTGGAAGAAGCGCTTCCCCGAGTACGAGGAGCAGCTCCTGGACGAGTACTACAAGTACAAGGGGTGGAATCGCGAGGGGATCCCCACCCGCGAGAACCTGGAGGAGCTGGGCCTTGACTATGTGGCCAGGGACTTCCTGGAGAGAGGCATCCTGAAAGAAGAGGTCGGCGCCTCCACGGAGACCGCGTCCGGAGGGACTGAGTCATGAAGACCACCAGGAAGAAGCTCGTCAAGCGGATCAAGATCGACGTTGACAAGTGCAACGGCTGCCAGGGATGCGAGGTGATCTGCTCCGCCTTCCACTCGTTGCCGCAGTACAGCAGCAGCAACCCGGCGAGGTCCCGCATCCGCGTGATTCGCGATCCGCTGTCGGACATCTACCTTCCAGTGTACGCGGGGGAATACACGGCGGCCGAGTGCGCGGGCAGGGATAGCTACACGATCGGCGGAAAGGAATACAGCGAGTGCGCCTTCTGCCGGGCCTCCTGCCCCTCCCGGGACCTCTTCAAGGAACCGGATTCCGATCTGCCGCTGAAATGCGACATGTGTGAGTCCGATCCGACCCTCAAAGAACCGATGTGCGTTCAGTGGTGCGTGGCGGGAGCTCTGACGTTCGAGGTGAGGGAAGTGGAGGTTGAAGAGGGGGAGACCGTGGAGGAACTGGATGCGGGGCTGGAAGCTCTGGCCAACAAGCACAGTTGGCAGATGGTGGTCGATGCGGTGAACAGGATGTCGAAGCGGGACTAGATCCTCCGAGAACCCAGACAGGGATTGGTGAGCAGCGTGGAAACAGTCGCCCCATTCAAAGAGATCATCCAGGAGATCAAGGAGGCCGGTGGGGAGGCCTTCAGGTTCTGCTATCAGTGCGGGAAATGCGATGTCGTCTGCCCCTGGAACAAGGTGCGGAACTTCAGCATCCGCAAGATCGTCCGGCAGGCCGCTCTCGGCTTGCCCGAGATCGAACTCGACGACATCTGGCTCTGCACGACCTGCGGGAAGTGCCCGTCACGGTGTCCCAGGGGCGTCGAGCAGATCGAAGTGGGGGTCGCGATCCGCAGGATTGCCACGAGCTATGAGGTGTTTCCCAGCTCCGTGAGCGCCGTGCGCGGCGCCGGCTCGAGTCTTGCCTCCTGCGGCAATCCGCTGAGCGAGGACCGGGAGAAGCGGGCCGACTGGGCGAAGGGTCTGTCGGTGAAACCGTATGCCGAGGGGATGGAGTTGCTCTACTTCGTCGGTTGCTACTACAGCTATGACCCGAGGCTGCAGAAGGTGGCGGCCGCGACTGTCAATATCCTCAACCAGGCGGGGGTCGATTTCGGGATCCTGGGTGCAAAGGAAAGCTGCTGCGGCGAGAGCATCCGCAAGGCGGGGAATGAGGAGGTCTTCAAGACCCTCGCGAAGGAGAACATCAAGGCCTTCATTGACAACGGCGTGAAGAAGATCCTGGTCTCCTCCCCTCACTGCTACCACACGTTCAAGAACGAGTATTCCGAGTTCATGGTGAACTTCGAGGTCGTTCACATCACGGAGTACCTGGCGGAGCTGATCGAGTCGGGACGGCTTGAGCTCAACGGGGAGATCTTGAAGAAGGTCACCTATCACGATCCGTGCTACCTGGGCCGCCACAACGGCATCTATGATCAGCCGCGAGATGTCCTGAAGAGAGTTCCCGGGCTCGAGTTGGTGGAGATGCCCGAGTCCCGTGAGGACAGCCTCTGCTGCGGCGGAGGAGGCGGCAGGATCTGGGCGGAGACGCCGAAGAAGGAGCGGTTCTCCGACCTCAGGGTGGCCCAGGCGAAAGAGGTTGGCGCGGAGGTGCTGGCGACCTCCTGCCCCTACTGCGTCAGCAACTTCGAGGAGAGCAAGCTGTCCCTGGGAGAGGACGAACCCCTGGTGATCAAGGACATCACGGAGATCATCCAGGAAGCGCTCCTTGGAGAAGGAGAGACATCATGACGGCCACCAAGACCGAATTCGGCGATGTCATGGTCCTGGGCGGCGGGATCAGCGGGATCCAGGCCGCGCTCGATCTGGCCACTTCGGGGTACAAGGTCTATCTGATCGAGAGCGCGCCGACGATCGGCGGGAAGATGGCCCAGCTCGACAAGACCTTCCCCACCAACGATTGCTCGATGTGCATCGAGTCGCCGAAGTTCATCGAATGCGACCGCCATCCGAACATCGAGATCCTGACCTACACCGAAGTCGACACCGTCGAGGGGGAGGCGGGAGACTTCGAGGTCACCCTGAACAGGAAGGCCAGGTACGTCAACGAGGAACTCTGCACCGGCTGCACGGTCTGCGCCGAGTACTGTCCGATCAAGATCCCCGACCCGTTCAACCAGGAGATGTCTCTCAGCAAGGCCGTCCATATCTACTTCTCGCAGGCCGTGCCGCTCGTCCCCTACATCGATGGCCAGTGCCACTACCTGGAAGACCAGAAGTGCACCATCTGCGAGAGCGTCTGCAAGAACAAGGCGATCGACCTGCGTCAGAAGGCGCGGAAGCTGGTTCTCAAGGTCGGCGCGATCGTCCTGGCTCCCGGCTACGCCCCGTTCGAGCCGAAGGTGAGGGGAGACTACGGCTACGGCAAGATCCAGAACGTCGTGACCAGCATGGACTTCGAGCGGCTCCTGTGCGCGACCGGGCCGCACGAGGGTGAGATCCTGCGTCCTTCCGACAAGAAACACCCGCACAAGATCGCCTGGATCCACTGCGTCGGGTCCCGGCAGGTGCTCGAGGGGGGGCACAGCTACTGCTCATCGGTCTGTTGCTCGTACGTGCAGAAGCAGGTGATCCTGTCGAAGGACCACGACGCCGACACCGAGGCGGTCATCTTCCACAATGACATCCGGTCGTATGGCAAGGATTTCGAACGGTTCTACCAGAGGGCGGCGAAGCTCCCCGGGGTCAAGTTCATCCGGAGCTACGTGGAGATCGGGCGTGAGATCGAGGAAACGAAGAATGTGACGGTCCGGTACGCCACCGACTCGGAGGGGGTCAAGGAAGAAGAATTCGATCTGGTGGTCTTGGGAGTCGGGCTCGGCCCGCCCCAGGGCGCGGAGAAGCTCGCGGAGCAGTTCGGCATCGAGCTGAACGAGCACAGGTTCTGCAAGACCAACCCGTCCAATCCGATCGAGACCACCCGTCCGGGGGTGTTTGTCAGCGGCGCTTTCTGTGGCCCGATGGACATCCCAGAGTCGGTGATGAGCGCCAGCGGGGCCAACGCCATGGCGGGGGCGCTGCTGAAGTCGAGGCGCGGCAAGCTGAACACGGAGAGGGTGTACCCGGAGGAACGGGATACCACCGAGGAGGAGGTCAAGGTCGGCGTCTTCGCCTGTCACTGCGGCGCGAACATCGGCCGCGTGGTGGACATTCCTTCCGTGGTCGAATATGCGAAGACCCTGGGGAATGTCGCTCACGCTGAGGAAGGGCTCTTTGTCTGCTCGACCGACGCCGCCGCGCAGATCTCGAAGACGATCCGGGAGAAGGGGCTCAACCGGGTGGTGGTCGCGGCCTGCACTCCGCGGACCCACGAACCGCTCTTCCGGGACACCCTCCGCGAAGGAGGAATCAACCAGTACTTCTTCGACATGGCAAACATCCGGGAGCACTGCTCCTGGGTCCACTCCAAGCAGAAGGAGGAGGCGACCCAGAAGGCCAAGGACATCATCCGCATGTCAGTGGCCCGGGCGACCAACCTGGAGCCGCTCAAGGAATTCGAACTGCCGGTCAACAAGGCGGCCCTGGTGGTCGGCGGGGGCGTGGCCGGAATGAACAGCGCGCTCGGCCTGGCGAACCAGGGGTTCGAGGTGCACCTGGTGGAGCGGGAGAAGGAACTGGGCGGCATGGCGCGGCGGATCCAGACCACCCTGGAGGGGCTGGACGTCCAGGCGTACGTGAAGGACCTGGTGCGGAAGATCTACCAGCACCCCCTCATCCATGTATCGCACGCGGCGACGATCACCGACTGTTCAGGGTACGTCGGCAACTTCGTCACCACGGTGGAATCAGAGGGTCAGGTCAAGGTCATCGAGCATGGCGCCGCCATCCTCGCTACCGGGGCGGACGAGCACCGGCCGACCGAGTACCTCTACGGCGAGGACGACCGGGTGTGGACCCAGCTCGAGCTGGAAGAGCGGATCGTGGGGGAAGACGAACGGCTCGCGAACGCCCGCAGCCTGGTGATGATCCAGTGCGTCGGTTGCCGCCAGGAGGGCCGGGACTACTGCGCCCGGGTCTGCTGCAGTCAGGCGATCAAGAACGCTCTCCGGCTGAAGAAGCGGCGAAAGGAGATGGATGTCTACGTGCTGTATCGGGACATGCGGACCTACGGGTTCAAGGAGGACTACTACCGCGAGGCGGCTGACCTGGGCGTCGAGTTCGTCCGCTTCGTGCCGGACGGGAAGCCCGAGGTGGTGGCGACCGAGGACGAGGAGGGGAAGCCGATCCTGCAGGTGACCGTGCCCGACCCGATTCTCGGCCAGGTCCTGGCGATCGACGCCGACCTCATCGCCCTCTCGGTCGCGGTCGTGCCCTCTCCGGGAAACCCGGCGATCGCCCGGCTGTTCAAGGTGCCGGTGAACCCGGACGGCTTCTTCCAGGAAGCCCACGTGAAGCTCCGGCCGGTCGATTTCGGCGCGGACGGCGTCTACATGTGCGGGGCCAACCATTACCCCAAGCACCTCACCGAGGCGGTCAGCCAGGCGTACGGCGCGGCCGGCCGGGCCGTCACTCTCCTGTCCCAGGACACGGTCACCGCCTCCGGCGCGGTCTGCGAGGTGGCGGAGACCCAATGCATCGCCTGCGGAGCGTGCTTCGACGCCTGCACCTACGGCGCGATCACCTGGCGCGAGAAGGGGAAGATCAAGTGGGCCGACGTGAATCCCGCCCTCTGCAAGGGGGACGGCCTCTGCTGCACGAAGTGCCCGACCAAGGCGATCGTGCTGCGGCACTTCACGGATGAAGCCGTTTTCGACCAGATTGACGCTGCGCTATCTTTCTGATGAGGATCCGCGAGTGAGAGAACGCGAAACGAACATGGAGGTAGGAACATGACCGGACTCGGGCACACGCCGAGGATCGTCGCTTTCCTCTGCAACTGGTGAGCGTACTCCGCTGCGGACCTGTCTGGCGTGACC
>JAZDLC010000328.1:0-2602 GCA_043802345.1 Planctomycetota bacterium | reverse complement strand
TCTTCCATTCGCCCAGCCCTGGGTCTTTCTCCGCCAACGACGCGAGCGACGGACAGCCTGGCACTGTTTCCGCGGATTCCTGGTCGGCGGCGTCGGTCATGTCGGCCCCCTTCCCGGCGATTCTATCACTCCCGTCCCTCTTGCCGGCCAGCGCTTTTTCAGTTCCTCCGGCCCGGTGGCGGCGGCCGCCGGAACTCTCTACGGTGGAGACCGCCGGTGGTCCCGCCGAACGAGGTCGATGATGCTGTTCAGGAACAGATGCGGAGCGCTCCTCGGCGCGGTGATCGCCCTGGTGACGCTCGGCCTCCCCCTTGCCGTGCCGGCGCAGGAGGGGCCGAGCCGGCTTGCCCTCGAAACCGGCCGTGACCCCAAAGACGGCAGCCGGATCTCACGCGGCACCTATTCCGTCTTCGAGGATCGGGAGAGCCAGTCCGGACGGATGCTCCACCTGGGGGTCGTGATCCTGCACGCGAGGTCAAGCCACCCGCAGCCCGACCCGGTCTTCCTGCTCGCCGGCGGGCCGGGAGTGGACGCGGTCTCGATGGCCGATGGAAACCGGGATAGCTGGATGCGGCAAGAGCGCGACCTCGTGTTCGTCAGCCAGCGCGGGACGGGCGGCAACCACTCCCTGCGCTTCTTGCTGCGCGAGGACGACGGGAAGCTGCAGGGATACCTCGACCCGATCTTCGACGAAAAAGCCTGCCGCGCCGCACTCCTGGAGCTTGAGAAGAAGGCGGATCTCACCAAGTACTCGACGCCGATCGCGATGGACGACCTGAATGAAGTCCGTGAGGCCCTCGGCTACGAGAAGATCAACCTCTCCGGGGGGTCGTACGGCTCGCGCGCGGCCTTGATCTACCTGCGGCGCCATCCGGAGACCGTCCGGTGCGCGATTGTGATGGGGATCGCGCCGCTCAAGTTCAAGAACCCGCTCTATCACGCCTGGTCGGCGCAACACGGGCTCGAGAGGATCTTCGAGGAGGTCGAGGCGGATCCGGAGTACCGGCGCGCATTCCCGAACCTGCGCAAGAAGTTCGACCAACTTCTGGCCCGACTCGAGGAGCAACCCGCCCGCGTCACGGTCAGCCACCCGGAGACCGGGAAACCGGAAGAGGTGACCCTGACCCGCGCGGCCTTCGCCGAGGGTCTCCGCACCCTCATGTACTACAACCGGGGGAACCGGCAGGTGCCGCTCCTCCTGCAGGCGGCGTACGACGGCGACCTGGCGCCATTCGCCGAGGCGAGCCTCGCCATCAATCGCAACCTCCGCAACATCATCTCGTTCGGCATGCTCCTCTCGGTGACGGCCGCGGAGGACGTGGCGCGCCTCGAGGAGGAGGAGATCGTCCGCCTGACCGAGGGGACGTTCCTCGGGGACGACCGGGTGCGCCAGCAGATGGCGATCTGCGCCTTCTGGCCGAAGTCCGACCTGCCGGAGGGGTTTGGCGATCCGGTCCGGAGCGATGTCCCGATGCTGATCATCTCGGGAACGCACGATCCGGTGACACCGCCCATGTTCGGCGATGAGGTGGCGGAACACTGCAAGAATGCGCTCCACCTCGCCCTGCCCGGCACCCACGGCATCTCGCACCCCGCGTTGACAAAGGTCATGCAGGAGTTCCTCGAGGAGGGTTCGGCCGGCCACCTCGACCTGAAGCCGCTCAAGGAAGTGAAGCTTCCCCGCTTCGAACTCCCCGACCACCGGTGACCGGCCCTCCCGACCGGATCATCCTGAGAGGATCTTCTCCAGCTTGCCGATCTGCCTCCTGGCGTAACGGCGCAGCCGGTCACGCACACGGTTCGTCTCCGGCAGAAGGAAGACGCTGCGGTACCCCCAGCAGGTGTCCCGGTCGCGATGCTCGCTTCTGAGGACCCTCAGGTCCAGCGACGACACCGGATCGAAGGTGAGGCCCAGTTTCAGGGGCTCCGGCCGGTTCTTCTCGATAAAGAGATGGGTTTGCCGGCCGTTCTTGCTCCTAACGATGTCGATGGCGATGGCGAAGCCGCCGCGGCGGAGCGCGCGCGCGAAGGCAGCGAGCGGCACCTGGGAATCGCCCCGGCGGATGATGCAGCGAGGCGACTCTTCGCGCAGGAAGTCCGGGGCGTCCGCGCTCGAGCTATCGAGGTGCAGGAGAGCGCGGCCGCCCGGCTTCAGTACCCGCCACACCTCCTCCAGCATCTCATCCTTGCGCGCCACGTAGTGCAGGGCCACCTGACTCACCACCAGGTCCATGCTGCCGTCTTCATACGGGAGGCTGCGGGCGTCGCCAAAGCGGATGTCGGGCGCCTCGGCAGCGTCATACTCCTCCTCCGTGAAGAGGCCGTGCTCGAGGGCAATGGCACGCAGGCTCTCCGGCCCCTCCATTCCTTCCCATGGTTTCTTGTTGAGACCATGGAGCCGGACATCGGGAAGGATCCGGCGCAGATCCAGCAGCACCCTCCCCTCGCCGCAGCCGATTTCCAGCAGCGACGCCGTCCCGTTCCGCGCCAGCTTCTCCCGCAGGAGATCGTCGACGCGAGCCGGCGCGAACCGGCGGTTCAGGTGCTCCAGACCGCGGTCGCGCCAGTAGGAGGAGTTCTCCTTGACGTCCATCTTCCTGCT
>JAZDLC010000327.1:0-15036 GCA_043802345.1 Planctomycetota bacterium | reverse complement strand
TGGATCGGGCCGTTGCAGCGCAGGAAGAGCGAGATCAGGCGGCAGATCGCCTCCAGGTCGGAGGTTGCCACATCCCCGCCCTTGCCGAGCTGGGCGAAGACCTCTCGCTCCAGACCGGAGGCCGGATCGACGGAGATCTTGACGTGCATGTTGCCGAAAGGGGTGATCTGGCGGATCCGCAGACCGGAGATGATCTCCGGCAGGCGGATCGGCGCGATCTCGATCTTGGCCGCGGCCTTTTCGCTCTGTTCCGCCTTCTCTTCGGCGGCCCTGGCCTTGGCGCTCTTGTTCAGCGCCATCGGCTGGCCCTGCCGGCTGCCGTCCCGGTAGACGGTGAGCCCCTTGCAGCCGGTCTCGTAGGCGAGCAGATACGCCTCCCGCACTTCGTCCGGCGTGGCTTCGTGCGGGAAGTTGATCGTCTTCGAGACCGCCGCGTCGGCGAACTCCTGCCAGGCGGCCTGCATCCGGACGTGTGCGTTCGGGGCCACGTCCCGGGCGGAGCAGAACACCGAGCGGGTCTCCTTCGGGAGTTCCTCGAGCTCACGCACGGTGCCGTTCTCGCTCGCGGTCTTGAGAATCTCCTCGATGGCGGCGTCGTCGAGCCCGAGACTCCTGAGCTCCTGCTTGAAGATCGGATTCACCTCGTACATGGTCTGGCCTTCCAGGACCTGACGGATGAACGAGAGCGAGAAGATCGGCTCGATGCCGCCGGAGCAGCCCGCGATGATCGAGATGGTCCCGGTGGGAGCAATGGTGACGCAGTGCGCATTCCGCATCTTGCGGTGGTGCTTCGTGTCCCAGATGGAGCCTTCCCAGTTCTTGAAGCACCCCTTCTCCTCGGCCAGTTCCGTGTCGGCTTCCCAGGCTTCCTTCTGGATGAACTCGCTGATGTTGCGGGCCAGGTCGAGCGCCTCGTCGGAGTCGTAAGGCACCCGGGTCTTGAACAGCAGGTCCGCCCACCCCATGACGCCCAGGCCGATCTTCCTGTTGGCCCGGCACATGACGTCGATCTCCTTCGTGGGGTAGTTGTTGACCTCCACCACGTCGTCCAGGAAGCGAATCGCGGTGCGCACCGTCCGGCCCAGATCTTCGTAGTCGATGGTGCTGTCCTGGCGCACGAACCTGGCCAGGTTGATCGATCCGAGGTTACAGGCCTCGTACGGCAGCAGCGGCTGCTCGCCGCACGGGTTGGTGGCGTTGATCCGGCCGAGTTGAGGGGTCTGGTTCGATTCGTTGACCCGGTCGATGAAGATCAGCCCCGGCTCTCCGGAGGCCCAGGCCTTCTCCACGATCAGCTCGAACAGGTCGCCCACGTTCCAGAAGGCCTTGCTCTCCTCCTTGGAGAGGTCCCGGCCGAAGGCATCGTAGTCAGGCCGGCCATCCTCCCGACGGAGCAAGGCGGTCCGTCCATCGTGTGGATTGACCACTGCGTGCAACGCTGCCGGATTGGTCTTGCACTGCTGCATGAACCTGTCGGTCACGGTCACCGAAAGGTTGTAGTTGGTGACCTGCGTCAGGTCTTCCTTGAGCCGGATGAAGTCGACCAGGTCGGGGTGGTCGATGCGCATCGTGCCCATGTTGGCGCCCCGGCGGAAGGCGCCCTGCTGGATGGCGTTCGTGACCCCAGAAAGCATGGTCAGGAAGGAGAGCGGTCCGTCGGTGGTGCCACCAGAAGACTGGACGATCGACCCCCTCGGCCGCAGCCTGGACAGATCGATGCCGGTGCCACCGCCAGCCCGCTGCACCAGGGCGATCTGGCGGGCCGTCTCCATGATGTCCGGGATCGAGTCGTCAAGCGGCAGGACGAAACAGGCCGAGAGCATGCCCAGCGGCCGCCCGGCGTTCATCATGGTGGGAGAGTTGGGGATGAACTTCATCCGCCACATGATGTCGAAGAAGGGGTCGATCCACTGCTCGGGATCCTGCTCCGCCCCGGCCACGTGGCGCGCGACCCGCTCAAACATCTGCCGGGGGGTCTCGACGACCTTCCCGTTCTCGTCCTTCTTCAGGTATCGGTTCTCGAGCACGCGGAGTGCGTTTTTCGTGAAGCGCTCGTTCTCCGGCTCGGTGTGCATCAGGTCGGTCACTCGATTCTTGTGGTTGGTCCTTGTGACCATTCAGCCCCTCCCAAGGGTATGCGCGGGATTCCCGAAGGCAATCCCCGCCGCGTAGCAAGCGGTCTTCTTCGCCGAAGTACTCGTAGCAGGCCACCACCTGGCCTGCGCACACGAATGGCCCACCGTAGGTGAGAAAGCCCTCGGCCAGAGGCATCGAGGGCTGATTCAGACAGCATGAACCACTACCTGTAGATGAGCCAGCACCACAGTAGCCAAGATATTGTGGCACGCAAGGGGTGATCTTCATCCAATCTTTGTCCAGAGACGGTCCGTTTCAACCCCGAAGGAAGGCCTCTGAGGGGCCTCTCAGAGGTAGAGTGGGCTATTCAAGGAGGCAAACCAGTGAACCGACCGATCTACATGGATTATCAGGCGACGACTCCGGTGGACGAGCGGGTTCTGGAGGTGATGCTGCCGTTTTTCCGGGAGAGCTTCGGTAATGCCGCCAGCAACTCGCACTCGTACGGGTGGGAGGCGGCGGCGGCGGTCAAGCAGGCCCGGGAGCAGTGTGCCCGGATCCTCGGCGCCGAACCGATCGACATCCTGTTCACGAGCGGCTCCACCGAGGGGATCAATCTGGCCCTGAAAGGTACGGCGGAGCTCCACGCAGGGGGCGGCGGCAGGGAGATCATCACCTGCGTGACCGAGCACCCCGCGGTGCTCGACACGGTGCGCTACCTCGAGGGGAGAGGGGTCAAGATCGTGCGCCTGGAGGTGGATTCCGCCGGCATGATCGATCTGGCCCGGCTTGAGCGCGCCATCACGAAGCAGACGATCCTGGTCGCGCTCATGGCCGCCAACAACGAGATCGGCAGCGTGCACCCGAGCGGAGAGATCGGGCGGATCTGCCGTGAGCATGGGGTGCTGTTCTTCTGCGACGCCACCCAGGGGGTGGGAAAGCTCCCGTTGGATGTCAAGCGGGACCACATCGACATGCTCTCGTTCACCGGCCACAAGATGTACGGCCCGAAGGGGGTGGGGGCGCTGTACGTGCGCAAGGCCCATCCCAACGTGCGGCTCGCCTGCCAGTTCCACGGGGGAGGGCAGGAGCGTGGCATGCGCCCCGGGACGCTGAACGTGGCCGGTATCGTGGGCCTGGGCAAGGCCTGCGAGCTGGCCCAGGCGGAACTCAAGGATGAGATCCAGCGCCTGACGGCCCTGCGGGAGCGGCTCCGTCGCGGCATCATGGACAGCCTCGACCACGCGCGTCTCAACGGGCATGCGACGGAGCGCCTGCCGGGGAATCTGAATCTCGGCTTCGCCTATGTCGACGGCGAGGCGCTGATGATGGACATGAAGGAAGTCGCCGTCTCTTCCGGCTCGGCCTGCAACTCCACCAGCCGGCAAGCCTCCCACGTGCTGAAGGCGATCCAGACACCCGAGGAACAGACCCACGCCTCGATCCGCTTCGGGCTGGGCCGGATGACCACCGAGGCAGAGGTCGACCGGGTCATCGCGCTGACCGTGAGGGGCGTGCGCAGGCTGCGGGAGATGTCGCCGCTCTATGAACTGGCCAGGCGGGAGGAGAGCTCTTCTGACTGAGCGCGATACGCGGCGAGCGCTTCCAACCGGGTCGTCGCAGGCGGCGCCGGTGCGTCGTCCCTGAACCAGGACAGGACATGTTCTCCCAGGTCCCGGCCGGTCGACTCCTTGAGCCCCACATCGAACACCGAGCTGATGAGCCCCCCGACGCCACCCAGGAACGCCCCGAACAGGCCCCCACCCAGAATCCGCGGGCCATTCGCGATGCCATCGTCGGTCACGGCGCGGTAGATGGTGGAGACCACCGGAATGTGCTGGAGGGGATTCACGAGATCGAGCACATCACCGAAGCCGAAACCGTCCTCGCCGAACACCGACTTCTCCACCGAGCCGGGAGTCTCGGGCAGGCTCTTCGGCGAGAGTTGCTCCCGGATGATCGTGTTGCTGATGGGTGAAATGTTCATGGTTGCACCTCGCGGCATGATGCAACCGCCGTGCCGGTTGGGAGCGGGGCCTTTGAATATCGAAATCGAAATAGAAATCGAAATCGATCGGATGCGCCTTCCGAGTGGCATGAGACCAATCGATTTCGATTTCGACGGCGATTTCGATTTCGATTCTTCGGTGGCAGGCCGAGCAAGTCGGGAACACCTCCTCGGCCGCGGCCAGCGGCCCCTTCTATGGTGAGTCATCCCCCGCATCCCCACCCGGGGGAAAACTGTTCCCTCCAAGACTCCCCGAACCGGAAAACCGTTCCTGCTACGCCAGCGCCCGGGAGACGATCTCCCGCGCCTCCTCCTGGATCCGCCGCAGGTGGGTCTTGCCCAGGAAACTCTCCGCGTAGATCTTGTAGATGTCCTCGGTGCCGGACGGCCTGGCCGCGAACCAGCCGTTTTCCGTCACCACCTTCAGGCCGCCGATGCCGGCCCCGTTGCCGGGCGCCTTGGTGAGCCGGGCCAGGATCTTCTCGCCCGCCAGTTCCGTCGCGGTGACCTGGTCCGGAGAGAGTTGCTGCAACACCGCCTTCTGCTCCGGCGTTGCGGGCGCGTCGATGCGCTCGTACACCGGCTCGCCGAACTGCTGCTTCAACTCCTCGTAACGTTCGCCCGGGTCCTTGCCGGTGACGGCCAGGATCTCCGCCGCCAGCAGGTCCAGGATGATGCCATCCTTGTCGGTGCACCAGGTCGCCCCGTCCCTGCGGAGGAAGGACGCCCCGGCGCTCTCCTCCCCGCCGAAACCGACGGTGCCGTTCTTCAGGCCATCCACGAACCACTTGAACCCCACCGGAACCTCCAGCAGCGGGCGGCCGAGATCGGCGGCGACCCGATCGATCATGCTGGAGCTGACCAGCGTCTTGCCGACGGCAAGATCCTGGCCCCAGTCGGGCCGGTTCAAGAAGAGGTAGCGAATCGCCACCGCGAGGTAGTGATTCGGGTTCATCAGGCCGGCGCTTCTGGTGACGATTCCATGGCGGTCGTAGTCGGTGTCGTTGCCGCAGGCGATGTCGAACCGGTCTTTCAGTTCCACCAGTCCCGCCATGGCGAAGGGAGAGCTGCAGTCCATGCGGATCTTGCCGTCCCAGTCCAGCCGCATGAAGGCGAAGGTGGGGTCGACCTGGTCGTTGACCACCTCGATGTCCAGGCCGTACTGCTCGGCAATCGGCCCCCAGTAGGCGACTCCCGCGCCGCCCATCGGATCGATGCCGATATGGATCCCGGCATTCCGGATGGAGGCCATGTCGACGACCTGGCCCAGTTCCTTGGTGTACGCCCCGACGAAGTCATGCAACGTGGTGCTGGCGGCGCTCCTGGCCCGCGAATACGGCATCCGGCGAACCGATTTCAGGCCTTCCTGAAGCAGCCGGTTCGCCTCCTGTTCGATCCAGGCGGTCGCCTCGGCTCCGGCCGGGCCGCCGTGGGGAGGGTTGTACTTGAAGCCCCCGTCCGCCGGCGGATTGTGCGAGGGGGTGATCACGATGCCGTCCGCGAACGAGCGCTTGCGGCCCCGGTTGAAGTTCACGATCGCGTGGGAAACCACCGGAGTGGGAGTGTATCCGCCGGCCTCGTCCACGCGGACCTGGATCTCGTTGCCCGCCAGGACTTCCAGGGCGGACCGGACCGCGGGTTCGGAGAGGGCGTGGGTGTCCTTGCCGAGGAACAGCGGCCCATCCACGCGGGCCCGTTGCCGGTAGGTGCAGATCGCCTGGGTGATGGCCAGGATGTGATCCTCGTTGAAACTCAAGGCCAGTGAAGAGCCCCGGTGGCCGGAGGTGCCGAAGGAGACCCGCTCCGCCGCGTGGTGGGGACTGGGCTTGTCGGTGTAGTAGGCGCTCACCAGCCGAGGAATGTCGATCAGCATCGAACGATCAGCGGGTTGTCCCGCCCTGGCATGGGTCGTCACGTCTGCCTCCCTTGGGTGTGCAAGGCGATCCAGGTGGCCGTCATACCAGAATCCGGCCGGTCCTTTAATCCCCCAAGTCGAGCCGGCTGATCTGCCGATGGAGCCTCAGGGAGTGCCTCGTTCCGCTTCCGGTGGAGGTCTGGCGTCTCTTGAGCCTGAACGGAAAGCTCCAGCTGGTCCTGGCGTCCGCGACCCTGGTGTTGGTCGCGCTGGCGCTTGGCGTCGAGCAGTATGTGGTCTTTCCCAGTTTCCACCAGCTCGAGAAGCAGCGCGCGGAAGAGGACCTGAATCGCTGCGCCGGGGCGCTGCGGCGGGAGATTCGCCATCTCGACCTGCTGGCGACCGACTGGGCGACCTGGGACGACACCTATCGCTTCATTCAGGACTCCAACGCGGAGTACCGCGCGACCAATCTCCTGGAGAACACCTACACCGAGAATGCCGTCAATCTGATCGCGTTCTACAATGGTCAGGGCGAGCTGGTCTGGGGGCGGACCTACGATCTGTCTGAGGAGGAGTACGTCGACCTCCCCCGTTTTCTGGAAGCTCCGCTTCCGGTCGGCCACCCGCTTCGACTCAGCCCCACGCGTTCCGATCCGATCTCCGGCCTCTGGTCCAGCGAGTACGGCCCGCTGGTGGTCGCGGTGAGACCGATCTTGAATAGCGAAGGGGAAGGGCCGGTGAGGGGAAGCGTGGTGATGGTGCGCTTCCTACAAGGCGCCCTGCTCGAGACGATGCGGGAACAGACGCTCGTGGACTTCGACATCCGGCCGCCTGAGGAGGCGGATCCGCCCGGTCTTGCCGCGGGAAACGCGGTCGGGAAACCTGTGGTCGTCGAGGTCGACCGTCGACAGTCGACCGGGTTCCTGGCGTTCGCGGAACTGGGAGGAGAGGGCTCGTTGACGATCGAGGCCGCCTTGCCCCGGGAGATCACCGCGAGGGGCGACGCCGCGGGACGGTTCACCTTCCTCGCCATGCTGGCCGTGGGCGGGCTCCTGCTCCTGCTCGTCTTCTCGACGGTCTTCGTTTCCGTGACGCGGCCGCTGCGGTGGCTGACCCTGCACGTGCAGGAGATCAACTCCAGCGGCGAGCTCGACTCCCGGACCGGGCTTCGCCGGCGGGATGAGATCGGTGACCTGGCCCGGGAGTTCGACCACATGTGCGAACGGCTGGAGCGGGATGCCGGGATTCGCAAGGACGTGTTGCGGAGGCTGGGCCTGGCCAAGCAGGAGACGGACCTGGCGAACGAAAGGCTGCAGGCCGCGTTGGATCGAGCAGAAAGGCTGGCCGAACTGGCCCGTTCCGCTAGCCAGGCCAAGGGCGACTTCCTGGCCAGCATGTCGCACGAGATCCGCACCCCGATGAACTGCCTGATCGGGGTCTCGGACATGCTCCTCGACACGGAGCTCACGGAGGAGCAGCGGGGCTACACGAACACCATTCGGCACTCCGCCACGGGCCTGCTCACTCTGATCAATGACGTTCTCGACCTCTCGAAGATCGAGGCTGGCAAGGTCGACATCACGCACGCCGACTTCTCCACACAGGAACTGCTGCGTGATCTGGCCGACCTGTTCCAGCACGCGGCGCGCAGCAAGGGTCTGACGCTCCGTGTTGAAGTCGGCCGGGGCGTGCCGGACTGGATCCGTTCGGACGTTGGCAGAGTGCGGCAGATCCTGATCAACCTGATCGGGAACGCCGTGAAGTTCACCGGGCGGGGTGAGGTGGTGGTGCGACTCTCCGCGGAACCGACCGACGCCGACACAGTCATCATCAAGTTCTCGGTACGAGATACCGGGATCGGAATCCCCGAGGAACGGCAGAAGCTGCTGTTCCAGCGGTTCACGCAGGCAGATGCCAGTGTGACCGCCAGGCATGGCGGCACCGGTCTGGGCCTCTCCATCTCCCGCAAGCTGGCCTATCTGCTGGGAGGAGATATCGGTCTGGAGAGCATCGAGGGTCGTGGTTCCACCTTCTGGTTCACGATCGAGGCGGGCAGGGCCGCGGTACCAGGCGCCGTGAATGAACGCACCACGGAGTCGGGCAGGGAAGACCCCAAGAGTGGGGGCGAGGGAGCCTCCCTCCGGATCCTCCTGGCGGATGACGACCCGATCAACCAGAAGGTGGCGGTCCGTCTCCTCGACAAGCTGGGCCACGTCGTCGAGTGTGCGGACGACGGACCAGAGACCATCCGATGCTGGCAGGACGGGAGCTTCGATCTGATCCTGATGGACTGTCAGATGCCGGGGATGAACGGCTTCGAGGTGACTCGCGCCATCCGTGAGGAGGAGACGAGGCGGGCCTCCGGCGAGAGGATCCCGATACTGGCCATGACGGCGAGCGCCATGGTTTCCGCCAGAGAGCAGTGTCTGGACTCGGGAATGGACGGCTTCCTCACCAAGCCGATCGATCTGCCGTTGCTGCGGGAGGCGCTTCTGCGCCACGCTCCGGTCGCCTGAGAGCGGTGGCGGAGGTCTGAAGGGGAATCACTCGTCGGGGGCGGTGGGGACCCCCTGCAGCCCGTATCCCGGCGGTCGCGAGAGCAGCACGATCCGCTTGCCGTACCCGGAGGCAAGCAGTTCATCCGTGGAATTGCGGCCGTCCAGTTCACAGGCCGCCAGGAAGTGTCCACTTTCGCGGTCTTCGAAAATGGTTTCCACGACCCACGGCTCCCCGGCCTTGCGAGAGAGGAGCTGCACCTTCTTCGAGTAGCCGAAGACAGCCACGCTCTCGACCGTGGGATCCTCATGGAAGCGTCCTGCCACGACGCCGCGCGGGCCTTGCGGACCGGCGTAGACGATCTCCTGCGTCCAACGGGTCTCCTCCTCCTTCGTGCCTTCGAAGCGCAGCAACACTCCGTCGTCACGGGTCACGTACAGCACCGGCGGCTGGAAGTGATGCGGTGGTCCCAGGCAGAGCCGGCCCAATCCCATCGGCTCTTCCGCGATCGTGTGAACATCCAGGCCGGTCCCGATCATCCGCATCATCAGCAGCTTCCCGGAACGGCAGGTGCCGATGATCCATGGCGCTCCTCCGTCGCGCGCGGGCAGCACCACGGCCTGCCGGACCCGTCCGCCCACCTCGGCGATGACGGGGGCCTCGAACGGCTGGCCGGGCGATGCTCCGGGCCGTATGTCCCAGACCTCGCCCAGCTTGGAAAAGCCGAGCAGTTCCTCGCCAGGTCGATCCGGCAGCAGGTCGCCGCCCACGAGCGTGTGGATCTCCTGTCCGGGAAAGCGGGCGATGATCCGGGTGTCGAAGTCCACCTCGTAATGGGGGCGGATCTGGTACAGGTTTCCCCTCAGCCCTCCGGCGTAGATCTCCTTGCCGGGCAGGTGCGGATCCAGGTCGAGGTATTGAAGGGCACCGAGCCACTGGCCGTCTTGAACGGTCTGGAGCGGCGTCCACTTGCCGCTGTAGGAGATCAGGATCGTGCAGCGGCCTCGATCGTCCAACCCGAACACTTCGGGACACCCGAGCCGCGAGAAGAACTGCTCGCTGCCGACCGCCCAGATCCCTGAGTCACCCTCGTAGACCAGGGAGGCGTTCCAGCCAGGCGCCGCGGGGAGCGGCACCTCCGCCTGCGACGGATCGGCCGCAGGCTTGGCGGTGTTGGGGTGCGAGGCGCAGGCGGGCCAGGCAGAGAGGAGAAGCAGGGCGGCGAACCGCCACGGCATGGTGCATGTCGGCATCTCTGTGACGCTCCTTCCGAGGTCTGGCACGGGCGTGCCTTCCCTGTCTTGTATCTCGTCTCCAGTCCCATGCCAATCAGCATCCTGCACCCGGTGCCCGGCCGCCTGCTTGACCCCTGCGGCCGCGCCTGATACAGAGGGGGCCTCGCCCGGGATGGGCGGTCATCATCTGCTCCGGGCGAACCGAAATGAAAGTGGTAGGAATCGGGCTGAACCGCACCGGGACGACCACGCTCGGCGTCTGCATGAGGCACTGGGGAAAGCGGCACCTCTCGTGCGATCCGACGGCTTTCAGGTACCTCGAGGAAGGGAACATGGAAGCCCTGCTCGATGTCATGGAGGGGTATGACTCGTTCGAGGACTGGCCGTGGCCCCTTGCCTACCGGGAGATCGACGAGCGCTTCCCGGACAGCCGCTTCATTCTCACCAAGCGGAGGACGGCCGAGGCGTGGTACGAGTCGCTGTGCCGCCATGCCCTCAAGACCGGTCCGACCCGGTACCGGCTGCATGTCTACGGCTCCGAGATGCCGCAGCCTCGCCGGGAGGAGCACTTGCGCTTCTACCATGAGCACAATCGAAAGGTGGAGGAGTACTTCCGGGACCG
This sequence comes from Planctomycetota bacterium, assembly GCA_043802345.1. GTDB lineage: Bacteria > Planctomycetota > B15-G4 > B15-G4 > JADJEK01 > JAZDLC01. Next base: position 4,741 of record JAZDLC010000327.1, on the reverse strand, counting down.
CCCGGGGAAGCTTCTGACCGTCTGCTGGGAAGATGGTGACGGGTGGGAGGAGCTGGCCCGGTTCCTCGACCTGGAGGTGCCGGACATTCCGTTTCCCCACGCGAACCGGAGTCCCTCGCTGTTCCAGCGCATGCTGAAGAGGGTGCGTCGCTTCCGGAAGAGGCTGCGCAACTGAGGGGACGGGAGGATGGGTTGGACCGGGCCGCGGCGTCGGCCCCGCGCAGAGTTTGCGCACTCCCTCGCGCTGCTGCGCACCGCCTGCGCGTCAGCCTGCCGGGAATCACTGAGAATTCCCGACTTCCGGCGATTGGCACATTCTGTGTGTCCGTTCAGCTCCAGATGCGAACACTGAATGGAGATCCTGAAATGAAGATCCTCGGATGGAAGACCTCTGGTTTGGTTCTGGCGACCGCGCTGTCAGTCGTTGCGCTCGCAGCGGATGTCAGCGCGCAGAATGGAAGGGGTCGCTGCCGGGCTGGCGACCCGTCATGGACGTGCGGGTGCGGCAGGACCTGCCCGGCCGGCCCGGGATGGAATCAAGGGCGCGGCGCCGGCCGCCAGTCCGCCGGCCCCGGGTGGCAACAGGGGCGTGGCGGCGGACCGCGCGGTGCTGGTTTCGGATGGAACCAGGGGCGTGGCGCCGGCCGCCGCCCCACCGGCTCTGGATGGGGCCCCGGCCGTGGCCCGGCTGGCAACGGGACAAGCGCCTGCCCGAGTCTCCTGCTTGCCGATCGGACGACCACCGTCGAAGTGCCGGCGGAGTACCTGGAGCGTCTCCAGGGCACGCTCGAAAAGGAGCTGGCTGCCCGGGACGCCTATTCGGCCGCGGCGAAGCAGACCGGCTTCCGGCGGTACGACAACCTCTCCCGGGCGGAGCAGAACCACGTGGACAGCGTGTCCAACCTGATTCGCTATCTGGGCGGGGAGCCGGACGCGCGGCAGCCCGGCCTGGACCAGACCGACACGCAGCAGGATCTGAGCGACCTGCAATTCCAGGAAATCGAAAGAGACTTCATTCGAGCCTACGAAGGACTGATCCGGGACTGTCCCGATCCGGAGATCCTGCTCGTCCTGGAGCGGATCCAGCAGGCGAATGACCGGCACCTCACCGTGGTGGGCGGGTGATTCGCTAGAGTCTGGGACATGCGATGGGTCACCGTCCTCTGGAGGCTGCTTCCGGCCGCCGTGCTGCTTGCGGCGGCCGGGACCTGGGTTCTCGTCGACTATCGCACCCATCGGGACGGGCTCATCGAGGACCACCGCCTCCACGCAGGGGCGCTGCTCGACGCGTTCGAAGGGACGGCGCTGCGGGAGAGTCGCGGCGGCTACTACCAGCCGGAGGAGTTTTCCGCCTCGCTGTCGGAGCTGAGTCGCGGCTTCGGCGTGTCCTGGGTTGCCGTGAAAACGGCGGACGGTCCGGTCATCGTGGAGGTCGGAACGAAGCCGGACGTTCTCGATCCTCTTCTCACCTTCGAGAAGCGGTTCGAGCCGCTCCTGCCCCGGGGCAGGGGGTTCGGATTGAGAGGCCGGGAGGAGATGACCCGGATTCCGGCCGGCCCGCTGACCCTTTCGCTCGCCATGCCCGGCGCCCCGCTGGCCGGGAAGCTCGCCCAGGACCGCCGGCGGGCGATCATCACCGCGACGATCATCGGCCTGATGTTCCTGCTGCTCGCGGGCCTCTCCTGGTTCCGCGCCCGATCGCTCGGGCTGCAGAGCGCGCTGAAGATCGAACGCGCGCAGCGGCAGGGGCTGGAGTTCCTGCGCCGGCTGGGCGCCGGGTTGGTTCACGAGACCAGGAATCCGCTTGGCGTGATTCGCGGCTTCGCCGAGAGAATCGTGCGGGAACCCCTCGAGGGAGCGTCGCTGAAGAAGTCGGCGCAGGCGATCCTGGAGGAGACGGATCGGACCACTGCCCGGCTCGATGAATTCCTGCTCCTGTCCAGGCCGGCTGAACTGCGGCGGGAGCTGTTTGAGCTGCGCCCGTTGCTGGAAGAACTGGTCCGGCTTCTCGACGCGGACCTGAAGAGCTCGCGGGTTGCCCTGCGGATCGAGTGTGGCCCGTGCTCGCTGCATGCGGACCGGGAACAACTGCGAAGGCTGTTCATGAACCTGCTGCTGAACGCCGTGCGTGCGTCGGTCGAGTCCGGGGCGATCGCCGTTTCGTGCGTTCAGATCGGAGGTGGACTGCGGATCGTGGTCGCTGACGAAGGCGCGGGAGTGCCCGAGGAAATCAGGGAGACGCTGTTCGAGCCGTATGTGAGCGGTCAGAAGGAAGGGACGGGACTGGGCCTCTCCATCGCGAGGCGGATCGCCCTGGATCACGGCTTTCTACTGCGGTACGAGCCGAATGTCCCCCGGGGCACGCGCATGATTGTCGAGGTCCCCGCGCCATGACGGACCGGAACCTCCACCTGCTGGTCGTCGACGACGACAGGGCTCACCGGAACATGCTCCGTGAGGTCCTTCTGGACATGGGCATCGAGGTGCTGACGGCAGAGAACGGCCTGGAGGCGCTCGAACTGCTGGAGGGCCGGGCTGCCGGGTTGGTGTTGCTGGACATGCGGATGCCCGTGCTGGACGGGCTCGGGACCCTGGCGGCCATGGCGGAGCGGCGGCTCGACATTCCGACCGTGGTCCTGACGGCGCACGCGGACCTGGATGATGCGGTGCGCGCCATGAAGCTGGGTGCGAAGGACTACCTCCGAAAACCGATCGAGATCGCCAGTCTGCAGGCTCTGGTCCGGAAGTACCTCCTTTCCCGGCCCGCGGCCCGCAGGAAGCTCCCCCCGCTGCCGGAGGGGGTCGTGTTCGAATCGCCGCTGATGGAGGATGTGCTGGAGGAAGTCGCCAGGCTGGCCGACAGCGATGTTCCGGTCCTCCTCCAGGGCGAGACAGGAACGGGCAAGGAGATCCTCGCGGACCTGCTGCACCGTTGGAGCCGGCGCAGCCAGGGGCCGCTGGTCGCGGTGAACATGGCCGCGTTGCCCGAGGCGCTGGTGGAGAGCGAGTTGTTCGGCCATCGAAAGGGCGCCTTCACCGGGGCGGACAGCGACCAGCGGGGGCGCTTCCAGGAGGCGTGCGGCGGCACGCTCTTCCTCGACGAGGTGGGCGAGATGCCGCTCGCGCTGCAGCCGAAGATCCTGCGCGCGGTTCAGTCGAGGCGCGTGGCCCGCCTGGGAGGAGGGCGGGAGCAGACAGTCGATTTCCGGCTGGTGAGCGCCACCAACAAGGACCTGGAGAAGGAGATCGAGGCCGGCCGCTTCCGGGAGGATCTGTACTACCGGATCGCGGTGGTCACGATCGAGGTTCCGCCCCTCCGGGAGCGGAGAGAAGACCTGGTCGCCCTGATGCGCCGGTTCCTCCGCGCCGGGGAGGGGGGAGGCAAGCGTCTCTCTCCGGCCGCGGAATCAGCCCTGCTCGGCTACTCCTGGCCCGGGAACATCCGCGAACTCCAGAACACCATGCAGCGCGCCTCGATTCTCGCGGCGGGCGATCTGATCCTGCCGGAAAACCTGCCGCCGGGCCAGAGAGCTGGCGGCACGGCCACCGGGGAACACCCCTCCGATCTCACCCTCGCCGGGCTGGAAAAGCGGGCGATTCTCGCCGCGCTCCAGGCTTCCGGCGGCAATCGGACCGAAGCTGCGCGCGCGCTGGGGATCTCGAGACGCAAGCTGCTCTACCGGCTCAAGCAGTACCGGGAGCAGGACGGGGAAGAGGCGTAGCCCGGCGTCTCGAAGAAAAACCCTGTTTGGGTGTTGGGTTCCGTGGGGTGGATCGCTGGAAGCGCAACGAGTTGCTTTTCAAACCCCTGACTGCTGGAGACCCAAGCCATGAAGATCCGAAGCCTTTTCGCCCTCTGCTCCCTCTCGGCACTCCTGGTCGCGCTGTCCGCCTCGGCTCAAGCTCAACCGGCGATTACTCATTATCTTCCGGGAGGCGTCAAACCTGGGGAGCAGGTCAGGATCAAGGGGACGGAGTTCCCCGACCAGAAGGACAAGGGCGTAGTCTACGGCCAGGGAGCGGCCAGCCTCGGCAAGGTCCCCACGGTATCGAAGTGGTCCGTGGACACGATCACCGTCACGCTGCCCGCGAACATGCCGGTCGGGACCTTCTGGCTGGGAGTGGCGAACCCGAACGGCAACGTGAAGTTCCGCGGGCCGCAGAGCCTGGTGGTCACGGCACTCAAGCCGTCGCCCTCGGACAAGATGAAGGACAAGGGGAAGGAGGGCACCGTTCTCGGAAAGGCGGCGCAGCCCCCCAATGCCGACATGCTGAAGAAGGTCCAGTTGCTCCCCGATCTGGCCATCACCGGCTTCTCCGGGAATCCCGTGGCGACCATCGGCGACACGATCACCCTGCGGGCGGTGATCCAGAACCAGACGGCCGGGACATCCGCCCTGCCGTTCTACCTCTTCCACTACGGCAAGGGCGGCCAGGTCGTGCGCTCCGCAGCCTTCAAGATGCCGGCGAAGGGCGGGCTGATCCAGGTGCCGACGCAGGTCTATATCGACCCCGTGAATGTGTCCGGCAAGGGCCCGCTGCTCTTCAAGGAACTGTTCTGGGTCGGCACCAGCCAGGACGTGAAGCCGGACCAGTACCAGGACGTCAACGTCAGCAACAACAAGCGGGAAGCGACCCTGCTGGCGAAGATGCCCTGATTCGGCGGGGGATTCTCTCACCCAAGAAGAGCATGAAGAGCATGAAGGCCCCCCCTTCATGCTCTTCATGCTCTTCTTGGGTG
>JAZDLC010000326.1:0-7976 GCA_043802345.1 Planctomycetota bacterium | reverse complement strand
CGAGCCGGATGGACACCGCGCAACCGACCCAGCAACGCGGCACAAGTCGCTGCGTTGCTTTTGGTTACGCGATAAGACTTGATGGAGAATCGGGGGGGCGCTCTCTTCCCTCAGCCCTCAACTCGGTAAACTCGGGCTAGGCTCGACTCAGATGCTGGGCAACGCCCGGACAGGCCCCCTCGGCCATCCGGCAGGGCTTCTAACGTCACTTGAACAGCTTGCTGGTCACGATCTTGCCGTTGAAGGCGCCCAGATACGAGTCCCGCTGAAAACTCCCCTTGGCCGACCTGGGTGCGAAGAACCCGCAGCCCGAGATCTTCCCCTTGACTTCCAGGCCGAGCGAGGCGCCGCCGGTCTCGAAGCCTGACAAGTACTGCTGGCGGCCGGAGTAGACCCGCTTCGTGCCGGTGTTCGACTGGAACCCCTCGAATCCTGAAAGCACGCAGTACTGGAAGTTGAACTGGCTCAAGGAGGGAGCGGGCAGGTTGTCGATTTCCATCATCAGCCGGCGCGAACCTGGCGCAAGGTAGAGCTGCACGTTCTCGCTGACCTTCCTCGGCTTCTCTCCCTCGAGGGCAAGCTGCCCGGAGACCTTCGCCTTGAAATGGAACGGCGCGAATGCCAGGCCGGTCGGGTGGTCCAGACCGGTCGCTGCCGGGATTCCATCCACCAGGTTGCCGGCCAGATCGAACGCCATCAGTTCATTGGTCCCCTGGCAGCTGACCCAGAGGTTGCCGTCCGGTCCGAACTGACAATCGAGTGGAGCAGACCCGGGCGAGTTCAGGTTGATCTCATCCACCTTCGCGCCGAGCGAGTCGAGAACGACCACGGTCTGCGTAAACTGATTGACCACGTAGATTCGGCCAGCCGGTCCGAGCGCCAGCCCCGCCGGAAAGCCCAGGCCCGTTCCGAACGCTCGCAGGTGACTCCCGGACGGATCGTACTCATCGATCACATTGTCGACCCAGTCGGTGATGAGAAGATGCCCATCCGGACCAATGACGATCCCGGTCGGGTCGGTCATGTCCGCGGCAACGCTGAATTCTCCGGTTCGGGTCCCCGCGGTGTCGAAGATCACCACCTTCGCGTCGGTTCCTGAAAGCACATAGAGCCGGCCGTTCGGGCCGAACGCCAGGCCTGCGGGCGCGGTGAGAAAGCTCGAGCCGAATGACTGGACCACGGTCCCGGTGGCGTCGATCTTGGAAACCTCGTTGTCGGAGAGTTCGGACACGTAAAGACAGCCATCCGGACCGAAGGCCATGAACCAGGGATAGTCGAGGTCTCCGCTCAGCGATGTTCCGACACACGCGCCGCTGTCGAACAGTTCGACCTGGCCCAGGTTTCCGGCGCCGACGAACAAGCGATTCGCCCTGAAAACGCCGGCCCGTGCGGTGGTGGCGCTGACCAGCGAGACGATCAGAATGGAGCAGAAGGGCAGGCGGCGAACGTTCATGGGAGGCCTCCGGCGGAAGCGAGCATCGATTCCGTCCTTATCGACGGATCGACGCCCGGAGCTGAGGCCGGCTTGTGCGGGCTCAGGGCACCTGGAAATCGATCGGCTTCAGGCCCCGGTTCCAGGCGAGGTCCCGGATCTGCATCTCCTGGAACAGCGTGCCGTTGACATACGAGAGCATCTTGCGGGGAATCAGGTTACCCCGGGAATCGCGGGTCAGGTCGAAGAAGCGGGTGTCGAGCGGACGGAAGCGGCCGTCCGACGAGCTGAACCACTCCCTCAGCGCCACCGGCTCCAGGCTCTCCGCATCGAGCGAGAGCACCCAGCGGTGGCCGACTTCATCATCCTTGGCGATCCGCAGGTAGTAGCCGCCATCCTCGTTCCGGATCGTCTCGTCGATCCAGGCGCGGCCTCCCGGCCCCTCCAGGAAGTAGTTCAGGAGAAACAGATGCCGGAGCAGCAGGTCGACCCCCACTTCCCCGGACCGCACACCCCGCCGCACGACCTTCCCCTCCCGGATCTCGGCCGCGCGGCTGCCGTCGCACACGAACTTGACCGTCTCCTTTCCGGGGCCGTCCTGCTCCACGCTCCACAAGCCCGGCTTCTTCCAGAGGATGATGCTCGACATACGGGCGGGCGGCTCGCTGTCATGACGCACGACCGAGATCGACGCCATCAGGTCGACCAGCTCGGGTGGCGCCGGCCTCGGTTCCTTCTCCTCTTCCCCATCCTCCGTGAGCCCCAGGGCCAGCTCCAGGGCGTGCTCCGCGCTGAACTCCCCCTCCCATCCCGGCGGCGGATCCGGGAAGGAGCGGCAGCCCGAGACCAGTGCCAGCAGCGGCAGAAGCAGGATCGAAAGCAGGATCGGAGCGCGCATCAGGAAATCCTCCGGGCGGGAACCTACCAGATTCGGCGCGCGGATCACTCCGCTACACTCTCACAAATGAACCGGCTCGGACACTCGGCATGCGCAACGCCCAGGCGGTCCCTCGCCATCCATTCCCCAGTTGCGCCGATCCGACGGCTCGCACCACGATGATCCCGCTGCTGACCCTGCTGGCCGTCGCCCTCGGCCTGACGCTCGACGCCTCGATCCCGGGTCTCGGGCACGCGGCCGCGGATGTCGCCGTCGCCACGATCTTCCTCCTGATCTATCGCCAGATTACCCGGGAGGAGCGGCGCCTGCTGCTCGCCTGCGTGGTGCTGGCCACGCTGGGAGAGGTGTTTCTCTGCTTTGTGTGGGGCTTGTACGACTACCGGTACGGAAACCTGCCGGTCTTCGTGCCGCTGGGTCACGGCATCATCTTTCTCGCCGGCTGCAGGCTGTCGCAGCAGGTCCCCTCGTGGACCTGGCGTCTGGTGCTGGCGCTGGCCGCGCCCGCCGTCATCCTGCTCGCCGTGACCGGTCTCGACACCGCGGGCCTGCTCCTCTTTCCCGTCTTCCTGCTCTGCCTGCTCCCGAGAGAGACCCGCAATCTCTACGCGGTGATGCTCGCCACGGCCCTCCTGGTCGAACTCGCCGGCACCGCCGTCGGTTCCTGGTCCTGGGCCGGGTCGATGCCCGTACTCGGCCTGACGCAGACCAACCCGCCGCTCACCGGCGGGGTCTTCTACTGCCTGCTGGACCTGTTCGTGATCGCTCAGCCGTCCTTGCGCCGGTCCTTCGCTTCCCGGGCGGTGTCGGTGATCCACAAGCCCGATTCCAAGGCATCCGTACGCAGGTCGTCCCCGCTCACCTGACGGTAGATGCTGCTGTTGTTCAACAGGAAGATGTGGCTCGCGTACCGGTTGGGCCTTGGCTGGTACCAGTCGGGATACTCTTGCTTGAAGCGATCGATCTCCGCCCCGCCTGCTTCCCGGGCCTTCACGTAGGCCCGGCGGCGCTCGATGAAACTCGCGATCTCCTCGTTGCGCCGCTCGTCGATCAGGCCCGGATCCCTGGGCGTGAGCAGGATCACGGTGCTCTGCACGTCGTCCACCTCAGTCTCGTTGCCGAACAACGCTCCGAGCAACGGGATGTCCTTGAGGAGCGGCACCCCGGCGCGGCGGTCCCGGAACTCCCGCTGGTAGAGGCCGCTCAGGATCAAGGTCTCGTCGAGCGCCAGGATCGCGGTACTCTTGACCCGGGTCTTGTCGAAGCTGACGTCATCGCTGCCGCCGACAGAAGCCTCGGCGAAGGCCAGGCCCAGAATGCTGGTGCGGATCGCCTCCACCTCCACCAGCACCTGCTCCGTGCCTTCCGCCGTCCTCGTCTTCAGCAGCGTGGGAGTGACGTTGAGCTGAATGCCGTACGGGTACGGCTTGATGTCGCCGTTCTCGATGCCGCTGACCTGGAACACCAGCTCGCCACCCGATTGGAACTCCGCCGGCTTGCCGTTCAGGGTCACCAGGTGCGGGCGCGCCAGCACCGACACTTCCTCGTTCCTGGCGTTGGCGATGTTGACGTCGTAGTCGACGCTGGCCGAGAGCAGATGCCCCACCTGGGTGGCGTCGGTGACCGCGCCGACGGTGGCCGGCGTCTGGAAGCCGAAACCGTCCCGCTTGTGGTCGGTCAGGAACGCGTCGTACCGCAGATTCACCAGGCTCAGGAAGTCGAACCCCACGCTTTGCCGCGCGAAGTCCCGGACGACCACGATGATCACGTCCACCTCGATCATCCGGCCGGGATCCGCGATGTCCGCGGTGGTCAGGTCGAGCAGATTGGGGCGAGCCGCCAGGATCCGCTTCAGCAGTTCCTGCTCTTCCTTGGTTCCGGTCCAGCCGGTCACCACCAGCGCATCTCCGCGCCGCTCGACCTGGACATGCTCCAGGCAGCCCATCAGTTCGTTGAGCCCTTCCAGTTCACGGTCCTCATCCGCCGGGGAAAGGGCGAGCGCGAGGCAGAGACAGGCTGTCAGAAAGGTCATGAGTCGTCCGTTTCCGCCGCACTGGCCGGCGTTCGGGCCGGGTCGAAACGGCTCAGCAGTTCGAGATTGGCGCGGGCCGTGCCGTTGTCCGGATCCAGCGCGAGCGCTTCCTCGTAGGCGGCTCCCGCCAGTTCCGGAAGACCGAGCTGATAGTAGGCCCGGGCGAGATTGTTGTAGGTCGGGACATGCTCCGGACGCAGCTCGAGGGCACGCTCCAGCTTCCTCGCCGCCCCCAGGGAATCACCCCGGCGCAGGTACAAGGTTCCCAGGTTGTAGAGAGCGTCCGGATTCGTGGGGTCGAGGGCCAGTGACCGCTCGTAGCCGACGATCGCCTGGTCCCCCCGGCCGGACCGGGCCAGCAAGGAGGCATAGTCCGCGTGGGCGGACGCGTCCCGGGGATCCCGTTTCAGGATCAGCAGCAGCTCCGCCTCGGCCGCGTCCAGGTCTCCGTCCCGGGCCGCCGCCCGGGCCCGCTCCAGCGAGCCCTCCGGAGTCGCCTGACCGCCATTCGAGGAACATCCGGCCAGGACGGCCACTCCCAGGATTGCCATCCAGCGTGCGAGCATCCTCGGATCCTAACGAATGATCGGGCCGGATTCCCAAAGCCTCTGGTGAAAGGTCCGGGCCGCCGCTTCCGGATCGTCTGCTTCCAGGATGGCGCTCGAGACCGCCACCTTGCGGCAGCCCCTGGAAATAATGCGCTCCAGGTTGGCCAAGGTCACGCCGCCGATGGCGAACACCGGGATGCCGACCCGTCCTGGAAGTTCCTCGAGCGGCTCCGGGCCGATCAGATGCTCGATCTGCTTGGTCTCCGTGGGGAAGATGGCGCCGATGCCCGCGTAGTCGGCGCCCGCGGCCTCGGCCTCTTCCGCCTGCGCCGGAGAATGGGTCGAGAGCCCGACGATCAACCGGTCACCGGCCTGCTTCCTTGCCTGGGCCACCGGCACGTCGTCCTGCCCCACATGGACCCCGGCGGCCTCCGCGCCGATGGCCGCCTCCAGGTCGTCGTTGACGATGATCGGCGGGCAGGAGGTTCCACAGCACTTCCTCAGCCGGCGACAGAACTCGATTCGCTCCTTCGTGGTCACGGACTTCAGCCGGATCTGGATCAGCTCCACGCCTCCAGCCACGGCCGCCGCGGCCACCTCCAGCGGATCCCGGCCCTCCCCGGCCTCGCAGCCCAGGATCAGGTAGAGTCGGGCATTCTTCACCGCCTCCCGAGCGGCCATCAAGCGACGAATTGTCATGGTCACGCCTGAATCCAGCGGCCGGAGCCACCCCTTTCGGACAAATTGTCGTCGGCGCCTCAAGGCGCCAACCGGTTCGATACCTCATAAGTGGCTATGCTATCAAGAGCAATGCCAGAACCTGTCGATCCCGTATTGGCACCCCTTTTGATGATACACCACCCAAGTCCCGGTTGGTTCCGGGGCTGAAGTCGGAGGCATGGGAAGTCGACCGAGATGACAAAGCCTGCCCAACGCCCGATGCGAGTCCTGCTTGCGGATGACGATCGCGACGTCCGCGAGTCGCTGCGCGAATTTCTCGCCAGCGAGGGGTTCATCATCGTGGAAGCGGACAGCGGCCTGACCGCCCTGGAGATCCTGCTCAAGCAGCGGATGTCCTTCTCCATCATGGATGTTGACATGCCCGGGATGAACGGAATCGAAGTTCTGAGGGTGGTGCGGCAGCAGCGTTCCGGCCTGCCGTGCATCTTCATCTCCGGTGACGATTCCCGGCAGCGACAGGTTGAGGCGTTGGAGGTGGGGGCGTTCTCGATGCTCTCCAAGCCGATCGTGCTCGACCTGCTGCGCTTCTCCATGAACCGGCTTCTTCAGCAGCATTACGGGAAGCTCCAGTAGCGGCCCGGGAAAACGCGGGAACACCCCTCCCGAGAGAATGTCGAGAGCTCGTTCGTGGCGGACGTGCTGCTCAAACTGAATCGTCCGCCACGATTGTCTGAAGAGGAGACCAGCATGGCAACGAAGACCAAGAACAAGACCAAGACCACGGTCAAGCCGATCAACGACCACGTTCTCGTTCGACCGACCGAGGCCGAGGATCGCACGCGGGGCGGGATCATCCTGCCCGACACCGCCAAGGAGAAGCCGGCCGAGGGGACCGTGATCGCGCTGGGCGAGGGGCGCATCCTGGACGACGGCTCCAGAGCCAAGTTCCAGATCAAGAAGAACGACCGCGTGATCTACTCCAAGTACGCGGGCCACGACATCACCATCGACGGTCAGGAGTACAAGGTCATCCAGGAGTCTGACGTCTACGCCGTGATCGAAAACTGATCCGGGCCCACGAACAACCCAAAGAAGAGAGAGCAATTCAATGACTGCAAAGCAGATCGCATACGATCAGGAGGCCCGGGAGCTGATCCGCTCCGGCGTCAAGAAACTCGCCCGCGCGGTGAAAGTGACCCTCGGGCCGCGAGGCCGGAACGTGATCCTCCAGAAGTCGTTCGGATCGCCGACCGTCACCAAGGACGGCGTGACGGTGGCCAAGGAGATCGAGCTGGAAAACGTCTATGAGAACATGGGCGCCCAGATCGTCAAGGAAGTCGCTTCCAAGACCTCCGACATCGCCGGGGACGGCACCACCACCGCAACGGTGCTGGCCGAAGCGATCTACGAGGAGGGGCTGCGGAACGTCACCGCCGGCGCCAACCCGGTCGACCTGAAGCGGGGCATCGAGAAGGGTGTGGCGGCGATCGTCAAGAAGCTCCACTCCATGAGCACCCCGGTGAAGGGGAAGTCGGACATCGAGAAGGTGGCGACCATCGCCAGCAACGGCGACCCGGAAATCGGCCGCAACATCGCCGAGGCAATGGAGCGGGTCGGCAAGGACGGCGTCATCACCGTCGAGGAAGACAAGTCGCTCAACACCGAGATCGAGTGGGTCGAGGGGATGCAGTTCGACAAGGGGTACCTCTCGCCGCACTTCGTCACCAACCTGCAGAAGATGGAGACGGTCCTCGAGGACTGCCTGATCCTGATCCACGAGAAGAAGCTCTCGAACATCAAGGACTTGATTCCGGTGCTCGAGAAGGTCGCGCAGGCCGGCAAACCGCTGCTGATCGTGGCCGAGGATGTCGAGGGCGAGGCGCTGGCCACGCTCGTGGTCAACAAGCTGCGCGGAATCTTCTCCTGCGCCGCCGTCAAGGCGCCCGGATTCGGTGACCGCCGCAAGGCCATGCTGGAAGATATCGCCACCCTCACCGGCGGCACCGCCGTATTCGAGGACCTTGGCATCAAGCTCGAGTCGCTCAATCTGACCGACCTGGGCCAGGCCAAGAAGGTGATCATCAGCAAGGACAACACCACCATCATCGAAGGCGCCGGCAAGAAGGCCGACATCCAGGGGCGCATCGGCGCCATCAAGGCCGAGATCGAGCGGTGCACGTCGGACTACGACCGGGAGAAGCTCCAGGAGCGCCTGGCCAAGCTGGCAGGCGGCGTGGCCCAGGTAAACGTGGGCGCGGCCACCGAGTCGGAAGTCAAGGAGAAGAAGGCCCGCGTCGAAGACGCGCTCCACGCCACCCGCGCGGCGGTGGAAGAGGGCATCCTCCCGGGCGGCGGCATCGCCCTGATCCGCGCCCTCAAGGTGCTCGA
>JAZDLC010000325.1:0-15424 GCA_043802345.1 Planctomycetota bacterium | reverse complement strand
GTGGCGTCTGCGGGACCCGCGCCGCGGGACAGGGCGACGATGAAGATGATCGGCAGGCAGAGCAGCCCGCGAATGGCGGCGGCGAGAAGACTCGGGCCGGTACCGTCCGGCAGGGCCACCCGCAAATGGGCAAACCGCTTGCCCGGGGAGCGCCCCCCCAACCCGTCACCCACCGCGATGTACAGGTACGCGAGCGGGAGCAGAACCTGCAAGGGGTGCATGGCGACCCGGCCCTCGAAGATGGCGATCACCGCGACCCAGGCCAACGAGAGCACGGCGAAGTCGATGGCGAGGGCGAAGCCTCGCCTGATCCTGGAAGCCCGACGCAGCACGCTCACGCCCTCTTCCAGCTCGTCCATCACCACTACCGACGGGCCGGTCTTCTTGGCGGAGATCTCCTGGGGGGGAGCCGCCACCGGCTCTCCCTGCCGCACCGCCTCCAGATCCTCCAGCAGCTCGTCATAATCCTGGTACCGCCGCTCCGGGCTCTTCGCGATGCAGCGCATGACGACCCGGGCCAGCGGCTCCGGAATGCTCGAGTTTCGCTCCGTGATCAGTTCGGGCGCTTTGCTGACATGACACATGATGATCGAGACCGGGCTCTCCGCATCGAACGGGGGCTTCCCCGTCATCAGGTGGTAGAAGGTGGCCCCGAGGGAGTAGATGTCGGAGCGCACATCGACCGGTTTGCCGAGCCCCTGCTCCGGAGAGAGGTAATACGGGGTCCCCACCACCGCCCCGGTCACGGTCAGGCGCGACTCCGAGTCGACCGACTTGGCCAGGCCGAAGTCCACGATCCGCAGGTTCCCCTCCCGGTCGACCAGCAGGTTGGTCGGCTTGACGTCCCGGTGAATGATCCCCTGATCGGCGGCGGCCGAGAGACCGATGGCCGCCTCGCTCATCAGGTGCAGGACCTGCTCTGAAGACATCCTCCCATCCTCCTCGAGGATCTGCTCCAGGTTCCTGCCGTCAACGAACTCCATGGCGAAGAAGGGCAGCCCCTCCGCCGCCCCGTTGAAGTAGACCTTGGCGATGCGCGGATCGGAGAGTTCGGCAAGCGATCTCGACTCCCGATGGAAGCGGACCACGAAGTCCGGCCGCTGGGTCAGCTCCGGCGAAAGCACCTTGAGGGCGACCTTCTGACCGAGCCGATCATCGACCGCCTCGTAGACCGACCCCATTCCTCCCTTGCCGATGCGCGAGATCACCCGGTACGGGCCGAGCACCGATCCTTCAGGCAGGCCCTTCACCGCCTCCTGCACGCTCTGGCCGACCCGGGACAACACTCTGGTGGATCGGACCTGCGTCTCGGTGCCAGCGCCGACGCCGACAGGCTCCAGGCTGGCGACCCGGGGCAGCACGTTCAACATCTGGCAGTCCGGGCAGGCGTGGGGAAGACCGCCGCCGTCATCCTGAACGGAGAACCGCTTGCCGCAGGTACAGAGAATCTCAGCCAGCGTCATCAGGAAGTCGATTCCAGACCGTACTGCTTGATCTTCTCATAGATGTTCGTCCGCCCGATCCCGAGAATCTCCGCCGCTCGGGACTTGTTCCAGCCGGTGGCCACGAGCACGGCCCGGATGTGCTCCTTTTCTACGTCCCTCAGGCTGCGCTGCGAGCCGCACGCCGCCGGCGCTCCCCCGGTCTCCAGGGCGGTCCGGGGGAGAATCTCATCGGCACTGATCGTGTCCGAGGAGCTGAGGATCAGGGCTCGCTCGAGCACATTCCGGAGCTCCCGGACGTTGCCGGGCCAGGAGTACGCTTCCATCCGCCGCTTCGCCTCCGGGCTCAGCCTCCTTGGAGACAGGCCCGACTCCCGGGAAAGCCCGCCCAGCAGGTGCTCCGCGATTTCGAGGATGTCCCGCACCCGCTCCCTGAGAGGAGGAATCCCGATCTCCAGAACCCGGATCCGGTAGAGTAGATCCTTGCGGAACTCCCCCGCCTCGACCAGCCGCAGGAGATCGCGATTGGTGGCGGCGACCACCCGCACATCGGAGCGGATCTCCTTCGACCCGCCCACGCGGAAGAACCGCTTCTCCTCCAGCACCCTGAGCAGCTTGACCTGGAGGTCGAGCGGCAGCTCCCCGACCTCGTCCAGGAAGAGCGTCCCCTCGCGCGCCAGCTCGAATCGCCCGATGCGGCGCTCCACGGCCCCGGTGAACGCGCCCCGCTCGTGGCCGAACAGCTCGCTCTCCACCATGGCCTGCGGAATGGCGCCGCAATTCACGGCGATGAAAGGCTGCCCCGCGCGGGGACTCCACTCGTGGACCGCCCGGGCGAACAGTTCCTTGCCGGTGCCGGTCTCGCCGGTGATCAGGACGGTCACGTCGGCCCGGGCTGCCCGGCGGGTCATTTCCTGCGCCTGCTGGAGCGCGTCGGACGAGCCGACGATTTCGAGGTCGCCCACCATGGCGGCGCGCAGGGAACGATTCTCCTCCAGCACCAGTTCCTGCCGGCGCAGCTTGTCGGCTGCCAGGGCCAGTTGCCGCCCGACCAGGGTCACCAGCCGCAGGTCGGACTCCGCCACCGGAAGATCCCTCGAATCGGAGGTGAAGTAGAGCGCCCCCAGAATGTTCCCGGAGAAGGCGATCGGCGCGCTCAGAATCCGCGTCGCCACCTCCCCGGCCAGGCTCGTCGAGCCGGAGAACCGTGCATCCCCCTGGATGTCGTTGGCCAGCACCGCCTCCCCGTTTCGCAGCACGGTTCCGAGCACCGTGGTGCTGAGAGCCGGGTGCGCCTTTCCTCGCCGACTGGCGGCGAGGACGGCCGGAGCCGCCGGATCGGAGCCCAGGAGAACCGCCCCGAAGTCCATGTCGAGCGTCGCGAGGATTGAATCCAGCACCTGCCGGTACAGCTCTTCCGAGGAGCTGCCGGCATTGACCGCATCCATCACCCGGCAGAGCGTGCGCAGGTGGTCGGCGGCCTGCGAGCCGGAGCCGAGACTGCCCGGATACTCCTCCCGGCCGGCCTTCAGGGTCAGTTCGATCGTCTCCCGGCCGATGCGCAGGGTTTCCGCCGTGGCGCACCGCCCGGTCCCGCCCTGGACGCGGAAGAGGCTCCGGCCCACCAGGATCTCATCACCCTCCCCCACATCCGCCTGAACCACCCTCTTCCCGTTGACGAAGGTGCCGTTGGTCGAGCCGAGATCCTCCAGAAAGAGGCCGGACTCCCGGAGCTCCAGCCGGCAGTGCCTGCGGGAGACCCCTTCCTCGTCGACTGAAATCTCGTTCTCAGGAGCCCGGCCGACGGTCATCGAGCCGCGGACCTGATAGACCAGCTCGCCGCCGGCGTGATTGATCCAGCAAAGGTGGAAAGCGTCCGACATTCCTAGAGCGTAGTTCCCGGACCGGTCATGCGGAACCCCTCAGCCCATCCATGCGAGGGAGAGAGGAAGGAGAGAGGGCCGGCCCCCGATCCACCGGGGCCGGCCCTCTCGAGAACTCCGTCTACCGTCCGGGTGACGGTTTATTGAGTCTTTCCGCACTTCACGCACTTCATGACGGTCACCGGCTTGTAGTACCCCCTTCCGAACCAGCACCTTCTCGTAGATCGGCTTGCCCTTGGCGTCCGTCCCGACCCGCTTGTTCTGGTAGACCGGGGGTACCCAGACCTGCTTGGTGGAGCGGACCCACTCATGCTCGTGCCCGGCCTTCAGGGCGAAGCTCCGGAGACCCTGCCGCGGGTCTCGATCGTGGCCCGCCTCGGCGGCGCCGGCGAGGGGCGCCAGGAACAGCGCCCCGAGGAGCATCGCGGTCTTCAGTGTCGTCGTCAGCTTCAGCATGGCTCTTCTCTATCGGTCGGCGGTTCCTGAGGAAGATGAGTCTACCACATCGGGGGGACAAGTGGTTCGGGGGGGTCAGGGGAGATAGGTCACGAATTCCCGGCTTCCGTCCATGTGGAGCCTGTACTGGGCATTCTGGTACGAGCCAGGAGCCACGATGACGTTCTCGTAGATCGGGTTCATGAAGACGTCGTAGCCGACGAGTCGGGTTTCGGTGACCGGCTCGATCCAGACCTGCTCGACCACGTAGGTGCAGGGCATGGGAGCGGGGAAGACGACCGGCGCACCGATGGAGAACGAAAAGCCTCCGAAGGAACCAACGGCCGCAACCGACCCGAAGGGAGCGAAGGGAGCCGGGAAGGCGCCGTAGTACCGGGATCCGTGGTCGTGCCCCCAGGAGCCGTGCCGGGGCTCGTAGACCTTGGTGACCTTCTTCACGTTGACGACCTTGGTGACATCCTTGTGGACCACCGTCCGGCGTCCGAAGTCTCTTTTTGTCACCTGTTTCTGTACCACCACCTGCTTCTTCTTGGTGCTTTTGGCATACCCCGCATCAGCGCTTCCAGCGAAGGCGAATCCGGCGGCGAGGGCGGTCAGGGAGAGGATGATCATCGACTTCTTCATGGTTCTGTCTCCGGTTGTGCGGTGTTTCAGGCCGCGGGTGTTCTGAAGTGCGGTGGAGGATAGAACACGCGGCGTGCCAACCGGGGCGGGAGGGTGGCGAATCGGTATAAAGTGTTTTTTGATAGTTACTTAGTGGATTACGGACAAGACGGACGCCCGGTGTCTATTGTTAGGGCGCGCTAACGACTTGAGGCGGCAGCGTTAGATCCCCGCGCATCCGGCGGACTCAGCGCAGCGGGACTCGTCCTCGCGCCCGTCGTGTCCGAAAATGTCGCCGACGTGAATCGCAGGATCCACTGACGCCTGCGCCCATGAACCGGGGGAGCGAGGTTGGCAGCGTGGCCTGGGAACCTGGCGGTACTGGCAGTGCCGATCAAAGTTGGACCAGCGCGTGCGCAGAGAGAGGGCATGGACGGGTCTCGGCCTGCGATCGGCAGGCAGTGGAGTTGTGGAGATCAGGCGGCCCGGTAGTGGTAGCGGAGAATGCCGCCCAGTCGATCGCGGCGGCGAATCTCTCCAAATGTCGTTGACGCTGGGGAATAAGTAGGAGGTCAGCGGTTGGACTGGAAGTTGTCCCACGTCTCCGTGTCACCTCACCACTTGACCGTCACCTGCTGATTCCCGTGCGGGAAGCGCGTCCTGGCCAAGCGGAAAACGAGGCCGTACAGGAGGCGCGCAGCGTCCGGGTGGCGGTCCATCTGGTGGCGGCGGTCCATCTGGTGGCGGCGGTCCGCCCGGGGGTGGTCTGCCGCCGGGGGGAGGTCGTCTGTCTGGCGGTGGGACCTCCAGGAGCGCGGGACCTTCCGTTCTCGGTGTTGCCTCGCCTCCGCGGACGCAGCGCACGTAGTTGTTGATGCGGATGACGTCACCCTGGGGACCGCGGCCCTGGGAGAAATCGGCCGGGTCGCCTGCCTTCGGGTCGCTGCGTTGGCAGCCGGCGCCGTGGACGTCGAGGAGTTCGGGCTTGACTGGACCCTGGCGGCCCCTGCGAGGACCCATCCAGCCGGTGCCCCGGCCGAACGCGACATAGACGGCGGCAGAACCACTGCGGCGGCTCGCGTGGGTCGTCGAAGTCCAGTAGAAGGGGTACTCCTGCTTGCCGTCTTCGGCCGCGATGGTGGAGACCTCGAAGATCGGGTCGATGGCCGCCGAGCCGGTGGTGTCCGGGCTGCGCTCGTAGTCGACGATGCTCTGGAGTTCCTTCGCGTTCGGCAGCCGCCAGTCCCTCTTGCCGGCGTGATCGAGGCTCTCCGCGAAGGCGAGCGCCTGCTCCCAGTTCATGGCGCCGTCCCGCTCGGGGCCGCCTTTCATGTGACCCGAGTCCTGCTTCATCCAGGTCAGGCCGGTCGCGCGATCTGTGACGGTGCCGTCCTCGTTGTCGACGAAGTCGTTCCGTCCGTAGCGAGGATTGCCGCGCACGTAGATGGCATAGAAGGTCTTCTCACCGCGGCCGGGCATCCCACCCGTCGGGTACCCCTTGATCCGGCCGTCGGCGAAGTTCACGCCGAACATCGTCTCGTTGCCGTGCATGGTGGTGCCGACATACCTGGTGGAGGTCGCCCACTGCGAGTCGATCGGGCGTTCGCCCTGCCTTGGGTCTCCGTAGGAGAAGCTGAACGCTTCGGTATCGATGAAAGGGCGCGCGTAGGGAGAGCCGTCGTCCGCCGGGCCGAGATCCTGGCCGCTGAAGAGAATGAGGGAGTAGAGTTCCTTGATCGACGGGAGCCGCCAATCCTGGTGCCCTCCTGCCCGGCATTCGCCGGCGCCAGCCGCTGCCTCTCGAAAGGTCTGTTTCGGCCCCGGGTCGCGGGTCCAGGTCAGCCCTGTCACCAGATCGCTCACGGTGTCGTCATCCAGGACCTCGTACCTCGCCTCGTGGCCGGCGTACTGGGCGTCCTGACCGAAGAAGGGACTACCGTGCGCGGGGTAGGGGGTTTCACGGCGGGCGTCGTAGCAGCGCACCTGTCCGGTATCGACGATGGCGTACGGAGGATGCGACTGCCTCGGGCCCTGCGCCAGGAGGGCTGGGGGGGCGATTCCAGTGAGAATCGCGAGCAAGGCGCAGTGTCCGGTTGGCAGTCGCATGTTCATTCGTTTCCTTCGCGGGCAGAGCCTCTTCCGCGCGCCCGTCAGGGCTCGATGTCGACCTCGAGCGCGTTCGACGCGAAGTCGATCGGCCCACGGGTCAGAAGGGCGAGGTTCAGTTTCACGCCCACCACGCCCGCCGGCAGGGGCGCGGCGAGGACTCCGGCCAGTGCAACGGTCGTTCCGATCAACCTGGATGCTCTCCAGCTCATCGCGCTCCCCGAGTGGCTCAGGTCCTTGAAACTCGTGTCGTACGCTGAAGCCTAGACCGGGCACGATGAGAGGATCATGAGAGGAGGGGGCGAATCCGAGCCTATTTGCGGCGGAGCCGCAAAGAGACGCTGAAACGGCCGTCCTCGAGCTCGGCGGACAAGGTCCCTCCCAGCAGGCCGGCGATCCTCCGGCTCAGGGCGAGGCCGAGCCCAACATGGCCTGTGTCGGTGCGGGAGGTGTCGGCGCGCCAGAAGGCGTCGCAGGCGCGGGAGGGGAGGTCCGGCGGGGCCGAGGCGGCCGGATTCGAGGCGCGGATCGCGAGAGCTCCAGGCTCCTCGAGCGCCGCGATCTCGATCACACCGTCCTCATCGGAGTAGTCGACGGCGTTGTCGATCAGATTCAGGATGATGCGCCGCAGCAGCCGCGCGTCGGTCTCGAGGCGCAGAACCGACGGAATCGAGAGTTCGAGCCGGAGGTGGCGCCGGGCGGCCGCGGGCGCATGCGGCTCCCAGCATTCCTCGATCAGCTTGGCGAGGTTCACTTCGGTGATCTCTCCACCCGCTCCGCCACGCGCCATTTCGAGCAGTCCCTCGACCATCGACTGCATCTGGAGCGTGATCGCCAGGCATTGTCTCGAGGCCTCGCGGTACTCCTCCGAGCTCCGCTCACGCCCCAGCGAGACTTCCAGCGTGGCGCGCAGGCCGGAAAGGGGAGTGCGCAGTTCATGTGCCGCGTCCGCGGAGAAGGCCTGCTCCCGCTCGAGGGCGTTCCCGATTCGCGCCAGGAGATCGTTCAGTTGCTCGATCACCGGGACCAGCTCGAGCGGCGCGCCCGCGGCCTCGAAGCGCCGGCCGAGCACCGCCTCATCCATCTCGCCGATCTCGCGCCCCAGCCTTGACAGGGGGCGCAGGCTGGTGTGCACGACCAGCGAGAGGATCCCGGCGCAGGCGAGGCTGGTGACCAGCCAGGTCGCGATCAGAAGCCAGCGGAGGTCCGCCAGCGAGGACCAGAGATCGCTCGTCTCCAGGGCGAAGGTGAACTCGAACGGGGGCGGCGGTTCATCGGTCCGGCCGGCGCGGGAGTCGGGCGGGTGCGGCGCGGGCAGGCAGCGCAGGCCGGCGGCGCGGGCAGGAGAGCCGTCGGCGAGGGTGATCGACTCGAAGCGGAAGGCGCTCTGATCGATGTCTTCGACCGGAGCCGGCGCCTGCTCGGCGCCGATCCTGGGAAGGGTGCCCTCACCCAGGGCCTCGCTGCGGCCGATGCTGGTTCCGTCGTGTCGCCTCCACTGAAACAGGACGTCCATTCGGTGCAGCGGATTCTCGACGAGCGGCCGCCGCGGGCCGCCTCGCCCTCCTGCGGGAAAGTCGTCCGGCGGGAGTGGTCCTGGAGGTCCTGGTGGCCCTGCGCGCCCCCCCCACTCGCGGATCATCGACGGAACGGTCGATTTCGCGATCGCCACCAGCGTGCTGTCCTGGTCCAGAATCAACCGGTTCCGCACGTTGACGTAGATCGCCACGCCGCTCGCCGCGAGGCAGAGGGTCGCCGCCAGCAACACGCCGAGAATCAATCGCGCGCGGATCGACTTCACGCCTCACCTTCCGCGAGGAGATACCCTTCGCCACGCCGCGTCCTGATGAGTGGGGGGCGGCCGGGCCGTTCGATCTTCTTGCGCAGGTAGCCGACGTAGACATCGACGACGTTGCTCATGACCTCGGCGCGCTCGTCGTAGATATGTTCCCAGATCTCGGTGCGCGTCACGACCTCTCCGGCCCGGAGCATGAGGTACTCGAGGAGCGCATACTCCTTGGCGGTGAGTTCCACCGGCTCGTCTTCCACGAAGACCGTGTGGTCGCTGGTTCGGACGCGCACGTGGCCGATCGTGATCTCCGTTTCCTTCCGCGAATAGGCGCGGCGCACGAGGGCGCGCACGCGCGCGAGCAGCTCCGCCATCGCGAACGGCTTGACGAGGTAATCATCCGCACCGAGGTCGAGACCCCGCACCCGATCCTCGACTCCGTCGCGGGCCGTGGTGATCAGCACGTGACAGGACCGCTTCTCGCGCCGCACACGCTCGAGGAGCGAGAGCCCGTCGAGCCCGGGGAGGTTCAGGTCGAGAATGACGACGTCATGATCTTCGGTGAAGATCCTGGAAAGCCCCTGGACGCCGTCGCCCACCTCGTCGACCGCGTAACTCTCCTCGCGGAGGGCCTTCACTACCGCGGTACGCAAGGGGACGTAATCTTCCACGACGAGGATGTGCATGAAGCGGTCTCACGGCGTGCCCGAGGCCTTACACGTACACGTTCGCGTGCTCGATTGCACCTGATCTTTCCAACCGTCGATCGGCCGAGGAGTCCGGAAGGGGAGCTCCGCGCCGGCCCGGGCCAGAAGTCATTGCGGCGGAAGACGCCGGAGACCCAGGTCGAGTTGTACCACCAGGGCCTGACTCCGGTCGCGGCTCCGGCCCGGCGGCCGGACCGCGTGACGACGGCCCTATCCCCTGCCGTGAACGACGCACGGCAATGCGGGGTCAGTCGCCCGGTACGGGAGAGATTCGGACGGTTTCTCCCGCGACCAAGTTCATTCGCCTCACCGGTCCCACCAGGTACGCCCGTCCGTACTCACGGACCTCGGGGTTCCTCCAGAGCTGCGGAGGCAGTTCCGCGAGGGCGGGGGCGGCGCACTGGACCACGGCCTCCTGCTGTTCCGCCGGGGCGGAGATCCGTGAAATAAGCATGCGCTGGGAAAGCCGCGGCGACTCGGCGGCGCCCGCCGGAACATAGAGTACGACTTCATCGGGAGCGCCGCCGATCAGTTCCAGCACGGGTTCTCCTGCGAGGACCGCCTGACCCGGGCGCGCCAGGACCCGCGCCACCTGGCCGGAGACAGGAGCCCTGAGCAGCAAGGAGCGCCGCTTCTGCTCGAGTACGTCGATGCGCGCCTGTTGGACCTTCACGGCAGCCCTCATTCCCGCCAGAAGATCTTCCAGGTCGCTCTGGCGCGGCGTCGCTGCCGTCAGGTCCTGGGTCCGTCCACGGGCCAGCTCCAGGCGGGCGTTGAGCGCGGCCAGGCGCTTCCGGTTCTCGCGGGCGCCTCCGAGAGCCTTTTGGTGGAGCTTCATCAAGTCGTCGACATCGCCTGCCGACGACACCTCGTCCTCCAGCAGCCGGCGCGAGCGATTGAGTTGGACCTCGATGCGGTCGGCCTCCAGTTCGTCACTGGTCGCCTGGACCTGAACCTGCATGGCCTCGATGGCGAGAGTGTTCTCGTCCATCAGATAGCGACGCAGCAGCCCCAGGTAGTCTTGGGCGCCGCGGATACGATCTGCCTCGGCGCCGGTCCGGATGCGGGCGCTGCCGCACCGCAACTCCGCGGCCAGGCGCTCGAGCTCCTCGCGGGCGACGTGAATGGCGCCCTCCAGGTCATCCTCGCGAAGCAAGGCCACAGCCTCGCCTTCGGCCACGGTCTGATACAGGCCGACGCGCAGTTCTTTGAGTTCTCCGGCCCGGACCGCTGAAACCTCGAAGGTCACTTCCCGCGCCAGGCCGAGATACACCCGCTCAGCCCGGCGATCCGCCAGCATGAACAACATGCCGCCGGCCGCGCAGAGCCAGATCACGAGCGGCAGGCCGCCCTGTCTGAACCGTTGCCACTGTTGTGACAGAGGAGTGCGGATCGTCCCGCTGTTCGCCAAACTACACCTCGGAAAGTCCATCCTGCAGGGCCAGGGAGACAGCGCCGAGTCCGCCGAGGCTCTCGAGGGCGCGGATCATCTCGTCACCGCGAGTGCGGTCCCGCAGGTGAACCTGGAACACGTACTCGGTCATGCCGGATCCCTGCCGCACGGACAGCTCGCTGGTGCGACGGCAGAAGCGCTCCAGAATCGGACTGAACAGTTCGGACCGGAGGTCGTTTCCTTCCACCCTGAAGCTGAGATGGCCGTGGAACATGCCGCAGCTTCCGAACGCCACGTACTGCAGGTAGACGGCGGCGGCCAGCAGCGCCAGGGTGCCGACCGTGGCCGTCAGGTACCGCTGTGACCCGATGGCCATCCCCAGCACCAGGGTGAAGAACACGAATACGGTATCGCGGGTGTCCTTCAGCACGTTGCGGAAGCGGATGATCGCCAGGGCGCCGATCAGTCCGAAGGCCGTGACGATGCTGTTGCCGATGACGAACATCACCGTGGCCACGACCATGTTGATGAGCACCAGCGATTGGGTGAAGGAGCGGGAATACGACAGGCCGACATGCGTGCGTCTGTAGACCCAGGCGATGAGCTGGCCGAGCACGAAGGCCGTCAGGAGGGAGAGCAACATCGCGTTCAGGCCGTACTCCGGCCGCGCCTGCGACGGATCGTTGAAGAGCTCTTGAAGAATATCCATGTCGCTGGGAACTCGCTTCGTATTGCCTTGCCACCGGCGGCCGGCCCGCTCCCGCGGCGTGCGCGCGCAGCAGGAAGTGCCTCCCGGCGGCGACGACTTCGTCCACGGACATCACGTACTTCGGGACGCTCCGCCGGTCCAACTGGAAGTTACTGATCATCTGCCTGACCCACAGGGGGCAACGTTCCGTGAACTTGACCTCGAGGATCACGCCGTTCACCGGAGTCGGACGCCAGTCGCCGCGCAGGTCCGTGAGGGTCGGTTGGTCGACCAGTGAGTGCTGCAGGTTCGAATCGAAGGTGATCCGGACCGGATCCCTGCCGCGAGATTCGTACGCCTCGCGCAAGTACTGAATCCGCAGCGTGGGTCTGGCCCGTGTCTCTCGGCACCGCTGTTGGAACTCCTGGAAGTCCTTGCCGTACCTGCGCCCGAACTGCGCCGGCCGGACGCCGCAGCCATCGAGAAAGGCCTCGGCGTCCCCGCGGTCCACGCACTCACGGTTCTTCCGCACGATCTTGTCGACGCGCTTCTTGATCTCGAAGAACACGGGCGACGAGGGATCGTCCGCGGAGTAGTAGCGCAGGCGGAGCTTGAAGCGGTTCTTGATCCCTTGCAGCGTGTCCCGATAAAAGCGCAGCGAGGCCGTGTCCAGATAGAGGGAGAACACCGGGTAGCGGAGATCGGCGTGCCGCAGACTGTATGGGTCGGGGACTAGGAACGGCTTGATGAAGCGACGCACGCAATGCGAGAGCGGCTCGTCGATGAGATACTTGCATTCGTAACGCGATGTCAGCGTGCCGTCGAACCGGGGATTATTCGACACGGTCTACCTCCGTGACAGAGGTTGTCGGCTCCTCTGTTTCTTGTAAGACGCCCTCCCCCCCCACCATGCTTCGGGAGGGGGAGAGGGCCTCACGGCGGTGAAGCCAGGAGGATTCAGGGACAGACGATCAGTTCCAGTCCGTTCGACGCGGTCTTGGGGCCGCCCGTCGGCAGGGAGAACGCCTGCAGGTAGAGCGGCAGGCCAACCGCCGAACTCGGGTTGGGGATGGTCAGGTTGATGGAGAACGCGCCGGTCCCGTCCAGGGTGAGCGGTAAGAGGATGGACTGAGCCAGGTCGAACAGCACCACACCGACGGCGCCCACCGGCTGATAGGCGGCGGACGGTGAGACGAACAGGTACACTCGAGCGCTCGCGGCTCCGCCGGTGATGTCGAGCGAGACGGAGGCTCCCTGTTGCGGCACGCCGGTCAGGTCGAGGCCCACGGGATGCGTGGTCGAATCAAGAGCGGAGTACCGCCGGGTACCGCACGCCCCACCGCTGTTCAGAGCGTCCGGCGAAGGGTCGAGGAATGTGACCGACGGGCCCACGCCATCGAACAGAAGGCCAGACGAGATGTCCGCGACCTGCGGGCCGAACGTCACGGTGTCGATGGGAGTTGTTCCATCCGAGGCGAACAGCCCGATCTCCTCGCCATCGGCGGAGAGCTTGAAATCGGCATGCATCGGCCCATCTGTGAGGTCTTCATCCGCCCAGATCAGCAGGACCTCATCGGGCAGGAGTAGGGTGCCGGCCGGGATCTGCCATTGCGTCGGATCGGAGAGATCGTCGGTCAAGTACATTCCGCCCAGATCCAGGGTCGTGGTTCCGGTGTTGACCAGCTCGATCCAGTCCTCGTATTGACCCGCTTCGTCCACGATGCCGTTGTTGTTCTTGGCCATGAACTCGTTGATCGAGAGTCCGGCTGTCGGGGCGGAACTGGTGACGAGGAGTGAGTAGGGAGCGTGTTCACTTTTCTGGGGATTGAACGTGGCCGCGCCAGTCGTGGTACGTGCGCGGACGTAGTACTCGACATGGGTACCGGAGAGTTGGGCCGGAATGGAAGCGCCGTAGGTGAGGTCGCCCGCCGCGCCGTCCTGATGCAGCCCGTCATCCGCCATTGCGACGCCGTCGAAGGCACCAAGGACCCGCCAGAACAGCTCGACTCCACCGATCGACACGCCGGGTGCGACGGTCGCGCTGACCCAGATCTCATCAGTGTCCAGCGGACTGTCGGGAGTGTGCGCGACCCCGCTGATCGAGGCGGTCGCCACCGTGAAGTCCGACAGACCGAGGAGATAGCTGCGCCTCGTATTGATGAAAGGCTGGAGGCCCGGTGCCAGGGCCCCGCTCGCCCAGACGTCCTGCGTGAGGTTGTCGTCGAAATTCTGGTTCGTGTACAGCTTCTTGGTGTCGGCGTACACTTCGGTGCGGATCAGGTCCTGATACGTTTGCGCCAGCGGGCCGACAACGGTCCAGTCGAATTGGTCGAGGGCGGTGCGCATGTGCGCCAGGAAGTCCTGCCTGCCGACCGTGTCGCCGACCAGTTTCACGACCAGGGGACGCTCGGAGTTCGTCACCATGTAGAAGGGGCTCAGGGTCGCGGCGGTTCCGGGGGGGAGCCCCATGGTGAAGACGCCGAAGCTCTCGTTCAGGTCCCAATGCAAGGTCTGCATACGGCCGTGATAGTCGTCATGGAAGACGTAGTAGTTGTGCCCCATGCCATAGTAGCTGTCGAGGTTGCAGAAGACGTTGTTCAGCGCGAGCATCCAGATGGCCCGGTCCACGTTGAGGATCGGCTGCAGCGCCGCATAGGTCGTCATTCCCGTGGTGTTGTTGAGAACATCGCAGAGCTCGATCAGATCGGTCCACGGGGTCAGGCTGTCCTCGGTCTTCAGTTCGTACGGTCCGTCATACGACGTCGGATTGGTCCCGAGCCAGTTGAGGGAGGATGTGGACGGCCCAGGTCCCTCACCGACCGACTTGTAGAGATTCCCATCCGGTCCGTTGAACCACTCCTCGAGCATCTCGTCATCGATGTGCTGGACGTTGCCATAGATGCCCCAGTTCTCTCCGTTGATGAGCAGCTTCACGAAGTTGGCCTTCGGGGCGGGAATGTAGTCACGGAAGATGTGGTAGCTCAGCACCTCCCTGACCCAGCTCGGGTCCTTGAAGCCGTTGTTCAAGATCAGCTTCTTGTACCCCTGGATGTCCTGGCCCGGAACAAACTCATTCAAGTCGATGTTGAACGGCTTCTTTTCCGAAGTCCCGATGCCGGTGTAGGAGGCATTCCCTTTGAACCGGACTCCCACGTCGGGATAGACGACGCCGTCCACGGTCAGGTCCGCCTCGATGTAGATCTCCGCCTCCTTGTTGGCCAGGAGCAGCGACCAGTAGTTCGGCTGGTCGAATGTCAGTTCGAAGGTCCGCAGGGTCGCTTCGTCGTACAGGGCAGGGGTCTGAGCGTCGGCCTGAGCACAGAAGCTGAGGGCGACGACAAGGAAAGCTCCAAGTCTTGCGTTCATCCGCGAAACTCCACCATGTGTGATTTGTCGGGTCGACGACTGGTGAAACGAACCAGCCCGCCTCCTCAAGGGCCCTCGCCGGCGCAGTTTCGGAGCGGTCGCCGCTTGATAGGCCTTCAAGAGCACTGGAACGGTTTACTTCACGCGAGATGAGAAGACGGTGAGAACGGCAGGGAAAAACGGGAGAGCCCGCCACCGCTCTGCGAGCGATGGGCCGTTTCTGAACATCGTCTTCAGGTCGGCACTGCGCCCCCTCCCACGCCGGCGCCCCGGCCGTGTCGCACCCACCCCCCTCCCCAGCCGGGAAAACCCCCTGCGCGTCAGGGGGAGCGGGGGTCGTTTCACCTCCCGGGTCGTTCCGATTCCGATTCCGATTCCGACCCCGACGCCGATGAATGGTCCAACCCGTAGCCGGGTGACCTCCGACTCGTCCTCTTCTGCTGGAAGACCAATTGTGAATAGCAGGCAGGACATCCATCCAGGACGGGACCTCCTTCTGCATCCATCGGTCGGTCCCCACCTCAGAAGAAACCACCCCCAAAGAGTGAGGGTTCCCATCCTCTCACCAGACGCCAGCAGGCCGAGCCGGGGGGAGTGGGGACGCACCAAGCGAGTTGCGCAGGGTCTTCCCAAGCCTGCCCGAGCGACTGCGCCCCTCTCCCCCCCGGCGCCCGGCCGTGTCGCACCCACCCCCCTCCCAGGACGGGAACCCCTCCTGCCGGCACCCTCACCCGTTCCGCACCGCTTTCCACGTCAACCCGTACTGAAACGCAAACTGCCGCCAGGCGTTCTGCGACGAGCCGCCGAAGTGGAGTTCGCACTCCTCGCTGTCCGGCAGGCCGCGGAAGTGGATCATGCTGCGGCGGATCACGTCGCGGGTGACATCCTCCCCGTACTTCCGCTTCAGTTCCGCCAAGGTCAGGGAGATCTCGCCGGCGAGGATCTTGCGCAGGAGTGCCGCCCCGCCGGGCGCCCGCGGAGCCGAGCCGAC
>JAZDLC010000324.1:0-7419 GCA_043802345.1 Planctomycetota bacterium | reverse complement strand
GTCGTCGAGGAGAATGTCGATCTTGCCATGCCCCTCGAGCCGGGTGATGGGAGAGATGGTGATTCTCTGACTCACGGCGAATCCTCCCTTGGAACATCCTGGACGGCGCGGTTGAGCAGGGCCACCGGCAGCGTGTAGCGGTAGAACGTCCCGGCCCCGTCCTGGATGCTTGACACCGCGTTCTTCCAGACATGGGGCGGCACGTCGTTCTCGTTCGCCTCGCCGGCAATGGAGCCGATGGCGGAGATCGCCTCGGCGGCCGGGTCGAGCGCTTCGGCGGTCGGCCCGAAACAGCCGCGGCAGGGCATGTTGGCCGCGATGCAGGTGTTGCCGCAACCGCCGCGGGTGGCGATGCCGAGGCAAAGGATGCCCTGATCGAGGAAACACGCGTCCGGGTCGGCGAGCTTTTCATGGGGGCGTACAAAGGCCTTGATCCGGCCACCCTGCCGCGTGTCGTTGCGCGGGCATGTGTCGCAGAGCGCCTTGTCGTGGGCCAGCACCGTGCCCTTGGGAGGAACCTCGCCGGCCTCGGCGTAGCGGACAACCGCGCCGAACAGATCGAGCAGCCGCTCCGTCGGCGGGGGACAGCCGGGCAGCATGAGATCGACCTCGACCACTTGCGAGAGGCACCGGACCGTGTCGTAAAGCTCCGGCAGCGTCCGCTCGAAACCGTTCACCTCGCAACTCGTCCGTGGCCTCACGCCATCCGGGTTGTCGGTGGAGGCGGTGCTCCCGCACGCCACATCGAGGATGCCCTTGCTGTCGGTGAAGTTGGCGAGCCCGGGAATCCCGCCGAAGCAGGCGCAGGTGCCGAAGGCCGCGAGGAGCTTGCACTTCCTCCGCAGGAGGAGCGCGTCCTCTTTCTGCTCACTGGTGCGAACGGCGCCATTGAAGAGACCGATGTCGACACTGCCGTCCGGCTGCGCGATGAGGTCGCCGCGCTTGAAGTCCATGGCGACCGGCCAGTAGACGATGTCGGCGATCCGCGCCAGCTCGAGCACCTTCTCCTCGAGATCGAGCAGGGACACATCACACCCGCCGCAGGCGGCGGCCCAGTTCACGGCGATCTTGATTTTCTCCGCCATGTCACGCGCCTCCCGGTGTGGAAATCAAGCCCACAGGATTGGGCCCGAGCTGGCGCAGATCCCTGTCCATCTCTTTCAGCACCGTGACGAACTTCGCCTGCATCGGCGCTCCGATGTACTCGAAGCGCAGCCGGGCCGGAGCGAGGCCGAGCTGCTTGAGGACCGACTTGGCGAGGATCGTCCGCTTGTCCGCCACGAAGTTGCCCCACAGGTGGTGGCAGCTCTTCTCGGGACAGCCGGCCACCAGAATGCCGTCGACGCCGAGCTTGAACATCTGCATGACCAGCCCCGTGTTCACCGAGCTGGAACAGCGAATCCGGATGGCGCGGTAGTTGACCGGGGCGAGGGTTCGCGCCACTCCGGCGAAGTCGGCGGCGCTGTACGAACACCAGTAGCAGAGCAGGGCGAGGATCTTCGGTTCGCCCTCCTTGAGCCCCAAGAAGCCCACCCTTGCCTGTGCGAGCAGTTGCTGATCGGTGAAGTTGGTCAATTCCGCCGCGTGCACCGGGCAGGCCGCGGCGCAGAAGCCGCAGGCCTGACAGAACGCCGGATCGCTGACGGCCCCCTCGTCGGTCATGCGGATGGCACCGTGGGGACAGACCGTCTCGCAGGTGCGGCACTTGATGCAGCGGTCGGGGTTGACGCGGCTGGCGTGGCGTAGCGGTTCCGCCCTGCCCGCCAGCAACGACGGCAGGGCACGCATGGCAGCCGCGCTCCCCTGTTCGTTCGCTTGCTGGATGACCTTCGAGCCGGCCGAGTTGCCGACTACATGGACCCGGTTCACCAGCGACTCGGTGGGCCGGAGGAGACGGATCTGATTCTCGATCGGCACTCCGTACCGGTCGGTGCCGACACCGAACATGCGAAACAGGTCGGCCGAGCCCTTAGCCGGTTCCGCAGCGGCAGCCAGCACGATCAGGTCGGCGCCGATCTTGACCGGTTCGGGCTCTTCCTCGGCGTCGTCCGACACAATCGGCCGGACGGTGGCCGAGAGGCGCTGCTCACCGTTGGCCTCGATGCCGGTGACCTCTCCGTTGACGAACTCGACTCCGGCGGTACGCAGTTTCTGGTACAGAGCCTCCAGCGCGCGCTCGTACGTCCGCATGTCGCGGTAGTAGACCACCGTGGCCTCGATCATCGGATTGGCGACGGCCATGCGGTCGATCTGCTTGGCCGTCACCGAACAGCATGTCTTGGAGCAGTACTGGACGCCCCCGACCTCCTTGTCGGGACCGGCCCGGGAGCCGGCGCACTGAACGAAGATGACCTTTCCGGGGACCTCGCCGTCAGAAGGGCGCTTGAACCCGTTCGCCATGATCGCCTCGAACTCGAGGGCGGTGACGACATCCGGGTCCGAACGCAGGTACTCAGGGTATCCGGAGAGGTCCATCGGGTCGGTGCCGGTCGCCAGGAAGACGACGCCGAACTCGTCGGTGATCACGCCCGGCTTCCGGTCGAGGTTGATCGCCTGCGTGGGACAGACCGGCACGCAGTCTCCGCATTTCGTGCATGCCGACTCGACAATCGAGTAGACGTCGGGCAGGGCGCGTTCGAACTCCTTGTCGATCGCCTTCCGCATCGACTGACCCTCGTCGACCTGGCGCGGAGTCTGTTCGGGACAGACCGCGGAGCATTCGCCACAGGAGATGCAGCGCTGTGGATCGACGTATCGCGGCGCGGCGTTGATCGTCACGAGGAAGCGACCGTTCTCCCGCTTCGCCGCGGTCACCTCCGACTGCGTGTAGGCGCGCACCCGATCGCTGAGCATGATCCCCTTGGCCTGGGCCGGCCCCACGCAGGAGCTGTCGCAAAAAGACGGCCACCCCTCGGACTGGAAGATCCGGAGGAGCTGGCAGAGAACCCCGCCGAGCCACGGCTTCTTCTCCACCAGCGTGACCTCGATGCCGGCGGCGTCGAGGTCTTTCGCCGTCTGCAACCCCGCGGGACCGCCGCCGACCACCAGCGCCTTCTTCGGGAGGGGGACGGGCGGCGGAGCCGGCTCGGCGGTGGCCAGGCGGGCGTGCGCCATCCGGACCAGATCGACCGCCTTCAAGGTGGCGGCGACTCGGTCCTCGTGCTGCCAGGCGCATTGCTCGCGGATGTTCGCCACGTCGAACAGGTCCTTCGACAGACCCAGTCCGCCCATCACCCTCCCGATTCTCTCCTCGGGGAATTTCAGCGAAGAGCGGGGCGAGCAGCCGGCGAACAGCATGCTGTCGCAGCCGCGCTCCCGCAGCCGGCGCACGGCCGCCCCCAGGCCTGCATCGCCGCACATCATGTCGACGCGTTCGACGAACTCGACGCCGTCCAGTTTCTCGGCTGACCTGGCTACCTGGACCGTGTCGATCCGGTCCGAAACCTGGCCCATGCAATCACAGACAACGACTCCGATGCGGCGTACCACGAGCGGCCTCCGGGCGACAAGCAAGGGTCGATTCAGGGTACAGACTGATCTTCCGGCATGGCAGGACGTTTCGCGGCAGCGTGGAAACACACAAAGGCCGCGGTCAACGCGGCGGCGCAGGCTCCGAATGAGAAGCAGGCGCGGTAGGTGTTGCGATCGGTTTCCGCCATCTCCGATTCAGTCAGGAAGCGACCGCCCAGCGGCTGGCCCTGCTCCGCCAGCCCGGCGCTTTCCGCCCTCTCGTCGATTCCCTGCTTCAGACCTCGGTGCGCCAGGAAGCCGATGCTGGCGAACACAAGTGAAAGGACCAGCAGAATCGTGCCAAGCTGCTTCAGGCTGCTCTTCGTCATTTCCGTCCGGCCTCCTCGTTCCTTGTCCCTGGATGGATCAATCAGTCACCTTCTCTCCATGTGCGTCCATGCTAGCGAAGCACCCTTCCAACCTCTCGCAGCGATTCACAGCGGCCAGCCTCCCTCAGGTGTTGCGATCTGCTCCAGGATTGCCGGTCGCGCACGGCCCGAACAGCCCCGATTCGTTGACTTGAGTCCTTCTGGATCCACCAGTCCCAATTGGCACTGTCCATGCTCTTGGTTCTGCCGAGACCGCTCTCACAACCAACGGAGGATCAGGACAGGAGATCGCCTGGGTGGATGAGGGTTTCTTCAAGTGCTACGACTCCTGCAGGTCCACCGACTTCTTCGAGGTCTACTGCGGCGGCTCCACGGACGAGGGGTGGCATGTCATCCCGCTCTTCCCGGGTGACCCGACCTCCAAGAGGTTCATGGACATCGCGGACCACAACACGGCACCGGTCGTTGGCGCCCACCCTTCTTCGAGAGAGGTCTGCGCGTCTTTGGCGTTTGGACCATGGCTGCACGTTGCTGTAATCCGTTCGGTTCACGAGGTTCCTCGGGCTGCTCATGACCGCACCCATGAAAGAGCTGTGCAACCGCGCGATCGCGCCGGTGATCGATCTGGCCACCGTCCTCGGCGTGATCTGGGGTATTCCGCACGCGGCCCGCTGGCTCGAGCACAGGAGCTGGCTGACCGGCGCAGCGGTCCTTGCCGCGTACCTGGCGATGTGCCTGGGCCTGGTCCTGCTGAAACTGGTTCGGACCCATGCGGAGAGCATTCCCGCCGCGGCCGCCGGTCCCGATTCGCCGGGGGAATCCGGAGGTGGCTCCGGCATGTTGACTCACGGCTGTGCCCTGGGCCTGTCGATTCCGTTCTGTGCGTTCGTCCTGGTGATGCTGCTCGACACCTCGGGAGTGATCAGCGGGGAGGATGCCTGGCTGGAACAGTTCAGGACCGGCAAGGTCATGGATGCCGTGCTGTCGATCATGGGGATCCTGCTCTTCATCCTGGTCTTCGGTCTCTTTCCGTGGGCGCTCAACCACACTCCCAGGCCGCGCGTCAGTCTGTTCAGCCCGACCGGCATTCTCTTCCGGATCCTCGGGCTGGCCGGCGCCAACGCGATGATCCTGGCGACGTCGGCGTACTGGTACTGCCAACTGGCCGAGGGGGAACCGATGGGGCTGGGGCTTTCAGCCCGGTTGCTGGTGTTCTGCGTGACCTACCCGGTTTTCCTGATGTTCTACGCCCCGCCGCGACTGGCCCTCGTGAGCATCGACGGCGACCGCTGGAGCTTGCCGAGCTTCCTTGTCGCCCTGGCCGCCATGGTCTGGCCCCTGACGGCGTAGCGGCTCATCGAAGAACCGTGCGCTTCCGGCTCATGCAACGGAGTGTCAGAGAAGCGACGCGAGCGCCCACACAGTGTTGACAAGCAGGGGAACGACGAAGATGGCC
Source organism: Planctomycetota bacterium (assembly GCA_043802345.1). GTDB lineage: Bacteria > Planctomycetota > B15-G4 > B15-G4 > JADJEK01 > JAZDLC01. The sequence continues at coordinate 2,124 of JAZDLC010000324.1, read as the reverse complement.
AGAAGGAGCAGCAACACGGCCCGGGTTGCGATCTTGCGGCGACTGACCCAGACTCCGAGTCCCCCGCCCAGGAGGGCGGCGAAGGCGAGGGTCCCGACCATCAAGAACGAGGATCCGCCTCCTCTATAGCGATAGATGCCCGCCGGATCGGTTTCATACGGTGGCGTCATGATCGAGAATCCCACTGCGATCGCGACGCTGGCGGCGAACACGAGTGTGAGGAGAGCGGATCCGCCGGTGCCGTACGCGGGCTTTCGGGGCGCCGCGGGCTTCGCCTGAGGTGCTTCCTCTTCGACGGGATCGCTGAACTGTACGTCCTCGAGCGGCCTGTGCTCCCGGAACTGGGTGCATATCGGGACCGCGTCTTCCTGATTCTCCCTGGGTACCGACAGCAGGTGGTAGGTCACCGGAGTTCCACTGAAGACGCCAAGGTCGGACACCCCCCGAGTCGTGACGCGGGTGGGAATCTGCTCGGAGCGCAGCAGGCCCTCCAGGAAGCGGATTTCGGCTTCGTTGGGAGAACTACCGGCCACCACCAGATCGCCGAGGGCGTCGAGCGGCCCAAGTTTCGGCTCCTCGACCTGTGCGACCGGGGCCGGCCCTTCCAGAAGCTGACCGGAACAATCGGAGCAGCGTGAGACGCCCTGGTCGAACTCTTGATGGCAGTCTGGGCAGTGGAAAATCATCAGACCTTTCACTGGGACTCGTGGAGGCACGCGCTCTCACATCGTACCAGACCGGAAGTGCGTCCGGCACTTGGTCTGCCTCTTTCCGGGAGGGAGTACGCTGTCTATGGTTGGGGCCATGGACCCTTACCAACCTGTACGCAGCGATCTGTTCACCTTCGGTTTGTGGACCGTGGGGAATACCGGTGCGGATCCGTTCGGCTCGGCCGTGCGTCCGCGCATGTCACCTCCCGAGATCGTCCGCATGCTGGCAGAGTGCGGCGCCTACGGCGTCAACCTGCATGACAACGATCTGGTGCCTCTCGGGGCGGCCCCGGCCGAGCGGGATCGGATTCTCCGTGAGTTCAGGGAAAGCCTGGCGGACACCGGCCTGACGGTTCCGATGACCACCACCAACCTGTTCACCCACCCGGTGTTCAAGGATGGCGCATTCACCAGCAACGATCCGAAGGTGCGCGCCTTCGCTCTGCAGAAGACCCTGGCGTCGATCGATCTGGGAGTGGAGCTGGGCGCCGAGATCTACGTCTGCTGGGGAGGGAGGGAAGGGAGCGAAACGGACGCCTGCCGCGATCCGCGCGATGCCCTGAAGCGCATGCGGGAGGCGCTGAATTTCATCTGCGAGTACATGGTCGATCAGGGATACCCCACCCGCCTGGCGCTCGAAGCGAAGCCGAACGAGCCGAGGGGCGACATCTACCTGGCCACCACCGGCCACATGCTGCATTTCATCGAGACCCTGGATCATCCCGAGCGGGTGGGCGTCAACCCGGAGGTGGCCCACGAGACCATGGCCGGTCTCTCCTTCGTGCACGCAGTGGCGCAGGCGATGGACGCGGGCAAGCTGTTTCACATCGATCTGAACGCGCAACGGATCGCACGGTACGACCAGGATCTGCGCTTCGGTTCGGAAGATCTGAAGCAGGCCTTCCTGCTGGTGCGCCTGCTCGAAGGGATGCGCGGCACGCCGCGGTACGAAGGGCCGAGACATTTCGACGCCCACGCCTATCGCAGCGAGGACTCAGCAGGCGTCCGCGACTTCGCCATCGGCTGCATGCGGACCTACAAGATGCTGCAGGCCAGAGCGGCGCAGTTCGATGCCGATCCGGAGGTCCGGGAGATTCTCGCCGAGCGGACGGACGAACGGATCGAGCCGCTGCTGGCCGCCTACAGCCGGGATGGCGCGCGGGCTCTTTCTGAACTCGATCTCGATCCGGATGAACTCGCCCGGCCCGGACTCCGGTATGAGCGGCTCGACCAGCTCCTGACGGAGCACCTGATGGGATTCCGAGGCCCGTGAGCGGTGACCTCTTTCTCGGCCTGGACGTGGGCACGCAGGGGACCAAGGGCCTGCTCTTCTCCACTGCTTCGCGCCGGGTCGTGGTACGCGCGTCGCGGGGGTACGGGCTGATCGAGGGGTTGCCGCGGGGCGCGGCGGAGC
>JAZDLC010000323.1:0-2194 GCA_043802345.1 Planctomycetota bacterium | reverse complement strand
GGCGCGGATGGCGGCCGCTTTCTCCCTGCTGCCCGGCATCGACGAGGAACTCGCGACGGATTGGAGTTCCAGGGATAGCTACCTATTCTCCCTGGAGAAGGACGCGGTGCTGCTGAACGAGCGGAACGACCTCTTCTTCTACCGCTTCGCCGATGGCAAGGCCCATCGCCTGACTGCCGATCCGGCGACGGAGGAGGGGGAAACCCTCTCTCCGGACGGGCGGCTCGCGGCGTATGTCAGCGGCTTCAATCTGTATGTGGTCGATACGGCCGGTGGCCCGCCCCGCGCCCTGACCGCAGAAGGGAGCCGGACCCACCTGTTGGGACGGCTCGACTGGGTCTATCAGGAGGAGATCTACGGGCGGGGCGACTGGCAGGCCTACTGGTGGTCGCCCGACTCGAGGCGGCTGGTCTTCCTGGCGCTCGATGAATCGAAAGTTCCGGAAACCACCATCGTCGATCACCGCGAGACTCACCCGGAGGTGGAGCATTGGCGCTATCCGAAAGCGGGCGACCCGAACCCAAGTGTCCGGGTCGGCGTGGCCGACGTCGCGGGTGGTGACATCCGCTGGATTGATCTTTCCAGCTACGGCACCCAGGAGATCCTGGTGGTCCGGGCCGGCTGGACGCCCGATTCGAAGCAGGTGGTGCTGCAGATCCAGAACCGCATCCAGACCTGGCTCGACCTTTTGGTCGCCGATCCGAAGACGGGGGAGAGCAAGAGGCTCTTCCGCGACAGCACGGGAGTCTGGATCGAGCCGACCGACGCCCCGTTCTTCAGCGCGGACGGCGAGCAGTTCCTGTGGCTCTCGGAGAGGAGCGGCTTCCGTCACCTCTATCTGTACAACCGCGACGGCACGCTGGTGCGGCCGCTGACCTCCGGCCCGTTCGAGGTTGATTTGGTCCACGGCATCTCAAAGAAGGATCGAACGGTCTTCTTCAGTGGCGACCGTGACGATGTGAAGGGGCAGAAGCTGTTTCGCGTTTCCCTTGAAGGGGGAGAACCGGAGTTGCTGACCCCGAAGGACGGCACGCACGCGGTTTCGATCTCTCCCGACTGTTTCTTTTTCCTCGACACCTTCTCCTCGCTGAACAATCCCGGTTGGGTGGCGCTCCACCAGGGGGACGGCAAGCTGCTCCGCGTTCTCGGGGAAGGCTCCACCGCGGCGATCGAGGAGTACCACCTCCCGGTCCCTGAGTTCGTCAAGGTGAAGACCCGCGACGGTTTCAGCATGGAAGCGATGATGATCAGGCCGCCGGGCTTCGATCCGGCAGTCAGGTATCCGGTCTTCTGCTACACCTACAGCGGTCCGCACACGCCCTCGGTGGAGGATCGGTTCAACAGCCGCAGCGGGCTCTGGTACCGCCTGCTCGCCCAGCGCGGCTTCCTGGTCTGGATCTGCGACAACCGCTCCGCGAGCGGGCGCGGACTCGAATCGGTCCAGGGGATCTATCGCAATCTGGGCGCCCAGGAGTTGGCGGACCTCGAGGACGGTATCGACTGGCTGATCGCGCAAGGGTCCGCCGACCCGGAGCGGATCGGTCTCTTCGGCTGGAGCTACGGCGGCTTCATGACCTCCTACGCCCTGACCCACAGCAAGAAGTTCAAGCTCGGCATCGTCGGTGCTCCTGTGACCGACTGGCGTCTCTACGACTCGGTCTACACCGAGCGGTACATGGACACTCCAGCGAACAACCCGGAGGGGTACGCGACTTCTTCCGTGGTGAAAGCCGCCGCGAACCTCAGCGGCCGGATGCTGCTGATTCATGGCATGATCGACGAGAACGTGCACATCGAGAACAGCGCGCAGTTCATCGAGGCGCTGCAGAAGGCCGGGAAGCGGTTCGACCTGATGGTGTATCCGGGGAACCGGCACGGGGCGCGGGATGAGAAGCAGCGGTTGCATCTGTATGAGATGATGACCACGTTTGTCGAGGAGCACCTGTAGCGGGGCGCCGAGTTCCTCGATTTCGATTCTCCGATGGCCCGCGGAGCAAGGTGGGAACATCTCCTTGCTTGCGGCTGGCGGCGGGCCGCGCCGTGTCCTTCGTGGTGTGAGCATCCCTCTCCCGATCTCCTCTCTTTTTCTCAACTCCAAGAGAATTCCTCTCGACAACTAGTGTACTGGTGATACCATACACCAATACACAAACCCCGAGAGAATGCGTAACTAATTTGTTCATCAAGCTTAACA
>JAZDLC010000322.1:0-4867 GCA_043802345.1 Planctomycetota bacterium | reverse complement strand
ACCTTCTCCGCGGCCCTGAAGTTCTGCCTGCGCCAGGCTCCGGACGTGATCGTGCTGGGGGAGATGCGGGACGCGACCACCATCGAGGCGGCGATCAACGCCGCCGAGAGTGGGCACCTGGTGCTTTCCACCCTGCACACCATCAACGCCGTGCAGACCGTGGAGCGGATCCTGTCGTACTTCCCGGCGGAGCAGCAGGGGCTGGTCCGTCTCCAGCTCTCGATGGTCCTCCAGGGGGTGATCTCCCTCCGGTTGATGAACACCATTGACGGCGGCGGGAGGATCCCGGCGGTGGAACTGCTGCTGAACACCCCCTCGGTGGGCGAGACGCTGAAGGAGGGTCGGACCACGCAGTTGACCAAGGTCCTGGCGGACGGCGAGTTCTTCGGCACCCAGACGTTCGACCAGTGCCTGGCCAAGCTCTACAAGGAGGGCCGGATCGACTACCACGACGCCCTGGCGACCGCCGACAATCCGGACGAGCTGAAGCTGGTCATCGCCGGCATCTCCCGCGGGAATCGCCTGAGCGATTTGACAGTCTGAGCGGATTCGCAGGGAAGAATCGCGCTTCCTCCCCGTCAAAGACGGCGAATGAGCGCATCCGGGTCTAGAGGTGCTGGTGCCCTTGAGGGGGCACCTAGGTGGTGCTATTCTGCGCAGATACGCATTCCCCGGGGCTCTTGAACCGACGAAGACCTTGCCATGCTGCGGATGAAAATCCAGACAATCCGATCGCTGCTCTGGATCGGAAACCTGCTCGCGATCTCCGGGATCGCCCTGCTGATCGGCAAGCTGTACGTGGGCAACCGCCCCGGCAGCAAGATGTTCGAGTACATCCCCCCCGACCGGATCAGCAAGGCGATGGAGGTCGAGGCGACCATCAAGGTGGCGGACAAGGGGCCGAACCGGGACTGGGGTCTGCTGGACAACTGCTGGAAGCTGAACGTGACCGGCAAGGAGGAGGCCAAGAAGGTGGAGAAGGCCGGGGGGGATGAGCCCAAGCCGAAGCTGAAGCCGATCGAGGAGGTCCTGCGGGTCGAGATGATGATCGCCGCGGGCACTCGCAGCCGGGCCAGCATCCACTACCTCGAGGATGGTGACGGCGACACCCCGGCGGGCAAGTCGCCGCCGCGGCCGTTCTCTCCGGAAGCGGGGCGACATGTGCCCGTCCCTGCGCCGAACCTGCTGCAGGTCGGGGATGCGCTTCGTTCTCCCTATGACGGCGACCCGTACCTCGGAAAGATCCAGGAGATCACCTCAGAGGGCGTGAAATTCACCTGGGGCGGCGACGATGTCGTGCTGCAGACCAGCGAACTGGACCGCGCGCTGGACAAGCCCCGGCAGCTTCCCGGCCTGCACGATGGCCCGGTCGACGAGGCACAGCTCGCGATGGATGCGGAGCAGGCAAAGCTGAGCCGGCCGCTGGACGATGACGGCTGGTTCATCGGCACCACGGAGCGGGACCGGATCATCGCCGAGCAGGAGGACCTGGCGGCGGAAATCGGCGTGGGGCCCGCCTACAGCAAGCGCGAGAAGCGCATGTATGTCAAGATCACCAAGATTCCCGAGGGTTCCCTGGCGGAGCAGCGCGGGTTCAAGGTGGACGATGTTCTGCGCCGGATCAACGGGACCGACATCGTGTCGAAGTCGGATCTCATCCGGTACATCCAGAAGCATCCGGATCAGCCGCGGTACTCGATCGAGATCATGCGGCGAGGCACCCGGATCACCAAGACCTTCCAGATTGCAAGGTGATCGACCGCGCGGTCATTGATGTGGGGAACAGCAGCAGCACGGTCGGCCTGATGCATGGCCTGAAAGTGCTGGAAACGCATCGCTTCTTGCGGCTCGATCCCGAGACTCCCGGCGCCATCCGGTCGCTGCTTGTGGCGCAGCTCCCTCCAGGAGTCGAGGTGCGGATCGCGGGGGTCCACCCGCAGGCGGTGGCCGCTCTGATCGAGGCTCTTGGGAGCCAGTTCCCGGTGCTGGTCGCGCCGACCGATTTCGCGCCCCCCATCCGCAATCGCTGCATTCCAAGGGAAGCAGTGGGGCTGGACCGCCTGTTCGGCGCCGCGGCAGCCGCGAGAGACGGGGTGCCGGTGGTGATCGTCGACGCCGGAACGGCGATCACGGTCGACTGGGTCGGCCCGGAAGGCGACTTCGAGGGAGGGGCGATCGCCGCCGGAGTAGGGCTCAGCTTCAGGGCGCTGCACACGCAGACGGGGCAGTTGCCGCTGGTGAGGGCGAGGGAGCCGGATTCCGGCCCGGCGGAGATTCCCGCGCGGGCCACCCGGACGGATGACGCCATCAGGAGCGGAGTCATCCGGGGGCTTGCGGGACTCGTGGATCGGCTGGTGGCGGAGGTCTCTGGCCGCGAGGAGAATCGGGTGGTGCTGACGGGAGGCGACGGGCTGACCCTGCTCCCCTACCTGCGGTGCGGCGCGCGCTTCGATCCGGACCTCCTGCTGCGGGGCATCGCCCTTCCCTGAAGCAGCAACGGCTCGTTTCCCCCGAAAGCTCTGTAGCATGTCGGTTTGCCGTCTTTCGAGAAGCAACGGGAGGCCGGGATGAAGTCCCTGCCGAAGCTGTTCCAGATTCCCCTCTGCCTGGCGCTCAGTGCGTCCATCGGCTGCGAGCGCGGTCCAGACCAGTTCCGGATTCTGGAGGTCATTCCGGCCGCGACGGCCGGGGAACTGAGGCTGAACCAACCTCTGACCATCGTCTTCAGCAGGAACGTCGACCCGAGTTCCGTTTCCAGCGACGCCCTGGGCCTGCGTCTTGCGGACGGCCGGCGGGGGCGGGGCCGCCTCCTCGTGTCCGGGGCTCGAGTGGAGTTCCATCCCGGGCCGGTGAGGAGCGCCGGTCTTGCCGACGGCGGGTACGGCCGGGGAGGGGGAGCAACGCTGAAACTTCGCGGGTTTCCTGATCGGGACGGCGTTCTCTCGGCGGACGGGGAGCCGTTGGCCAGTACCATCCGGATCGATCTGCGGATCGTCGAGGTGGGCGAGCCCGCGGACCGGCTGTTTCTCGATCTGGACGGGGGGGCGAGCCCGAGGCTCCTGAATCGGCTGAAGCCGGTGGGAGAGGAGTTCGCCCGGGTGCGCCCCATGGGAAAGGTGAGGCTGATCTTCTCGGAGCCGCTTCATCCGGCCAGCGTGACCTCCCGGACCATCCGGATGCTGTTCGACAACCCGGACCGGGACCCGGTGGACATCGCGCTCGACTTCCGGCAGGAGGAATCTCGGGCGGTGGTCGACCTCTGTCCCGTGGATGGCTTCCTGCAAGACGGCACGAGATACCTGCTCGTTCTGGGCGGAGAAGGTGTCAGGGACCTGGCGGGCCACGGCTACGATCCGTCATCTCTTCAGGAAGTGCGAATCCGGGTCGATCCTGAAGGAGAAGCGGTGCTTGGAGAACGCCCCTGATGGACCTTCTGGTCGTGGTGATCATTTTCGCGGGCCTGCTCGGGGCCATGGTCGGGTCCTTTCTGAACGTCGTCATCTACCGGCTTCCCCGGGGGCTCTCGGTGGCGCATCCGAAGCGCTCGTTCTGCCCCTCCTGCTCCAGACAGATCCGCTGGAGCCGGAATATCCCGATTCTCTCGTGGCTCCTGCTGAACGGGCGTTGCGCCGACTGCCAGGCGCCGATCCCCTTCCGCTACTTCGCGGTGGAACTGGCGACGGCGATCCTGTTCACCATTCTCGCGGCGATGCGCTTTGCCGGCCTGGTCGAACCGGGGCCGGAGGCATTCCTGCTGCTCGCGGCGGATTGCCTGATGGCCTCCCTCCTGGTGGCGATCGCGGTGATCGACTTCCAGCATGCGATCATTCCGGATCCGCTGACCGTCCCCTGGATGCCGCTGATGGTCCTGCTGGTCTGGCTGCAGCCGGACCTGCTGCGCGGGAAGATGCTCGATCCGGCGACCCTGGAAACGGGACCGGTCTGGCCGGTGGCCGCCCTGGCCGGCCTGGCGGCGGGGGGCCTCCCGGCGCTGTTTTTCGACTTCCTGTCGCGCAGGCGGGTTCAGGTGGAGGCGGGCAGTGACCCGGAAAGTGCCTTGCCGGGAGAGGATGAGGAGTTCTCCATCTGGCGCGAGGCGCGGCAGATGGCCCTGCCACTGCTCCTTCCCGCCGCCCTCGGTTCTGCAGCGTTGGTCCTGCTGACCCGGGGACTGGACCTCAGTGCCCGGCCAGAGCTCTCGGCCGCGCTGTCCTCCGCCGCCGGCGCCGGGATGGGGCTCCTGTTCGTGTACGCCATCCGGTTTTTGTTCAGCGCGCTGTTCGCCCGTGAGGCCATGGGGCTGGGCGATGCCAAGTTCCTGGGTCTTGCGGGAGCCCTGCTGGGGGTCGAGGGGAGCCTGCTGGTCTTTCTGCTGGCCTGTGCCCTGGGATCGATTCCCGCCATTCTCGGCCTGCTGCTGAAGGCGCCGCTGGCCACGGCGGGCCTCCTGGTGGCGGCAATCCTGCCCTTGGTCGCCCTGGAGCCCATGGCGGAGGCCCTCTCTCCCGGAGTGGCCCTGGCCGTGCTGGTGCCGGTGCCTCTTCTGGCCCTGCTGTTCTTCTTCCGGCATCTGCGCCGATCCGGGGCGACCCTCACCGCCATGCCGTTCGGGCCTTTCCTGGTGGTGGCGGCCCTGGTCCTGCTGGTCGGCTGGGCCCAGGCCGAGGCGCTGCTGCGCGACTTCCTGGAACCGATCCTGGGGCGGTAGCAGGTACCGCTTGGGGGGTGAAGTGGCATTGCACAGCTTCAAGAGGGTCTGCTAGGATGCCCGGTTCTCACACCCTTCAGGAGAATCTCGATGGCGGACCATGGACCGGCCGATTTGCGAAATGTCGCTTTCGTTGGGGCGAGCGGCTCGGGCAAGACC
>JAZDLC010000321.1:0-2445 GCA_043802345.1 Planctomycetota bacterium | reverse complement strand
CAGTTCATGGGTCAGCGGTCAGCCGTCAGCCGTCAGCCGTCAGCGGTCATCATTCCCAGCTCTCGGCTCTCCACTCTTGAGCCTAGTCCCGTGGCGATTCGATCCCATACCCCTTCATCTTGCGGTGCAGGTTGCTGCGCTCGATGCCCAACCGCTCCGCCGCGCGCGTGATGTTCCAGTGCGTCTCCTGCAAACGGCGCAAGATGAACTTCTTCTCGAACTGTTCCCTCACCTCGCGCAGCGTTCCCTCCATCTCCTCGACCGGCTCCGGTTCCGCACGAATGCGAAGCGAGGTCTCCAGGTCTCCCGCCTCGATGGAATTGCGCGGAACCATGATAACCATCCGCTCCATCACATTTCGAAGTTCGCGAACGTTTCCCGGCCATGGATACTTCAACAGGAGGTCCAGCGCGTCTCGACTGATCTTCTTCTCCCACTTCCCATACTCGCGAGAGAACAGGCCCAGGAAATGCTCCGCCAGCAGAACAATATCTTCCCTTCGGTCCCGGAGCGGCAGGACCTCGAAGGGGATGACGTTCAAGCGATAGAAGAGATCCTCCCGGAAGTTGCCCCGCTGGATCTCGTCCTCCAGATTCTTGTTGGAGGCCGCGATGACACGGACGTCCACGGTCAGGGTCTCGCTGCCCCCGACCCGCTCGAAGGTCTGCTCCTGCAGGACCCGCAGCACCTTCGCCTGGGTCTTGATGCTCATGTCGCCGACCTCGTCCAGGAAGATGGTGCCGCCGTCCGCCAGCTCGAATTTTCCGCGGCGCTTCGTGGTGGCGCCGGTGAACGCCCCGCGCTCGTGGCCGAACAGCTCGCTCTCGATCAGCTCGTCCGGGATGGCTGCGCAGTTCACCTCCACGAAGGGCCTCTCCGCTCGCAGGCTCTGCCGGTGGATGGCCCGGGCGATCAGCTCCTTCCCGGTCCCGCTCTCGCCGCGGATCAGCACTCGGCCATGGCTGGGAGCGGCGGACTGGATTTGGATGCGCAGCGCACGGATCGCCGGGCTCTCGCCCACCAACTCGTACCGCTCCTCCAGGGTCTGCCGCAGTGTCAGGTTCTCCTGCTCCAGCCGCTGGTGCTCCAGGGCGTTCCGCACCGCCAGAATGGTCTTCTCCAGGCTCAGCGGCTTCTCGATAAAATCGTAGGCCCCCAGCCTCGTGGCCTTCACCGCCGTCTCGACCGTCGAGTGGCCGGAGATCATGATGACGGGGAGCTCGGGGTGAACCCGCTTCACCTCCTCGAGCGCTTGCAGCCCGTCCATCCCCGGCAGCCAGACGTCCAGAATCACGAGGTCCGGAACCCCCTGGGCCACCTGCTTCAGCAGGTCTTCCCCCGTCGGCACGCCGCGGACCCGGTACCCCTCATCCTTGAGGATGCCCTCCAGGGAGCTTCGGATGTTCTTTTCGTCGTCAACGATCAGAATTTCTTCGCGGCTCATGGGCACTCACATTTGAAATGGCAATTTGGCAACTTGGCAACTCGGCAACCAGGAAAGGACTACCTCCCGGCCCAAATTGCCGGATTGCCTGGTTGCCGGATTGCCAATACCGTATTCGGATCATGCCGCGGCCGGGACCAGGACGGGCAGTGTGATGACCAGGCGGGCCCCCCGCGGCTGATTGTCCTCGATGCGGACCTCCCCGCCGTGCTCGACGACAATCCGGTTGACGATCGCCAGGCCCAACCCGCCGGACGATCGTTTCGTGGAGTAGTAGGGAAGAAAGGCCCGGTCGCGATCCTCGGGAGGAAAGCCGGGGCCGGTGTCGGCAATCTCCAGGACGACCTGCACCGTGGCCGGCAGGAAGCGGGTGGAGATGACAATCTCGCCTTCCTCCTCGCCCAGGGCGGCCACCGCGTTGTCCACCAGGTTGATCAGGGCCCGCTTCATCTGATCCGAGTCCAGGTTGAGATGGGGGACCGCCGGATCCAATTCGGTCCGCATCGCGATGCTCGGGTGGATGCCGGCATATAACTGCGTCACCTGGTTCGCCACCTCGTGCAGATCGGTCGGGCGAGGACGCGGTGCGGGCATCCGGGCGTAGCGGGAGAACTCGTCCACCAGGTGCCGCAGCCCCTCGACCTCCTGGATGATGGTGAGCGTGCACTCGTCGAAGACCGCGGCCGCGTCCGGGGCTCCCTCGGCGAATTTCTTCCGCAGCCGCTGCGTGGACAACTGAATCGGCGTAAGCGGGTTCCTGATCTCGTGGGCGATCCGGCGGGCCACCTCTCGCCAGGTCATGGCCTGCTGGGCCCGGACCACCTCGGAGACGTCGTCCAGGACCACCACCAGCCCAGGCCGAGCGCCCCCCGGCCCGGGGAGCGTACCTACCGCGACCATCAGGGTCGCCGGCCGGCCGTTCAGCGCCAGGGTGATTTGCTGCTCCGAAGTCTCCCGGCCCTCCGCGGCGGATCGCGCCACCAGGTGGCGCAGGGGCAGGA
>JAZDLC010000320.1:0-8500 GCA_043802345.1 Planctomycetota bacterium | reverse complement strand
ACCGTCGAAATCGCAAAGCTCCGCCCCCGCCTCCAGGCCTGGCCCGCACCGCACCAGGATGTTCTTCGGCGAGAGGTCATGAACCTGTCCCCCGCAGCGGAACAGCGAGCAGAGCAGACGCAGAACGGCCTGGTCCGCCTGATCCGCGACCGATCCCAGCTCCTCGCCGGGAAGCAGCCGGAACGACTGGACCGAGAGCGGCTGCGCCTCCTGGACTTCCTCCATCACGCAGAAGGCCCGGTCGGGTGTTCTGAGCCAGGCCACCACCTCCGGCACCGGCACACCTCGCACCTTCAGGCCATGCGCCGCGACATACGCCTTGCCGGCGCGCCCCTTGCCAAGCCGGCCGCGCGCGCCCCGCCGGAAGCCATCCTGCTCGTACAGCTTCACGGCAACCCGCCGCGCGCCGCAGTCCGCCACCGCCACCGAAGATCGGCGTGCCAGCGATCGGACGTCCGGCCCGCCGATCTGGAGCGCCTGGCGGGCCGACTCCACGGCGGCGAACAGCTCCTCCAGGCGAACATCCCGGCGCTTGTACCCCCGCACGCCACCCAGCCGCACCGGTTCGAACAGCGAGCTCTCCCGAACACAGCGCTTCGTCCGGCTCTGAATCCGGCGCCGCTCTCTCTCAAGAAGAGCGCAGTTCAGCCGGCGCTCCCATGCCGCCATCCTCGCGGTGCGCTCCCCCGCGGCCGCGAGGTACTCATGAAGAGCGAAGCGCGTCTCCTCCGGATCGAGGGAAAAGCGCAGAGTATGAAGCAGATCCGCGAGGGCCGAGATTCTGCGCCCCGTGCCAACGCGCACGCCAATTCGCACCCGATGCAGATCGATCACCGTCAGCGAACTCTCCGGATCCCCCTCCCCGGACACCAGGAGATTGCCGCCGTGATAGTCCCGGTGCTCGAACCCGGCCTCGTGCAGTCGCGACAGCAGCCGCACGGCCGCGCGAACCCAGGGGCGTTTTTCCTCGCCCCGGCCATCCCCCGGGCAAAAGCGCGCCTCCAGAAACCCCCCCAGCGGAACCGCATCCGGGATCGCCCGGACGGCGAGCAGGGTGAAGCCGACTGCTCCCCGTCGAGCACTCACCACCAGCGGCTCGGGAGCTGGCAGACCCGCCTCCCGCAGGGCTCGGGCGACATTCCACTCCGTCCGCGCCCGATCCCTCCCCAGCAGGCCCTTCAGCGCATCGGCCAGACCAGCCACCCGGAAATGCTTCACGATCAGGGGGCCGAACGGCGATGGCAGCTCGAACACCGTGCGACGAGGATTCCGCTTGATGATCCGGGCCTGCTCGGGCTCTCGTTCGAGAAGTCTGCCGAGAAGCCCTCCGCGAACCTCGCCGCGGACAGATCCCGCCACCAGGAATCCGGTCCCACCCGGTCCTTCGATTCGCTCGACCTCGATCTCTGACCCTCCGGCGGATCGCGCCGCGCACCGTCATCGCCGAAGAGTATGAAGACTCGCCACGGAGATCACAACTCGATTCAACCGGCGCGAGAAGAGGGTACCATCCTTCACATGGAGACCCCGATCCACACCCTGCATGTGGATACTGAGCGCACCTGGAGAGGAGGCGAGCAGCAGGCCCTCTATCTGGCGCTGGGCCTGAAGGCCCGAGGGCACGTTGCGGAGGTGGTGGGCCATCCGGGGTGTGACTTCGTCCACCGCTCCCGGAAGGCGGGACTCACCGCCCACGAGGTGGGGATGCGGGGCGAACTGAATCCGGTCGCCGTGATGCGCATCGCCCGCCTGCTCCGTAGCGGCCGCTTCCAGATCATCCACGCACACACCTCCCACGCCCACACGCTGGCCGCGCTCGCCGCGTCTCTTGCTCCAGAAACCCGGTGCGTGGTCTCGAGGAGAGTCGACTTCAAGGTGCGGAAGGGCCGGTTTCACTTCAACCGGATCAAGTACCGGTTCGGGGTGGACCGGTATCTGGCCATCTCGGACGCCGTGCGGGAGGTGCTGCTCGAGGGCGGCGTGCCTTCCCGGAAGATCCACGTGGTCAGGAGTGGCATCGATCTGACCCGACTGGAAACCGCCGACCCCGCCCCCCTGCGCGAGGAGTTCGGCCTGGTCAGAGGCGCGGAGACCGTGGGAGCCGTGGCGCACTTCGCCTGGCACAAGGGACTCGAGGTGCTGATCGATGCGATTCCCGAGGTTGTCGCTGCCAGACCGGCCACCCGTTTCTTCCTCGTCGGCACGGGAGAGCTGGCCGGGGAACTGAAGCAGCGGGCGCGCGCCAGGGCGCCTGAAGGAACGGTTATCTTCCCGGGGTTCCGGGAGGACGCCCCCTCCTTCCTGAGACTGTTCGATGTGGTGGCGGCCCCATCCTTCATGGAAGGGCTGAACACGACCAATCTCGACGCCCTCGGCCTGGCCCGGCCCGTGGTCGCTTCAGATGTCGGGGGCATCTCCGAAGCCGTGGTGGACGGAGTGACCAGGTTGCTGGTGCCGGCGCGAGATCCCCACGCCCTGTCCATGGCCATTCTCCGGTTGCTCGAGGACCGGCCTCTCGCCAGACGGCTGGGAGAGGCCGGCCGGCGGCTCGTCCGGGAGAAATTCTCCACCGACAGCATGGTCGAGGGCACGCTCGACGCCTACCGGGCTGTCCTGAACGGAGTTACCTGTTGACCGCGGACCCGCTATGCATGTGGGCATCATGAAGCTGCTCCGCGACATCCGGATCCTGTTTCCACTCCTCTTGCTGGCGGTGGTTCCCGCTTTCGCACTGCCGGAAGAAGAGGAGACCCTGGACCTGCGGGATCGGGTCAACCAGGCGATTTTTCAGGGAGTGTCGTGCCTCAGGGCCCAGGAGGACCAGTTGGAGGCCGGCCTGTTCGAGCCGGAATACCCGGGCGGGGCCACCTGTCTCGCCTACTACACGCTGCTCATGTGCGGCGTTTCGCCGGACGACCCGTTCGCGCTCCGCCTCGAGCAACAGGTCGTCGCCATCTCCCGGGAGGTCAGTCACACGTACACCCTTTCCCTGGCCCTGCTTGGCTTGATGTCAGGCAACCGGGAGGACCACGGAGCGACCATCGCCCTGCTGATCGCGCGATTGGAGGCGGGACAGTTCCGGCAGGAGAACGGCGGAGCCTGGGGGTACACGCTCCCTGCGGGCCACACCGGGGAGACCGGGCGTCAGAGGCGGCACGCCGTGGCGCACTGGGCCGCACCGGACGGATGGTGGGACAACTCGAACAGCCAGTACGCCATCCTGGCCCTGCGCGCCGCGGTGGACTTCGGCTATGCCGTCGACCCGAAGGTGTTCGAGCGGGCCGCCGAGCACTTCCTGGAAGAGCAGAAGAGCAACGGCGGTTTTGGCTACTCATCGACCCACCGCCCACAACCGTACATCTCCATGACAGCAGGCGCCGCCGGCTCGCTGGCCATGTGCGCCGATCTCGTCGCCGCGGGAGCGTCCGGCCGTTCCCTCGCCCATCGAATCCGGCTCCGGCTGGGCCGCGCGGAGCGCTGGCTGGGTCACCACCTCTCCTTCCCCTGCGCCGACTCCCCCTGGCCCTACTACGCGGCCTACTCCGTGGAACGGTTCGGGCACTACGCTCAGCTCGACAGCTGCGGCCAGCTTGACTGGTACCGCGAGGGGGCCGAGTGGCTGATCGCGGTCCAGGCGGAGGACGGCTCCTGGTCGTCGGCGCGCTCCCTCCCCCGCGCGCGTGCGGGGGCCGCCAGAGGGGAGCGGGCACGGAAGAACCGCGTCAGGCCCCAGGCGCTGCCTGCCGGAGGATCGCTGGTCGACACCTGCTTCGCACTTCTCTTCCTGCGCCGGTCGTCCTTCGTGCACACGCAGATGTCGGACGAGGTGTCCGTGCTGCTCCGCGGCATCGACTCCCAGGCGCGCAGGTCCGACCTGGACCTGATCCGGAGCCGCATTCTCTCCACTGGAATTCGCGCGGTGCCGCAACTGGTCAAAGGGCTGTTCCTCCCATCCACCCCGGCGAGACTCCTGGCGGACGAGTGCCTGCGGGAGCTGACCGGCGAGGACATGGGCTTTCAGCGCGCGAGCGGCGACGAGGAGCAGCGCCGGGCCAGGGAGGCCTGGGTTCGGTTTCTTCTGACTCATGAGGAATACGGTAGGATCGGTTCATGAACCGGAACCTGCTTCTCGCAGTTGTCGCCATTGCGGTGGCTTCGCTGGCAGTCTGGTTGGTGACGCGGCCGGGAGGCGCGGACATTGACGCCGTCCCATTCGATACCGGCGAGTTGTCAACCGGCGATCGCCCCTCCTCCGCCCCTTCCGGGACGGAACCTCCGTCAGCGGCTGACCCGGCGGACAACATGCCCGAGAGGATCGAGGAGCTTGATTCCTCGTCCAGAGCGGGCGCGGAGAAGGGAGCGCGCGCCAGCCTGGGCGGTCGCATCCTGGACGAGGACGGACGAGCCCTGTCCGGGGTCACTGTCGCGTTGCTGGCCGCCGCGGGCGGATTCATCGGCGTGCGCCAGCCACTGGGGCCCGAACTCCTCACCTCCGGAACGGGCGCCTTCCTGTTCCAGGATCTGCCCGCAGGCACGAATGTGGCGCTCGAGATCCGCGCGCGCGGCAAGGCGCTGCGGACCTGCGGCCCGTATGGACTCATCTGCGGGGAGACGACGCAGGCGGGCGACCTGCGCCTGGAGCCAGGGCTGGAATTGAGCGGAGTCGTCCGCAGCGGGGCCGACCTGACGCCGATCCAGGGAGCTACGGTCACGCTGGTTCCATACAACTCGCAGCCGGGAGTGATGCGATCCGCGCAGTCGTCGCCGCTCGCGGCCACCACCGACGGCCGCGGGCAGTACCGCATCGAGGGGGCGGGGTTCGCCATTTTCCGTGTCTTCGCGGAGGCGGACGGCTTCGTGCCGAGCGAAGTGCAGCGCTCCTTCCTCGCGTCGAGACATCTCAGCCAGATCGAGCTTTCGCTGAGTCTCTCGCCGGCGAACGGTCAGGTCCAAGGAGAGGTGTTCGACAGCCGGGGACAGCCGGTGCCGGGGGCCATGGTCCTCGCCCAGTCCGTTCCAGCGGGCCCTGCTTCCCACCAGGTGAGCGCGGTCACCGACGGCTCCGGGGCGTTCCTCCTGGAAGGTCTGGGACCGGGGAGCTACCAGGTGACCGCCACCAAGGAGCGCCATTCCCAGCCGGATGTCATCCTCGCCGGCGCCGGCCAGGAGCCGATCCGCCTGACCCTGGTCCAGAACGGCAGCGTTCGCGGCCAGGTCGCCGACTCGGTAGGCGGTTCGCCGGGCGATCTCTCGGTGGAAGTGCTTGAATTGGACGCCGCCGGAGGCCCGGGCCGGTTGCTGGTCAGGGCGCGCGTGGAGGGTGACCGCTTCTTCGCCGACGACCTCCCGCCCGGGCGATATCAACTTTCCCTGACCTGCGCCGAGGCCTGCCCCACCCTGCTGGAACCGTTCGAGCTCCAGCCCGGGGAGGAACTGGAGTTGAACGGACTGCGCCTGGCACCGGGCGGAACGGTCATCGGACGCGCGTTGGACGACGAGGAGCAACCGTTGCCGGGCGTCTCGGTGCTGCTGATGCCACACGACCTCGATCCTGATCAGGAGCGAACGGAGTTCCTGATGGTGTCACCCCTCTACGGCAAGAGGGCGGTCAGCGATTCCGACGGCCGTTTCCGGTTGTCTCACCTGCCAGAGGGGATCTACAAGCTGCGCCTGGTCAGCGACCAGGGAGCCGCGCTGGCGGATGACGTGCGCGTCAAGCAGGGCAATGTCACCGACCTGGGTGCCTTGGGAGTCGGAGTCGGCGGTCAACTGACCGGCCTCGCTCTCGACCAGAGCGGCAACCCCCTCGCGAGAGCGCGCATCCTGGTCCGTTCCAGGGAGACTCTGATTCGGGCCAGCACCTGGACCGACGGCAAGGGAGGTTTCTCGGTTCCCGCGCTGCCCGAGGGAACGTACCGTGTCTCGATCTGCCTCCCGGATGGCGTGGACCCGTATCTCTTCGAGCATGAGGGCCTGGTCGAGATCCAGAAGAAGCAGGCAAGCTCGATCACTGTCCGCATCCGGCCCCGCTGATGAACTACTCCTTCCGCATCGGATCGCTGTTCGGGATCTCGATCAAGGTCCACGTGATCTTCGTGCTCCTGTTCGGTCTGCTGCTGGGGCAGACCGTCTACGTTGAGGGAATCGACCAGGCCGTCTGGTTCGCCAACCGCTTCCTGTTGCTCTTCACGACCGTGCTACTCCATGAGCTGGGACACTCGCTGGTGGCGAAGGCCCACGGGATCCGGGTTCACGACATCATCCTCTGGCCGCTGGGAGGCATTGCCCGGTTGGCACAGCTCCCCAGAAGCCCGGGCGCGGAGTTTCGCATCGCGGTGGCAGGTCCGTGTGTGAACTTCCTGCTGCTTCTCCTGCTGGCCCCGGTCCATCTTGTCACTGGAGGCGACCTCTCGCTGACTCCGCAGCATCTCGAAGATTGGTCGCTGCTGGAGTTTCTGCTCTTCATCAACCTGATGATGGGTTGCTTCAACCTGATCCCCGCGTTCCCGCTGGATGGCGGCCGCATTCTCCGGGCCCTGCTGGCCCGGTGGATTCCGTTCCTGGAGGCCACCCGGATCTCGGTGCGAATCGGACGCCTGATCGCCCTTTCCGCCGGCGTCTACTCACTGCTGTACGCGACCTCCCTGATGAGCCTCACGTTCATCGCCGTCTTCGTCTGGATCCTCGGAGGGCAGGAACTGCGGCAGGTGGAGGAGCGAGATCGACTCGAGCGGGCCGCAAGGCTCGGCCTGCCGCTCCTCTGGCCCGGCGCCGACCCCGCCGGCCAACGCTCCGAGGGGGCGATACGGTTTCTCGATCCGGGCGAGAGAACCGATTCCTCCGGCGGACGGAGGCGCCCACCGCGTTGAAACGGTCACTGCCCATCCGCATCCTCCGGCTCGCGGCGCTGTTGCTCCTCCTCGCGGGAGCCGCCGAGTTGCTGCTGGTTCTCAGCGTCATGGTGAACCACCGGCGCGGCGACGAACCGGCGCCGGAACCGCTCGTCAGGGCAGCGCTGCAGGCGGGCGGCATGGAGCGGGTGGAGTTCTACTCGTCCGATGGGACCTTGCTGGTGGGCGACCTGATGGGCGATTTCGTGACCCGGCCGGTGGTGGTGTTCGGGCATGGCTACCGGGATCGCAGACGCAGCGGCGACCCGCTCGCCTACGCCCTGCTGGAGGCGGGGTATGCCGCTCTTCTGTTCGACTTCCGGGGCAGCGGCGCCAGCGGCGGGACCTTCACCGGGATCGGGGCGATTGAGGGGCCCGATGTGGAGGCTGCGCTGAGGTTCCTGGAAGGATCCCGGGGAGTGCGCCCGGGGAGGACCGCCTACGTTGGCTTCTCCATGGGCGCAGCCGCCGGGCTGATGGCGGCGCCGGCGCTGTCCAGGCTGGCCGCCGTGGTCCTGATCGCGCCGTATGCCCGCATGGAGGAGACCTTTGAGGCCAGAACCCTCCGCTACGCCCAGAGCCGATTGCGCCCGATGTTCGCACCCGCCCTCTGGGTCTTTCGTCAGGTGCTCGGCGTCGACAGCCGGAATGTCAATCCATACCGGCATGCGGGCGACCTGGCTCCCGCGCCCCTGCTGTTGATCGGCGCAGGCGGCGACTGGCGCGCACCGCAGAGCGATCTCGACTTGATCTTCAAGGCGGCGCGAGAACCGAAGAAACTCATCGTCCTGGAACCGGCCGACCACCGCATCCTGGCCGGGATGGGACCGGGAGTACAAGCCCCCATCCTCGACTTCCTGAATGAGCGCCTCCCGCCTCGTTCCCCCGACCAGGCGGGCCGTTGATCCACCGCTATCCCCAAAAAAACCAAACGCTCAGGCTGATTATCGGGCCTGGACGGTGACCTCGATGACGACTCGCTTCTCCTTCCGGACCACAGTTGCCTTTACCGTCTGGCCGGGCTGGAGAGTGCCGAGCAGTTCGGAGAAGGCGCGCAGGTCGGCGATCTCGGTGCCATCGATCTGGACCAGAAGGTCGCCCGGTTCGATGCCGGCCTTTGCCGCGGGCGAGTCCTTCACCACCGATTCGATCAGGACGCCCGGGCCCGGGTGGGCAAAGTCGGGCACCGAACCGAACTGGACGCGCCGCCCGCCCTCGGCCTTGCCGGCAGGACGGTCCGGACGGGCGTTCCCAGAGATGGTGATCGTGAGCGGTTCCTCCCGCTCACCCAGGTAGACCACCGCCTCCTTCACGAAGGTGGCCACCCGCACCAGGCCTGGCAGGTCAAGCTTGTCGATGGTGTCGGTGGAGCGGTGATAATCCTCATGGGCCTGCGTGAAGATCTGCACCGCCGGGATGCCCTTCTCGATGAAGCTCCTCTGGTCGGACCCTTCGTAAGATCCGGCGATGTTGGCGCACTCCACCCCGGTGACGAAGCCGCAGCCGCGGAAGATGTGCTGCCACTCGGTGGCGGTTCCGGTGCCCATGATGGAGAGCTTCTTCTTCTGAAGCCGACCCACCGTGTCCAGATTGATCGCGCCGATCAGCCC
>JAZDLC010000319.1:0-4880 GCA_043802345.1 Planctomycetota bacterium | reverse complement strand
CCTCTGCGCCGCCTGCAGGTAGCGAGCGCGCTCCTCGCTCCGGCGGCGGGCGCGGTCCTCGTCGTTCTCCGCCTGGCTGATCATCTCCGGCAGGGAAAGCAGGCGCTTCGCCAGATTACCGCTCCTGCCGGCGACCTCTTCAGTCCCCGTCTCGGCCGTGTCCACCACCTTCTCGGCGATTTTCTTCCCGGTTCCCAGGACTCCTTTCACCAGGCGCGCCCCCTGCCTGCCCACTCCCTTCGCGGTGTCCACCACCTTCTCCGGAACCCGGGTGGGATCGACGACCACATCCTTCAGGCCGCCCGCCACGTCTTTTCCCGTCTGCTCCACCCCTTCCACCAGATCCTCTCCGGCCCGGCCGACCCCGCCCGCCAGGTCCAGGCCGGCCCGCCCCAGGCCTTCGGCCGCGCGCCGCGCCCCGCCGACGAGCCGTCCCGTCTGGTCCGCGGCGGCGGCTTCGAGTCGCCGGCCACCCCCTCTCACCGCGCCCCACACCCGCCCGAGCTTCTGCTCGGGCAGCGAGAAGGCGGCCAGTACTCCCACGTCGTCCGTGAGCCGGGGCGCGCCGACCGTCCCCCGGATCGGGAGGCGGTAGTTCTCGCCGCTGCTGGAGCGAAGACCGAGCACGCCGTCGAGCGCCCCCGCGTTCGCGTCGCAGCGGAGATCGACATCGAGATACCGGCCACCCAGAAGCGTCGTGGCCGCCGGAGTCAGGTACTCCTCGAACGGAGCCAGGTCGATGCCGGCGGCATACAGATCGACATGGAAGTCCCGCAGTCCGTCTTCGCCAGGCGGCGGCGCGCACGCGCTGATCATCAGTGGAGCGTGGGCGTCGCCGGAGATCAGCTGACAGGTCACTCGCAGGTCGGCGACGGGAAGGTCGCCGTCTGATCCGAGCAGGAGCTGGAACAACCGCGCGTCGAACTGTTTCAGCGAGGCGCGCACCGGCTCTCCTCCGGGGCTCTGATCCTCGTATTCGAGAACCAGGCCGACGACCTCCAGCAGCTCGACAGACAGGGCCAGTCGCTTCCCCTTCGCCTCCGGCTTCTCATCGTCGGACTCCCGGGGACGCAGCGCCTGATGCAGATTCACCCGGCCGTCCGCCAGCATGGCGACCCGGACGGTGGGGGAGTGCAGGAGCACCTTCTCGATCACCAGCGGAGAGGAGAAGAGCGACCCGATCCGGATCTTCGCCTCGAATTTCTCCGCCGAGAGCATCGGCTGGGCGCCGAACTCATCCGGGTTCTCCACGGCGAACCCTTCCACGCTGAGCTCTCCCGAGAACAGGTCCACCTCGACCTGATCGAGGTGGACCTCCGTGGCGAAGGTTGCCTCGAGACGCGCCTCGAGTTGCCGCCGAAAGACCCTGTCCGCGGAGAGGTGCAGGGCGAGGGCGAGCAGCAACACCAGTGCGACCAGGACCAGCAGCAGTCGACGGAGATACCTCATGGGCTCCATCGTAGGCTAGTTCGGGCGGCCCTGGAAGGGACGGAATGCGAACCGGGTCTCCGATCAGTCCGTGGAGACCATCAGGTCGGACACCAACCGGTTGAACCGGGCCGGATCCTCGATCGGGCTCCCCTCGGCCAGGAGAGCCTGGCAGTAGAGGAGCTGGCAGAAGTCGTCGAAGCGCGACTCGTTCTCCTGCAGGCTCGTGAGCTTCTGGATGAGGGCGTGCTCGGGATTCAGTTCCAGGGTCCTGACCGTGTCCGGAACCTCCTGGCGAGCTTCCCGGAGCACCCGCTTCATGTGCGGCGTCAGGTCCTTCTCGCCGGAAACCAGCACGGCGGCGCTCTCGGTCAAGCGGTTCGAGAAGCGCACCTCGCCCACCCGGTCGCCCAGCGACTTCTTGACCGCCTCGAGCAACGGCTTCTGCTCCTTCTCCTGGCTCTCCCGCTTCTTCTTCTCCTTCTCGTCCTCCAGATCGATCTGACCTCTTTCCACGGACTTGATCTTGTGGTTGTCGAACTCGGTCAACCGCGACATGGCGAACTCGTCCACCGGGTCGGTGAGCAGCAGGACCTCGTACCCGTTCTTCCTGAACGCCTCCAGATGGGGCGATGCCTCGAGCGACTTCCGATCCTGACCGGCGATGAAGTAGATCTCCTTCTGCTTGAACGGCATCTTCTCGATGTACTCGTCCAGCGAGATCAGCCCGCCGCCCCGGGTGGACTGGAAGAGCGCGATCTCGGCGACCCGGAACTTGTCTGCCTCCTCCTCGAAGTAGATGCCCTCCTTCAAAACCGGGCCGAAGTTCTTCCAGATGCCTTCGTAGGCCTCCCGGTCATCCTCCATCATCTTCTTGAACTTTTCGAGGATCTTGGAGGTCAGCTTCTTCCGGATCGGGACGATCTGCCTCGCGTGCTGCAGCGTCTCCCGGGAGACGTTGAGCGGCATGTCGCTGGAGTCGACCAGACCCTTCGTGAAGCGGAGCCAGGGCGGCAGCAGCTCCTCGCAGTCGGCCATGATGAAGACCCGCTTCACGTAGAGAGCGATGCGCGACTTGTGTTGCTGTGGCTCGAAGAGGCTGAGTGGCGGGTGGGAGGGGACATAGAGGAGCGCGTCATACTCGAGCGCTCCCTCGGCGCGGAAATGAACTCGCGCCGCCGGAACTTCCCAGTCGTGGGTGAGGTGGCGATAGAACTCGCTGTGCTCGTCATCGGTCACCTCGGACGGGGACCTTGTCCAGAGCGGCTTCATCGAATTCAGGACCTCGATCTTGAGGACCTTCCTCTTCGCGTCTCCCTCGCCTTCCTCTCGTTCCACCTCCATCTCGATCGGATAGGTGACGAAGTCGGAGTACTTCTTCACCACACTGCGGATGGCGTACTCGGAGGCGTAGTCGGCGAAGTCCTGCTCGTCGAGGCCCTTCTTCTTGAGGTGCAGCTTGACGGTGGTGCCGCGCTGCTCCCGGTCCATCTCCTCGATGGTGTAGCTTCCGTCCGCCCTCGAACTCCAGCGGTACCCCTGGGATTCGCCCGCCTTGCGGGTTTCCACCACCACCTCGTCAGCGACCATGAAGCTGGAGTAGAACCCGACGCCGAACTGCCCGATCATCTCCGGCAGGTCGCCCGCCTCGCCCTTGGCCTTCTCCAGCGCCTTCAGGAACTCCTGGGTTCCCGAGCGGGCAATGGTGCCCAGGTTCGCCACCAGGTCGTCCCGGTTCATGCCGATGCCGCTGTCGCTCACGAAGAGCAGCTTCTTCTTCGGGTCGACGTCGATCCGGATGCTGAGCTTTTCTTCCCCCTCCAGCAGGCTCGAATCGGTGAGTGACAGGAAGTGAACCTTGTCGAGCGCGTCGCTGGCGTTCGAGATCAGTTCCCTCAGGAAGATCTCCTTGTGCTGGTAGAGCGAGTGAATCATCAGGTCGAGAAGCTGGCGCGTTTCGGCCTGGAATTCCATGGTCTCGGCGGGCGCAGTCACGGTACGAGCCTCCTGCAAGACGGGGAAAAGACCCTGGCGGTCCAAACTCACCCTTATCGCACATGGGTTGCGGAGAGGTCAAGGGATCAGCCGCAGTTCAGGCTGCGCCCTCAATAGATGTCCAGCAGCGCCGTCTCCGCCTGGCCCAGCGAGAGATAGTTCGCGCCGGTCGCCAACCGGACGTTCCACGGGAGCCGTGTCGGTTCGAGCAGTCGTCCCAGGCCAACCAACGCGAAGGCGCGGGAAAGGCTCGGCGACTCCTTGTCGGCGGCCAGGCGGACCAGATGGGGAATGGAGCTGGGAGTGCCGACCTGCCCCAGGGTGCGGGCCGCCCAGACGGTCTCCGCTGTTGTCGTGGTCTGGCTGAGCATGCGCACGAGAAGGTCTCCCGCATCCTCCCTGGAAATCAGGGCCAGCCCCGTGACGGCGCGATCCCGCCCGTCCGGGTCGGAACTCCTCGAGACGAGGCTGCGGATCGGGCCGAGGTCTTTTTTGTCCCCGAGAAGTCCCAGGGCCAGGGCGGCGAAGCTGGCCTCGAGCGGCGCCTCCCGGTCCTGGAGGACGGAGAGGAGCGTGTCCGCGGCCGGTTGGGCGTCCAGGATTCCGAGGGCCAGAACAGCGGCCGCGCGCAGGGACGATTCTTTGGAGTAGTGGATGATCTTCAGCAGGTCAGTGGCGAGGGCCTCGCACTCTGCCGGAGGGCAGCCGCCCTCACGGTGGCTTCGCGCCCCGGCCAGGCAGGCCCAGGCTCGATTCTCGCGCGCGGCCTCACCCGCCACGACCCGGCAGAGGAGCTGGTTGCCCCGCTCTCTCGCCTCGGCGGAGAGTCCGTCCGAGGGGTTGCCTCTCGCGGCGATCTCGCCGATCGAGATGAGGGCGAGGCCGCGCGCCACGCCATCCGAGTCGGCGAGAACGGTCCGAATCAGCGTCTCCATGGAGTCGATGTCATCCGGGGGCGCCAGGCGTCCCAGGGCGATCACCGAGGAGCGGCGGAGCGCCTCGCGCGTGCGTGTCCCGTGGACCAGCTTCCGCAGCGCGGGAACCGCCGGGGCGGCGTCATCCCCCAGCCTGGCGAGCGCGATCGGAATAGCGGTTCGCACCTCTTCCGGCACGGAGCGGCGGTCGAGTTGCTCCAGCAGGAACACCACGATCTCCCGCTGCGAGGAGGAAAACAGACCGAGAGCGACGACCGCCGCGCGGCGCAACTCCAGGTCGGCCTCCCCTGCCGCAATTTGCATCAACCTGGTCACGGCCTGGGGCGCGGAGAGATAGCCGAGCGAGATGGCGGCCATCGCGCAGGAGACGTTGTCGGCCTTGCTGGTGTTGTTCAGCAGGGAGAGCAGCACGGGCGCGGCCCGGTCGCTCTCGAGCAGCGCCATGGAGAAGATCGCCGAGCGTCGCAGCGCGGGATCTGGATGGCCCACGAATGGCCAGATGTCCTGGAAGGCCGCGTCGGC
>JAZDLC010000318.1:0-2926 GCA_043802345.1 Planctomycetota bacterium | reverse complement strand
CAGGATCCGGACATCATCATCAGCTTCACCGACGGCGGCTCGGTGCGTGTTTCCCGGGATGACGGACTGAGCTGGGACACGCCTGCTGGAGTCTCCCGCGTGAGCAGCATCCGCGGCGTCGGCAAGCTGCAGGATGCGTCGCGCACCGTGGTCTTCTACGGCAGGGAATCGGTGGGCGGTGCGATCTACGCCTCCACGGACGGCGGCCTGTCGTTCGACATGCGATTCTACGAGGTGGTCGGCTGGAATGGATTCCTCTGGGTACCGAGGGTCGGGCCGGGAGCCGCCAATACCCTCTACCTGCTCTACAAGAAGGAACTCCGAGTCTCGACAGACGGCGGCTTCACCTTCACGACACTGTCGACCGTTGACAGCGCCGCGACCAAGGGGGTTCTGACCGGATCGGAGGCGGGGTCCCCCACCTTGTACGCTGCCATGGTCTCCGGTGGACAGAATCTACTCTACCGCTCCACGGACGGCGGCGCGTCGTTCCAGCTGCGAAAGACGCTGAGTGATTACTGGGGGCCGCTCTGCGCCTCGATCTCCGATCCGAATCTGGTCCTGTACGGAGGCGTGGAAACGTTCCGCTCGACCACCGGCGGCGCGACTTTCTCCAAGGTAAACAACTGGGGTGCCTACTACGGGAATCCGGCCCACAAGCTCCACGCCGACATCATGGGGATCTACTGCTGGCGGGAGCCGCTCTACCCCTACCAGGAACGCTGGTACATCTGCACCGACGGCGGCCTGTACGAGAGCACGGACCAGGTGACTACCGTCAACAACCTCTCCCTCAACGGTCTGGGTGTGAGCCAGTACTACTCGACGTACACCTCGTCGAACAATCCGAACCTGATCCTGGCCGGCTCCCAGGACCAGGGGTACCAGCGAGGGACTCTCCAACCGCCGGTTCCGGACGGCCCTTCCACTCCGTTCGACCAGTTGATCAGCGGTGACTACGGCCATCTGACTTCCTCGAACGGCACGCACGATCTGGTCTATTCCACCTATCCGGGCTTCATCCTGGTGCAGGAGGGGGAGAACAATCCGGCCCTGCTTTATCCGTTCGTCGATTTCCCGGCCGGCTCCCAGCATGACTGGCTGCCGATGGTGGTGGCCGATCCGCTCGATTCGGCGGCCTTCTTCTTCTGCGGGGATCGCCTGACTCGCTACCTCAGGAGTTCGGGCCCGTACTGGAACGCCAGCGTGCACTCCACCCAGGACTTCACCACCGGCGGCGGGCACTACCTGACCGCGCTGGCCTTCGCCCCCACCAATCCGCAGCGGGCCTACGCGGTGACCGACGCCGCACTCCTCTTCTACTCCACCGACCACGGCGTGAACTGGAGCAACCCCACCGGCGGCGCTCCCTACCAGCACTACTTCTACGGCAACGCCATCGCGGTTCATCCCACGGACGAACTGGAATGCGCCGTCGGCGGCTCCGGCTACTCCGCATCAGGTGTGATCCGCACCCTCGACGGCGGCCAGACCTGGCAGCCGCTGACACCTGGGTTGCCGCAGACCCAGACCCTGGACCTGGCCTATGCCCTGGACGGCAGCGGCGATCTCTACGCCGCCACCGACGCGGGAGCCTTCCGCTACGATCGGCAGGCCGGGAACTGGAGCAACATCATGTCGAACACCGCCCCGCTGACCTCCTACTGGTCGGTGGAGGCCGTGGTCGGCGGCTCCGGCACGCTCCGGTTCGGCACCTACGGGCGCGGCATCTGGGACTTCAACCCGGACTCCTGCGCCGGCGGCACCACTCCGTACGGCCTGGGTTGCGCCGGATCGGGGAACTTCGTCCCCGCCCTCGAGCTGACGGGCTGTCCCTCACCCGGAGAGACGTTCCACCTGTTGCTCACCGGCGGGCTCGGCGGCGCCACCGCCCTGCTCGTGCTCGGCCAGCAGGCCGCGAGCGTCCCGATCGGACCGTGCACCCTCCTGGTGGGAGGCATGCTCCCCCTGAGACCGGCCCTGCCGCTTCTCGGCACGGGTCCGGGGAACGGCACGTTTGATCTGCCGGTCACCCTTTCGGCCGGCGCCCCGGCGGCGACCCTGCGATTGCAGGCATGGGTTCTGGACGCGGGAGCTCCGGGCGGCAAATGCGCGACGAACGCGTTGGAGATCGGGATTCAGTAGGATCCGCTTTCCTTCTTTCAGCTTGCTCCTATTCCGGCGCTGACCGCCTAGAATCCGCCTCCATGAAGACCACAATCCTGATCCCACTCTGCCTGCTGACCGCCTGCTCGTTTCTCCCCCCCGAACCGATCGACGACCTCAATCTGCAGGAGCAAGCGGACCGGGTCGCGGTGGCAGTGGCCCAGATTCGCGATCTCGCGCCGACCTCCGGGATTCCGGTGGCCGAGAAGACCAAGGACCAGGTCCGGGAAGTGATGGAGCAGGAGATCGAGGAGGACTGGCAGACCGAGGGGGCCGGTCTGGAGCGGGCCTACCGGGCGTTCGGCCTGATCCCGGAAGACCTGGACTTGAAGCCGTTCCTCGTCGAGTTCATGAAGGACAACGTCGGCGGCTACTACGACCCCGAGAAGAAGGAGTTCTTCACCGTGGTCAAGGAGGAAGGGGACAAGAGGGACTCCGATGATGAGTTCGATGCGGACACGGCCCTGGTCCTGCCGCACGAGCTGATGCATGCCCTCGAAGATCAGCACTTCAACCTCGAGGCGCTGGAAGACGACAAGAGCCGGGACGAGGACGAGGATCTGGCCTTCTCTTCGCTGGTGGAGGGTTCCGCCATGGAAGGGGGCGTTGATCAC
The DNA here is from genome assembly GCA_043802345.1 of Planctomycetota bacterium. Lineage (GTDB taxonomy): Bacteria > Planctomycetota > B15-G4 > B15-G4 > JADJEK01 > JAZDLC01. The sequence goes on along the minus strand of JAZDLC010000318.1, from coordinate 146 downwards.
ATCCTGTGGCGGTTCGGCTATCCGGGTTCGATCGCCGGGCCGCTGTTTGCCCCGGTGATCGCCATGTTGAGCGACCTGAGAGTCGGAGCTCTGAGCGAGGCGGCGGCGAAACTGGGGGACGACGAGAAGAACAAGAAGCTGGCGGA
>JAZDLC010000317.1:0-33717 GCA_043802345.1 Planctomycetota bacterium | reverse complement strand
CGCGAGGATCGGCCTGCCCGCGAGGATCGGCCTGCCCGCGAGGATCGGCCTGCCCGCGAGGATCGGCCTGTCCGCGAGGATCGGCCTGCCCGTGGCGATCGGCCTGTCCGCGAGGATCGGCCTGTCCGCGAGGATCGGCCTGTCCGCGAGGATCGGCCTGCCCGTGGCGATCGGCCTGCCCGCGAGGATCGGCCTGCCCGCGAGGATCGGCCTGCCCGCGAGGATCGGCCTGCCCGTGGCGATCGGCCTGACCGTGAGGGCCGGACGGAAGGGGGTCGAGGACGGGACCGGGATGACCGGGGCAACCGGCAGGACCGGGATGTCCGCGGGGCCGACGCGAGCCGTCGAGACCCGGATGACCGGGACGACCGGGGCAACCGTCGGGACCGGGACGAGCGGGATGTCCGAGGTGGTCGCCGTGACCCGATCGACCGGGATGACCGTGGCAACCGCCGTGACCCGATCGACCGGGACGACCGTGGCAATCGCCGGGACCGAGTCGATCGCGACGACCGGGGCGGGCGAGCGAACGAAGGCCGAGGTGGCCGCCGGGGCCGTGGTGACCAGGAGGAGCGCTCCGAGCGACCGATCCCTGACGACAGGGGATCGCGTTCGGGCAGAGGCCGGTTCGAGTCGGATCATCGTCCGGCGCGCGAGGATCGTCCGGCGCGCGAGGATCGTCCGGCGCGCGAGGATCGTCCGGCGCGCGAGGATCGTCCCCCGCGCGAGGATAGCGGCGGGCGCGGTCGCTCCACGCGCCAGGATCGGGATGACCCGGAAGCTCCGATCAACGACGCCGAACCTGAAGACGGCAGCAGGAGCCGTCGCCCTGAGGGACGAGATGAGCCTCGGCCAGAGCGCTACCGGGAGTCGAACGGCGGTCGCCGCGGCGGGCGTGGCGGGCGTGGCGGCCGGGGTGGCCGTCGCTAGCGGGCGGGGGGGTACAGTGTCGAGCAGGAATGCGAGTGTGATCCTCGCGGTTCTGCTTGCCGGCGGCTGCCACTTTGATGCTCCCGGGTCCGGGAGCGGCGCTCCTGGGCCCGGGCCGCGCCTCGTCGCTGCGCCTCCGCTGCCCGCCTCCGGGCGGGTCGTTGACCTGTCCCAGCCCCTGTTCCTTGGGGGAGTCCCTGACGACAAGGAACAGGGGGCATCTTGGGCCCATTCCCAGCAGATCGCGGCCCACCTCGCGGTCTCCACCCGGACCGGAACCACCGTCGATGCTCCCGCCCTGCTCGACGCGACCGGCAGGACCATCGACAGCCTCGATCCGGGCGATCTGATCGGCCCGGCGGTGGTCATTGATCTGCGGCCACAACTGGCAGCGGGCGATCCGGACGTCTCGATCGGCGAGCGGGAACTCCGCCAGTTTGAACAGGAACACGGATCGCTGCCAGGCGGAGCGATCGTGCTGATGCTCTCCGGGTGGGATGCCTTCTACGATCAGCCGGAGGTTTACCTGAACCAGGATGCCGAGGGCGAGCTGCACTTCCCGGGATTCAGCGAGGATGCGGTTCGATTTCTGCTCCGGGAGCGGAACATCCGGGCCATCGGTGTCGATACGCCTTCCGTCGACCTGGGCCTGAACAGCAATCTGGACGCGCACAGGGCGCTTTTCGCTGCCGGAAAGTACGCCATCGAGAACCTGCGGGGGCTCGACCGACTCCCTCCACTGGGAGCCACGCTGATTGTGTCTCCGCTCCGCCTTTCCAATGCGGGGCGAGCCCCCGCGAGGGTCCTGGCCCTACTTTCCCGCTGATTTTCGGCAAGCAGCCGCCCCCTGTCTGCCGATACAGGTGCGGCATGAGAGAATTGGCACAGGCTGTTCTGGAAAGGGTCGACACACCCGAAGGGGGCGCGCCGCAGGCCCGCCTGGAAGACGCGTTGATCACCACCAGCCGGGACAGTCTGATCCTGTCCTGGAATGGCGGGGCGGAGCGGCTGACGGGCTACACCGCCCACGAGGTCATCGGGAAGAATATCGCGTTTCTCTTCACCGCCAAGCACCGGGAGATCGATTCCCTGAACTCCCAGGACGCCGTTTCCGGGATCGTCGTGCGGAACAGCGTGGTGAAGATCCAGTGCAAGCAGGGTGGGCAGGTGTCTCTGATCTACACCCTGGTCCCGATGTCGGACCGCATGGGACGGATCGTCGGGCTGCTCCGCATTTGCAAGGATATCTCCGCATTCAAGAGAGCCCGAAGCTCCCTGGAACAGGCGATTTCCCAGCTCCAGGGCATGGACCGTGTCGAGGATCCGATTCTGGAAGCGATGCGGACCCACCCCTCCGAGGAGAGCAATGCGCCGCTCGCCTCCAGGCTCGATTCCGTGACCACGGAAAGCCACCGCAGCCGCCAGGGGTTCTTGCGCATTGTCCAGATGGAATGCGACCACCTGAGCGAACTCCTGGAGCGGATCCGGTCCCTGCTCCAATCTCGCTGATCCAAAGGGTTTTCAACGCCAGAGAAGGACGGCGGGTTCGCCTCGGCCGGTCGGCCGGTTCTGGGGACTCTCTGCCGCCTCGTGGACGAGAATCCGGGGCGTTCTTTGTCGAAAACCCGACCGTCCATGTATCATGGATTCCCCGAGCCAACAAACAGTGAGAAAACGCCATGCACCGAGTGGAGCGGTCTCGTGTCCAGGAAGCCCTGCACGAGTACAAGAAAGAGTGCTACCTGATCGAGCACAACTCCGAGAGGCACGAAGACGTTGTCAAGGAGGCGAACCGCATCGTCGAGGGGATCCTGGACAAGAAGTTCCACTACCGCTTCCACAAGCCGCCCAATCCGGAGAGGGCGGAGATCCTGACCATGATCGAGAACTACGCCCGGGAGGCGATCCTGCCGCCAGTGGTCGGCAGCCTGGCGGAGCGGATTGTCGTGCTGGAGAAACGCCAGGTGGCCGCCATCGAGTGCATGGAGAAGTTGCTCGTCCTGTTCGGCGAGGACTGACCGCGCGAGCCAGTTATCCTGACACTTCCTCGTAGAGCCGGGAGAGGCTCTCCACGATTCCGGCGGGATGCTCGGCGCCGTCGAGCCGGGGAAGCGTGGGATCCGGGGTGTACCCTCCAGACGCGCCGCCCGTCTCCGCGCCACCCGATCCGGCCCGGGCGAGAAGTTCCGCCGCGGGGAAGTAGGTATGCGGATACTCCACGCTCAGTTTCCCCACCACGCTCCGGCGTTCCGCGTCACTGAGCGGCCCCTTCGCCAGGGCGCCGATCAGGTCGAACAGGGCCGGCGCGGTGGGCCATGACTCCAGGGCCTGCTTGCGCAGGCGAGCCGCCACTTCCCGATCCTCCGGGGCGGAAGACTCCAGAAACCGCTGGTTCGCCTCGTCCCAGGCAAGGAAGAGGCTGATGTCGATCGGGTCGAAGCGGAGATGATCCTGGGCGAACTGGTAGAGATAGAGGTCGATCAGGGGCAGGGTCCGGTCGGAGTAGGTGGACGGATTCGGCTCCCGTGACAGCCCCCTCAGGAGCCGGTCGATCTCCCCTCGAGCCTCCTCGATCCCCTTGCGCCGCTCCGGCTCGTCGTCTTCCTTCAGCAACGATTCCTCGCGCGCCAGCGCCAGAATCTCCTTTTCCAGAAGTGGCAGCAGGAAGAGTCTGCGGACCTCGGCAATCGGTCGCTCGTCCGCCTCGTTCACGAGAGCATCCGGAATTCCCCGCAGGGACTTGGGCGGTTCCTGCTGCTCCGATTCCTGACCGGAGTGCAGTACCAGAAGTAGTGAGAGGAGTGTCCAGGAAGCCGTCACGAGACCACCTCGAGCAGCGGCACGCCGTCCGCCGCCCCGTCCAGGTCGAACTCGAGCATGGTGGCGATCGACGCGGCAACATCCACCTGCTGCCGCCTTTCCTCGATGACGATCGGGGAGCGCTGTCCCACGCCAGTGGCCAGCAGGAACAGATGCCGGTGAGAGGGATCGTCGAACGGCACCATGTGCTCATCGAACTGCTCCGCCCCCCTACCACAGTCGGTGGTGATCAGCAGGGTGGTTCGGCTCCGGTAGTAGGGGTTCGTGCTCAGGAAGCGGGTCAGCCTGGAGAGCTGGAGGTCGACCTGCCGGACGGCGGCTTCGTACGACCGCCAGGCTCCGCGATGGGCCAGGTCAGGCGTGGAGAAGGCGATCATGACCAGCTCCGGCCGGAGCCGGACCAGCGCTTCCAGGGTGAGCGATGTCAGCCAGTCGTCCGCCTCGTCCGCGGCGATGAACGGACGGCCGGCCAGAAGGCGGCCCGTGAGGGCTTCGGCGACGGCCGGCGTCAGTTCCCCGATTGCCAGCGGGTGGCTCTCCAGGTCGCTCCTGGTCGCGGCGAGGAGGAATCCCCGCCGCGCGTCCTCCGACTTCGGCACCGTGCCGGGAGGAATGGAGCCGACGATTCTCAGCAGCCGCTCGTTGCCAAGGATCCGATGAGCGCAGGGCCCGAGCGACTCGTCCCCGGAGAAGGAGGGGCTGTCGGACGCCCCCTCCGGCGCGAACGTCATCGCCCGGTACGGCTCGCCAAACTCCTCCGCGTTGGAGCAGTCCGGTACGCCCGCCGCCAGCACCTTGCTCAGCGGGCGGTTCCAGGCCTTGCGATACCTCTCGAAGAGAGTGGGGACCGCGGAGAGCTCCTCGACATTCTTCGGGCCTTCGGCGTTCGAGCCCAGACGAGCGCCGTACTGCCCTGTCAGCAGGTAGAGGTTCGCGGCGTCATGCCGCGTGAGGTGGTCGTTCCAGAGTTCTGGATAGAAGGCCCCGGACTCGGCCAGATGCCTCAAGTGGGGGGCCAGACATCGTTTGCGATCCCCGAACAGATCCTGATGGCGAACGCCGCCGCCAAAGCGGACCAGAACGATGCGCTGCCGTTCGGGGGGAGGCCGTGGGACCGAGGAGCACCTGGAGAGCGCTCCCGCCGCCGCCAGTCCGGTCACGGCGTGCAGGAATCTCCGGCGATCCATGCCAGCACCCGAGGGGTCCTCCCTGAGCTCGCCGTACCTCATCTCGGGGATTCTAGCGATGCCTCTCGCCCTGGAAACGGTCAGGTCTTTCTTTTCCGTCCGCGGGGGTCTAAACTGCCCCGTTTGAGAATCGGAGAGACCCCGGGGTGTTGGGAGTCCGGTTCGCCAGGTCCCGAGACAGGAACGAGACAGTCATGGCCAAGAACAAGCGCAAGATCAAGAAGGCGAACCATGGCAAGCGCCCCTGTTGTGGCAATCTGGTTCGCAAGCGGAAGAGTAAGTTCAGGAACTAGCCCAGACCCGCGCCTTGCGGTCGGGTCAGCGCCGCTCCGCCCCGTACCGCTCCAGGAACGATCCCTTCCATTCCACGAATCTCCCCTCCTCGATCGCTTTCCGGGTGTCCGACATCAGACGCTGGTAGAAGCGGATGTTGTGGATCGATGCCAGCATGGTCCCCAGGAACTCCCGCGTCTGGAACAGATGCCGGATGTACGCCCTGCTGAAGTTCCGGCAGGCATAGCAATCGCAGGAACGGTCGATCGGATAGCCGTCCCTCCGGTAGTTCTTGTGTTCGATCCGGATCCGGCCGCGGACCGTGAACAGCGTACCGCCCCGTCCGTAGCGGGTCGGGATCACGCAATCGAACATGTCCATCCCCCGGGCGACTGACTCGAGGATATCCTCCGGCAATCCCACGCCCATCAGATAGCGGGCGCGCTCCTCCGGCATGTGCCGCTCGGTGAAGTCGACCACCTTCTTCAGGTTGTCGAGCCCTTCGCCCACCGAGACCCCTCCGATCGCCAGTCCATGGAACGGCATGGCCGACAGGGCCTCCGCGCACCTCTGGCGCAGATCCTCGAACACGCCTCCCTGGATGATGCCGAAGAGGCTCTGGTCGGCTCCGCCAAGGCAGGACAGGCAGCGCTCGGCCCAGCGCAACGTACGATCGACCGAGCGGGCCGCATAGTCGTGCTCCGCCGGAAACGGGATGCACTCATCGAACGCCATGACGATGTCGGCGCCGAGCTTCTGCTGGATCTCCATGGCCCGTTCCGGGGAGAGCAGCACCTGCTCGCCCGAGACCTCGAAGCGGAAGCGGACTCCCTGCTCATCGATGACGCGCCCCGGAAGCGAGAAGACCTGAAACCCCCCGCTGTCGGTCAGGATCGGTCCATCCCAGCCCATGAAGGCATGCAGACCTCCCAGCTTGTGGATCAGCTCCTCGCCCGGCTGGATGGTCAAGTGGTAGGTGTTGGCCAGCACGATTTCCGATCCGGCCTCCCGGACATCGCGCGGCAGGGTGGCCTTGACGGTCGCCGCGGTGCCAACCGGCATGAACGCGGGCGTCTCCACGGTGCCATGGGGAAGGGTCAGACGCCCTCTGCGCGCCCGCCCGTCGCGGGAGATCAGGTGAAAAGGATTGTGCGCCGCCATCAAGAGAAACCCGCGTCACTGCCCGAGCAGGTGATGGCGCATCCCGTGGGTCAGGAAGGTCTTTTCATCAAACGAGTTGGTGACGATCTCCGTCGCCTCGTCCAGGTCGTCGGTGAGATAGAGCAGATCCAGATCCTCGGCGGACACGGTTCCGGCGGGAATCATGGTGTCTCGGATCCAGCGGAGCAGGCCGCCCCAGTACTTGCTGCCGATCAGCACCACCGGGAAGAGCTTGATCTTGTCGGTCTGGATGAGAGTCAACGCTTCGAACAGCTCGTCCAGGGTCCCGAAGCCCCCGGGGAAGATGACGTAGGCGGTGGCACACTTCACGAACATGAACTTGCGCGTGAAGAAGTACCGGAACTCCATGGAGATGTCCTGGTACGGGTTCGGGGCCTGTTCCATCGGCAGCCGGATGTTCAGGCCGATGGAGTTCCCGCCGGCCTCCTTGGCCCCCCGGTTGGCCGCCTCCATGATCCCCGGTCCGCCGCCGGTGATGATCGAGAAGCCCGCCTTGGAAAGACGTGCCGCCAGTTCCCGGGCCATCTTGTAGTACGGACTCGATTCCTTGGTCCTGGCCGAGCCGAAGATGGAGACTCCCGGATTGATATCCCCCAGGAGTTCCAGGGCCTCGACGAACTCCGCCATGATGCGGAAGACCCGCCAGGATTCGCTGTCTGCCTGTTCCGAGTATGCCATGGTTCCGATCGTCAGAAAACGTCGCCTGGATGCGCCGGGCCAGAGTGGGCTGGTGAATATAGCAGGACAGGTCTGCAGAACGCGGGCTCCAGTGATCCGCGCGGGAAGATCGCGTGAGTTGCTGGCGCGAAGACGGAGCGGCCATCGCGTTTGCTCGGCCGCATGCGGGTTCCTTTTCACCACAGCGGGCACAGCGCGGCTCCGCCGCGCTGTGCCCTCTGTGGTGAATCCCCTCTTCCGGACGCCACAGGCCGGCTTTTGTCTGGTATTTGGATCTCCCGCCGACCCTGCCAGGAAACAGATGTTCCATTTTCAACAAGAACGGGCACGACTGTCCGCGCTCTTTTTTGGGATTCAGGTGCGGAGACTGCAATCTCGAACCGATAGTCGGCTACAGAGATGATGGCTTTCAAAGGGAATCCGGCATTCGAGTTCATGCCTCAATTTCCTTCCTCCAATCCCTGAAGTAGGTTTCCAGACCGGCCGGGGACCCTAGAAAGCGCAAAGCCGCGGGTGAGCATGTGGGCGTGCTCACCCGCTCTCTTTTTTCTTGGTGAGGTCAGCCCCGTCCCACGATCCCCAGGATCTCGGCCCCGTACTTCGCCAGCTTGGCGGGGCCGATCCCGCTGGCCTCCAGCAGCTCCTCCCCGGTCGCGGGCATCCTCCTCACGACGTCCTCCAACGTCCGGTTGCTGAGGACGCGATAGAGCGGGACCCCCTCCTGCTCGGCCTGGCCGGCGCGCCAGCTCCTAAGCCTCGCGAGCAGTTCCGGATCGCATTCACCCTCCTGCTCGACTTCCCGGGCCTTTCCCTTCGGTTTGGGCGCCTGATCGAAGCAGGAGAGCCTCGGGGCACTTCGCTCTGAAAGGACCTCACTCCCTTTCTTCGTCAGCGCCACCACCGGATACTCACCCCCCTCGATGCGGGCCAGGCCGGTCGCGAGGCACTCGGCGAGCAGAGAATCGAGAAACGGCATGGAGAGATGCCGGAGGCTCCCGTAGCAGCGGTGCTGGTCGAGCTGGCCGGCCAGCAGGTCCTTGGTCCGGGAGCCGGCCAGGATGCCCAGGAGTTTCCGCTTTCCATAGCGACCGCTCAATGTTCGCAGCAGTTCCAGCAGCTTGTGGACTGCCTCCGCCTCCGCGTCCGAGACAGGACGTCTTGCGGTGGCGGCCCGGCAGGCCGCGCACGATCCGCACGGGGCCGCGGTTCCTTCTCCCGCGAAGTAGTTGACCAGATACGCGCGATGGCAGCGGGCCTGCTCCGCGTACTCAACGATGTGCCGGAGTCGCTCGAAGTCGCGCTCGGCGCGGGCCCGGAGCAGCTCGTAGTCGATGGGACGATCCTCCAGGAACCGCACCATCCGGGTGCCCGCCTCCCAGCCGAGGCTCCTGGCGACAACCCCATGCTCGCTCAGGATGCGCAGCGCCGAATCGACCGCCCGCGGATGGGAAGCGCTGGTCACCCATGCGGCCAGATGCAACTCGCTGATCGTCGCCTGCGGACCCTGGTCGCGGATCAGGGTCCGGGTCTGCCGGATGACCTCCGGCGGTGGATAGGAGGTTTCGATGAAGAACCTCTGGAGCCTGGCGTCGCCCGGCTGGTAGAGCAGCGAGCAGCGCGCGGGCTTGTCGTCACGCCCGGCGCGGCCCGCCTCCTGGGTGTACGCCTCCACCGAACCCGGAAGGTCGAGGTGCATGACGAAGCGCAGGTCCGGCCGATCGATGCCCATCCCGAAGGCGTTGGTGGCGACCACCACCGGCAACTCGCCGGAACGAAACCGCTCCTGGACGGCGCGCCGGTCCCCGTCCGCAAGCCCCGCGTGGTAGAAGCCGGTCTTGAGCCCCGCGTCCCGCAGGGCCAGCGCCAGTTTCTCCACGTTCTTCCGGGTGGCTGCGTAGACGATGCCGCGCTCCCGCTTGCGAACCTCCGCCACCGCGCGGGCGAACTTGTCCACCCGGGAGATGGTTCGGGTCACCAGGAAGTCGAGGTTCTTCCGCTCGAATCCCTCGACCACGATCAGCGGGTCCTTCAAGCCGAGGTTCTTCGAGATATGCTGCCGCACCTGTCTGGTGGCGGTTGCGGTGAGGGCGAGGATCGGCGGCCGCCCGACCCTCTCCGCCGCCTCCTGGAGCCTCAGGTAGTCGGGCCGGAAGTCGTGTCCCCATTCGCTGATGCAGTGGGCCTCGTCGACGGCGAAGAGACCGGGCCGGAAGCCGTCCAGCGCCTCCAGGAACCGGCTCGACCGGAATCGCTCCGGGGCCACGAACAGCAGCCTCAGCGAACCGTTCCGGAACGCCTCGATCCGGCGCTCCTGCTCGTACGGAGGAACGGTGGAGTTGACGTATCCGGCCGGGATCCGCTTCGCCGCCAGCCCATCCACCTGGTCCTTCATCAGCGCGATCAGCGGCGAAACTACCAGAACGGGCTGCTCCAGGAGCAGGGCGGGCAGGCAGAAGCCGAGCGACTTCCCGCCGCCGGTCGGCATGACACCGAGGGCGTCCCGCCCGGCGAGCACCGCCGAGATGATCTCCCTCTGCCCGGCCCGGAACCCGGTGAACCCGAAGCGGGAGCGAAGCGTCTCGCGGACCGTCTGCTCGGTTTCAGGGTGCACGGGCTGATTCCAGCGTCTTTCTCGTTCGGACTCGAGCGGCAAACAAGCATCCCGCGTCACCAGGACGACAATCTGCGCGCCAGGTTACGCTTTCGATCTGAAAAATCAGGTCCGCGCGGAAGTAGATCCCCGTCACGTCCTGCGGGAAGCAACCGAAGGAAGGCTTCCCGACCTGCTCGGCGGGCCATCGAAGAACCGAAATCGAAATCGATTGGTTTCACGCCACTCGGAAGGTGCGTCCAATCGATCCCGATTTCGATTTCGATTCCCGCGTGCGCCGCGAAGAACTCGCAGGTAGCACGAGGCTGTCGTGTTCAGAGGGTAGACCATGACGTCTTGATGTATTTGCATATATGTCTATAATTAACCACACAATGTCCATGTTTGACCTCGGAAAATCGCTGGAGCAGGCGCGGAAGCGGCTGGGAGAGGCTCTCCCTCGCGCGCGGCGCTCCGATCGAGGCGTTTCACGTCTCGATCGTGAGGTGCTCGCTTGCGTCCTGGACCTCATGTCCGGCCAGGAGCGGCCTCGGACCAGGGATCTGCTGGCCCGGATCGACCAGCAGTGCCGTGACAAGGGACTGCGGCCGCCATCGCGAGCCACGGTCTACAAGCTGATGACATCCCTCCCGGGACCGACGTACCGCGTGGCGTCTCTCCCACGTTCCGTTCAATCCGCCCTCTACAACTTGACACCGGAGAGTGACGTGCCGGCCCGGCAGGTCGCCTTCTACTGCTTCAACTACGGCGACCTCGGAGCGATGAGCTTCGCCGCCGGGCTGCCTTGGCGGGCTCTCCATCAGGCGCTGCGCTTGCGCGGCTACCGGCAGAGGAGCCGTGGTCTGATCGAGGCCGTGGCAACTGTCAGAGGAATCTGAGATGGATGTTCACCGACCTATCTCCGTCATCCCGCCGCAGCTCGGACAGGCTGTCGACGACCTTCCCTACTGGTTCGTGATCGGCGGACATGCGGTGCGTTGTTTCTGTCCCTACCGGCCGAGCCGCGACGTGGACTTCGGTGTGCGGAGTGTCGAGAACCTCGACGACTTCCTGCGGCAGCTCGAGGCGCGCGGAACCGTGGAGATTACGGAGCGCGGCAACGATACGGTGCACTTGCGTTTTGATGGCATCAAGGTCTCGGTGTTCGTCCTCGATCTGCTGGTACCTTTCGTGGAGGATCGCCGCCTGACGGCGACAGGCATCCTGGCCACCAAGCTCCACGCGATCCTCGACCGGGGCGTCCGGCGCGATTTCTTCGATCTCTACGTGACCCTCCAGACACACTCGCTGGGCATTGCGGAATGTCTGGCTGCGATGCGTCAGGTCTTTCGCCAGGAGCTCAACGAGCCGCTCCTGCTGCGGGCTCTGACCTACTTCGACGACGCCGAGGGGGAAGCCAAGCTGCCGGGAGAGGGCCCGCACGACTGGGCGACCGTCAAGGAGTACTTCATCACGCGCGTGGGGCAGCTCCTGATACCGCCGGCACGCGCGCTGGAGATCCAGAAGCGCGTGGTCGACCTTCACTGAGTTCGCGCGCGCCGCCTCGCCCGGATTCGGACGGAGACGGGCGACTCCTACCGCGGGGCTTCTTCCTCACTGCCGCCGTCATGGTCCTGATCGTCGATCAGGGACAGGATCGGGTACATGGCGTTGTAGTGTTTCTGGATGAAGAGGGAAGACCGCTTGCGGTAGAGCCGCTCCCCGAGGCGATCGACGATCGGCATGAGGGTCCGTTCGTGGGCGCAGAGAACCGGCGAGACCTTGCAGACGCTGCCGGTGGTCTGCCAGTTCAGGCAGCCGCAGGTGTGGTTGCAGCGGTCCGCGATGGAGCATTGGCCGCACGCTTCCTCCTGCGGCTCGTCCCTGTCGGCGATGCGGTCTCGCTTCACGGAATCGACTCCGGACCAGACGTCCCCGATCACGAAGGCGTCGTCCGAGCAGTCCTGCACGAACTGGACACAGGGGTAGACCCGACCGTCCGGTCCGACGGAGAGCTGCCGCCGCCCCAGTTCACACCGCTCCTGCTGGTAGTTCTCGCCGTGGATGTGGCTGGCCAGCTTCACCTCGAAGGGGCTGAAGTAGAACTTTCTCTCGTCCAGTGTCCACTCGGCGTACAGCTTCGCCAGCGACCGGTACTGCCGTTTCAGCTCCGACAGCGCGCGGTCGGTCCAGTCGCCGGTGTAGTCGAGCGAGGCGATGACGTAGCGGAAGCCCCTCTCCACCAGGTGCTCGACCGAGTGGCGGTACTGTTTCACGGACGCCGGCGTCACCGTCATCAGCACCGGCGCGTACGGCCGCCGCGAGAGCAGCCGGTCCGCGGCGTCCGCCATGCGGTCGTAGGTGCCGCCGCCGCCCGGGAAGACGCGGTTGGCGTCGTGCGCCTCCCGGCCACCGTCCATCGACAGGGCGACGAAGATCTCCTCGGCGACGCACAGGTCGAGGAACGCGTCGTCCAGGCCGATTCCGGAGGTGGTGATCTTGAAGTGGAAGCGCGTCGCCCCGGTTCTTTCCCGCCGCCTGCAGGCGTGGACCACCTCCTGGATCAAGTCCTTCTCAAGGAGCGGTTCCCCGCCGAAGAAGACGATGCCGCAGGAGACGGGGGACTGTTCGGCCGCGAACTCCACCGCCCGCAGCGCCGTATCATGATCCATGTCGACGCGGGTCTCGCCCTGCGGGGAGTAGCAGTAGCGGCACCGCAGCGGGCAGGCGGTCGTGAGGTGTAAGGTGATGTTCACCGCAACACGCCCTGCTCCCGCAGCCACTCGGCGAAGTCCCGGACCTGCAGGCGCAGGAGGTCCCGAGACTCTTCGCGGGCCGCCTCGCGGGCCGCGTCATCCCATGCCTGTTGCTCGCGCGAGGTGGGGCACTCGCGTTCTGCCTGGTCCGTCACCGGATCGTAGAAGACGCCCACCCTGGCGTCGGAATCGCTCGCGTTGACCCGCGCTGCCAGCGAACGGGCCGATTCGAGGAAGTCGTACCAATCCACTGAGGACCGCGAAGCCTCCTCGCCGCTTCCTCTCAGTCCGTAGTACTCGTCCCGCGAGATGAACTCGTAGCCGGCTCCCCGTTCCGCATCGAATCCGTCGAGTACCAGCGTTCTGGTGGACTTGCCGCGCCAGTCGAAGAAGTGCCGACGGTCGGGGATGTCTCGCAGGGTCTTGCCGTCCGGCTCGAGCTTCAGGCCTTGCCGGGAAAGTTCCTCGCCGATCACCTGACGTGCTTCTTCCTCGCTCAGAAAGACGGGTGGACAGACGGCGATGCAGCCGTAGGCCCCACGCCCCTCGCCGTGTTCGAACACCGCTGCGACCGGGCCCAGCGGATTGTCCGCCGTCCCCTCGGCCCCTTCGGACGGTGCCTGGCTGCACGCCAGGTCGGTTCCTGCGGTCAGACCGAGGCAGGATGCGATCAGGGCTCTTCGCGCCCGCCCGCCGGCGATCCAGCTCAGTGGCACATGCTCGAGCAGGAGCGAGTGGTCGCGCCGCACGTCGGCCCAGGTCGGGAAGCGGGGATCGCGGTAGAGGCGGACCGGTTGGAGAGAACGGCGCATGACGGTGACCTCCCAGCATCACGAGGGCCCGGCCGGCGGCAGGGTACGACTTTGCGGCGTCGGATGCGACCCGGCCGGCATGGCCGCCACAGGAGACAAGGATTCCGGGCACAGGTGGCTTGCTCGAAAATCAGTTTTCATCTTGGATGTCAGGGCCCGCCCGGGCCTCGATCCTTCGCAGAACCCGCAGCGCGACGAACGCGGCCAGGGCCGCCGCCGACCAGGTGATGGAGAAGAGCCCGGCCCAGATCCCGTCCAGGCCGAAGTCGAGGACGCGGGTCGCCAGCCAGTAGAACGTGATCGGCGCCGCGAGTTGCCGGAACAGGCCGATCCAGAGGGCGAGGGCCGGCTTCTTCAACCCCTGGAGTGCGGACGTGTTCACGAACAGGATGACGTAGGCGAACTCGATGAACGCGGCGATCCTGAGGTAGTGGGCGCCGACCGCCACGACCCCGGCATCCTGCGTGAACAGGGTCATCAGGGACTCCGCGCCGAAGTAGAGCAGGAGCGAGCCGCACGCCATCACCATGGCGCCGTACAACAGGGACCTGCGGAGGGTCTGCCGCACGCGGTCGAAGCGGCCGGCGCCGCCGTTCTGGGCCACCAGCGTCAGCACTGCCGTGTTGAACCCGATGGTCGGCAGTAGCACGAACTGTTCGACGCGCGCGGCCACGCCATAGGCCGCCACCGCATGCTGCCCGAAAGAGCTCAGGAAGTAGGTGATCACGAAGATCCCGAGCGCCACGGTCATCATGTTCAGGCTCGACGGAATCCCCTGCGCCGCGATGGCCCGCAAGACCCGGCGGTCAGGGCGGAAGTCCGCGCCTTCTTCTCGCGACAGCAGTCCGGTCGCCCGCGCCCGGCGGACCATGAAGAGGAGGCCGAACACCTGGACCAGGACCGTCGCCGTGGCGATTCCCTTCACGCCCATGGCCGGCAGGCCGAAGCCGCCGTACATGAACCACGGATCGAGGCCGATGTTGGCCAGGGTCGCGCACAGCAGGTAGATGCTGTACGAACGCATGTCCCCCTGCGAGTTGAGGACGCTGTTGGCCATGTAGACCTGCAGCACGATCGGCGTGCCGGCCAGGATCACGAACATGTAGTCGAGGCAGATCTGCAGGTACTCCTCGCTGGCCCCCAGCAGGCGGAACAGCGATGGCACCGTGGCGTAGCCGACCGCCATGACAAACGCCGCCACGAACAGGCTCAGGACCAGCCCCTGGCTGCCGATTCGCGCCGCCTCGCGCCGGCGGCCGGCGCCCAGGGCGTTGCCCATCAGGGCGGTGGCGCCGGTGGAGAACCCCATCCCCATGGCCACCATCAGGAAGAAGATCGGAAACGACAGCGCAAGGGCCGCCAGCGCGTCGGTCGAGAGCTTCGCGGCCCAGAACGTGTCCACCGCGTTGTAGAGCGTATTGAAGAAGAAGCCGGCCGAGGCGGGAATGGCCAACCGCCGGATGAGCGTGGGGATCGGCGCCGTGGTCAGGTCTCCGCCCGCGGCCGTCGCCGCCGCATCCGGACGTTCGGCGAGTGGCCGGTCCGGCGCAGTCATGTGGCGGTGACGTCCACCGGCCTGGACTACGCGGGCCCTTCCCCGTCCAGGCCGATTTCCTTCGCCACGCCGCGCATCGCCGCGATCACCTCGGCGATGAACTCCGTTGGTTCCACGCCGAGCTCTTCCATGCCCTTCTTCACGTCATCCCGGTTCACCGTGCGGGCAAAGCTCTTGTCTTTCAGCTTCTTCTTGACCGACTTGACCTCGACCTCGTGAATCGACTTGTTCGGGCGGACGAGCGCCACGGCGGTGATCATGCCGGCCAGTTCGTCGCAGGCGAACAGATGCCGTGCCATCGCGGTTTCCCGGGGTGTGTGGGTGTGCTCCGCATGGCCGAGAATCGCCTGGATGATCTCGTGCGGGTAACCCCGCTCCTCGAGGATGCGGCAGCCGACCACGGGGTGCTCCTCCGCGGTGGGGTGGCGCTCGTAGTCGAAATCGTGCAGGAGACCGGTGAGACCCCAGCCTTCCTCGTCCTCTCCCAGCTTGCGGGCGAAGTGGCGCATGACCGCCTCGACCGAGAGGGCGTGCTTCTGCAGTGAGTCGCTCTGTGTGTACTCGTGAAGCAGCGCCAGCGCTTCTTCCCTGTTCTTCATGAATGCTACTTGGCTCTCGGCTTCAGGAAGGCCGCCTGCCCCGCCGCCGCTACGCCGGCCTTCGTTTCCGGATACTGCTTGGCCAGGGCCTCGTAGGTCCGCACCGCGTTCTTCCAGTTGCTCTCCCGCTCGAACCGCTCTCCCTTCGCCATCAGGAGGGCGGCATCGATCTCGTCACCCAGGCCCTCACGGGCCTTCAGCTCGGCCAGCTTCTCCGCCGCGCCCTTCGACTCCGGGAGCCCTTCATGCTCATCGATCAGCCGGGACAGGGCGGTCACCGCCAGAGGCCAATTCTCCTTCTCGATCGCCGCGGCGGCGCTCTTGGCCAGGCGCATCCCCAGAACCGTGATCAGCGCTCTCAATTCCTGGACTTTCTGCTTGTCGTCCGGATCGATCTTCTTCTTCGCAAGCTCCTTGTCCAGCGCTGCGGCTGCCTTCGAGAGCTGCCACTTCTCCAGCAGGCGGTCCACGCCGCGGGCAGCCTTCGGCACCTCGGGGAACGGCTTCGCGAAACGCAGCGCCTCCACGATGGCGTCCCGGATCTCCTGCCGGGTTCCCGGTTCGCCCGCGTAGCAGAGGTTCCCCCGGGCGTCCTGAACGAAGACCGAAGGGAAAATCTGGACCCTGAAGTTCTTGGCACCCGAGTCGCTCGGGTCGATTAGGACCGGCACGCCGATCCCCTCGACTTCGATGCTCTCCTTGACCTTCTCGGGGGGCTCGTTGGTGATCGCGATCAGGGAGACCGGCTTCAGGGCGAACTCGTTCTGGAGCTCTTCCCAGGTTTCGAGGAAGTAGAGGCAGTCGGCGATTTCCAGCCGCACGAACGTGAATGCCACCACCTGGCCTTCCAGGGCCTTGAGCGACATCGGCTCATGGTTGTACCACTCGGTAATCTGCATTTCCGGCGTCTTTTCGCCGGGCTGGATCTGCGCCTCGGCCGGTTTCAGGGCGCCCAGGGTCAGGGTGAGTGCGAGTGCTAGGAGGATTCTCACGGTCCCAAATCTCCAGAATGACAACCGAACGGACAAGAGTGATCATAGCGGCTATATACGCTGCATTCTCGCCGAACAGACAGGTTCCGAGGAACTGTGGACTCCGACCCGGATTTCGGGTTAACGTGAGGCTGGCGTTTCATTTGGTGCAGCCCGCCTCCAGGTGCCTGCGGGCGGGCAGATGTGATGGTTCCGTTCATGAGTCAGTTCGAACTGGAGTCGAGGTCCGGCCTCGTACCGCTCTTCCCGCTCCCGGACAACTGTTTGCTTCCGGGGGAGTTGCAGTCGTTCCACATCTTCGAACCACGCTATCGCAGCATGCTCTCCGCAGCGCTGGCCAGTGACCGGCTCATCGCCCTGCCCAGGTTCCGTCCGGGATGGCCCGAGGCGTACTACTGCAACCCCGAGGTGGAGCACCGCTTCGGCGTGGGGAAGATCGTTTCGGAGGTCACACTGCCGGATGGAACCTCCGACATCGTCCTCCGGGGCATCGCCAGAGTCCGGCTGCTCGAGGTCGTCCGCAGCGCGCCGTACCGGCTGGCGAGGGTGGCGGAGCTTCCGGATTCGGTGGCCGACACGGCGCAGCTCGAGTGGGTCCAGGAGGAGCTGTGCCGTTTGCTGGCGAGGGAGGCCTCGGACGTGTCTTCCCCCTGCTACCGGGCGGGCCTGCCGGCGGGACCCGTGACGGAGCTGGCTGGCCGGCTCGCCCGGCTGGTGCGCTTCGATCCCACCACCAAGCAGAGGATGCTGGAAGCGGATGACCTGGCCGACCGGCTGGGGCTGCTCTTGACCTGTCTCTGTTCCGGCAGGTGCCGGTCGCGCGAGATCGCCCGGCCCGGGCCGATCCGGGCGCGGAAGCCGTTCGCGAACTGAACGCATGAGCGGCGAGTCCAGCAACGCGGAGATCGGCTTCAAGGAACTGGCCCGTGCCCAGTGGGCTTTCGGCGAGACCTTCGCGCTGCTCGCGGCGGCGGAAATCGGCGTCTTCCCGGCACTGGGAGATGGCGCCTGCACGATTGAACGGCTGGCGGAACGGCTGGACTGCTCCCAGCGGGGCCTGCGCTTCCTGCTGGAAGCGCTCGCCGGCATGCGGTTCCTGACTCGAGACGGAGAGCGCTTCGGTCTGGCCCGCGGTGTGGGACCGTTGCTGGTTGAGCCTTGCGAGGGCGGCTCTTCTGAAGGCGGACCACTGCTTCACTTGCGCATGGTGATGGAGCGCTGGATGGAGCTGACCGCGGCGGTCCGGTCGGGCAAGCCGGTTCGCAAGGGCGGAGGCGCGGCCAGCGCGGCGTTCTTCCGCACGCTGGTGCCGGATCTCTACCGGATCAACCAGGGCGCGGCCAGGGTCGCGGCCGAGACGCTGAAGCCGTCACTCCCCCGGTTCGACGCGGCGGCGCTCGATGTGGCGGCCGGCTCCGGGGTGTTCGGCATCGAGCTGGCCCGGGCGCATGGCGGGGTGGTGGTCACGGCTCTCGATCACGGCGAGGTGCTCGAGGTCACGCGCCAGTTCGTGGAACGGAACGACATGGCCGCGAGGTTCCACTACCTCCCCGGCGATCTGCGCACTGTAGAACTGGCGGAGGGCCTGTTCGACGTGGTGTTCCTGGGTCATATCCTGCATTCAGAGGGAGCTGCCTGGTCGAGGACCCTGCTGAAGCGGATCGGCAAGGCGCTCCGGCCCGGCGGCAGCGTGGTGATCGCCGAGTTCCTCGTGGACGCGGCTCGCTCCGGCCCGCTGATTCCCCTGCTGTTCGGCCTGAACATGCTGGTCCACACCGAGGAGGGGGATGTGTTCAGCATGGAGCAGATCGGGGAATGGCTGGCCGAGGCCGGTTTCGGGCCGCCCCGGCTGTTGGAGGTCCCGGACCGCTCGCCGCTGATCCTGGCGGAAAAGCGCTCCGGCGGATAGACCGGGATCTTCAGCGCCCCTAGACTGCTCCGTTTCCCCCCAGACCGGATTTTTCTCATGGCCACACGGAAGCTGACTCTCGGGCATTCCCCCGATCCTGACGACGCCTTCATGTTCTGCGCCCTGGCGAGGGACCGCGTGGATACGGAGGGGCTCGCCTTCGAGCACATCCTGGAGGATATCCAGACGCTCAACGCGCGGGCGGA
Organism: Planctomycetota bacterium; assembly: GCA_043802345.1. Classification (GTDB taxonomy): domain Bacteria; phylum Planctomycetota; class B15-G4; order B15-G4; family JADJEK01; genus JAZDLC01. The sequence continues at coordinate 15,228 of JAZDLC010000317.1, read as the reverse complement.
GCGGAGCGAACTCGACATCACCGCGCTGTCGCTGTTCGCCTACTCCTCGCTGGCCGACCGGTACCGGCTGACGACCTGCGGCGCGTCGGTGGGGGATGGCTACGGCCCGCTGCTGATCTCCAATCGGCAGCAGAGCGCCGACGACTGGACCGACGAGACCGTGGTCCATGTGCCCGGCGAGAAGACCACGGCTTTCCTGGTCTTCAAGCTGTTCGCCGGGAATGTGCGGACCGCGGTGATGCCGTTCGACCAGATCCTGCCGGCGGTGGCCGAGGGGAGGATCGAGAACGGGCTGCTGATCCACGAGGGGCAGATCACCTACCAGGATCACGGCGTGTACAAGATCGAGGATCTGGGGGCGTGGTGGGCCAGTGAGACGCACGGGCTTCCCCTGCCGCTCGGAGTCAATGCCGTGCGCAGGGACCTGGGCGACGAGCTGTGCATCAAGATCCAGCGGGTGCTGCGCCGCTCCACCGAGTGGGGGCTCTTGAACCGTGCCGAGGCGCTGGAGTACGCGCGGGACTTCGGCCGGGGGATCGACAAGGAGACCAACGACCGCTTCGTCGGCATGTACGTGAACGACTTCACCATCGACCTGGGGGAGCGCGGCCGGGCCGGAGTCCTGACCCTGCTGGGCCGGGCCGAGGACGCCGGCCTGATCCCCGAGGAGGTCCTGCTCGACTTCATCCCGCAGAGGCCGTAGGAGCTTTCCTCGAGCCCCGATCTCTGTTAGAACCCATCGCTCGCTGCCGGCCAGAAGCCGGCGCGACGGGTACACGGCACGCCAGGGTAGCTCAACGGTAGAGCACCGCTTTCGTAAAGCGGGGGTTGAGAGTTCGATTCTCTTCCCTGGCTCCAATTCTCCGCGCTAGTCGGCACGCAGTCCCTGCTCCTACCGCCGGTCGAACGCGGGTCTCCCCTGTCGTGCGAGCCAATGCCACCCGTTCTGCGGTGTCCGGAACACCGATCGCGGACGCAAGTGGCGCGGCCCTCTTGAGTTGCCGAGAGGAATCGCCGTTCATCTCCGCTGGCTGCCAAGCTGATCGGAGAGCGGACCGGTTTCCCAAGGGTGGCCCCGGTCTCGGATCGTTGACGGACGTCGCGTTCTGTGAGATAATCTCGGCGTTCTGGGTGGTCCTGCGATGAAGGGAGAACTACGGATGAGAGCAGCAGCGAGGATTCTCGCGTTCGTGGTGGCGGCGCACTATTTGCTTGGGGGGGCATCCAAGCCCAGCCCACGGTTTACGCTCGTAGGGTCATCGCGGAGGGCATCGTCGATCCGGGACGAAACTGGAATCTGCGCGAGGTCGACATCGCCGCAGGCGGCGGGAACGTGATGGCCACGTTTATCCAGATGGAACCTGCTGGCGAGGCCTTGGCAAACCCCGGCGTGGGTTATGCGTACTTCAACGGATCCACCTCGACCTGGACGGAGGGAGTCAGGGTAAGGGCACCTACCAACGACGATCCGTCCGTGGCCTATGGTAACCTTCAGATCAAGGGCGCTCCACTTCCGAGCTTCGTGTGCTGCTATCGGGACTTCGCTGCGTGCCATATCAGCTTGTTTGATCCAGCAGGTTCGCCGGATTGGACCTCCGTCGGGGTTGGGACAGGCAATGGCATTGACAAGAGCTGGATCATCGCGGGCCACATGGGGACCTCCTACACGGAGCTCTATGCAACCTGGCACCAGACGGGTGCACAGAGCATGAGGTTCGCGAGGTCGACGAATGGAGGAGTTACCTGGATGGGTCCACAGGTCATCGTTGACAAGACCGATGGGTTCGCTCCAACCGCTGGTTTCTGCGTGCAGCCCACGATCGGAGACACGAGCGTGCTCGGGCCGATCTACCTGGCCTATGTGGAGTTCAGCAGCGGGAACTTCTTCTTCATGGAGGGGAATCTCACGTTCGGACCGACTCTCACGGGATGGGAGTTCGACCATCTGGAGGACCCCGGGGCGAACTTCATCGAAGTCGACCCCAACGGCACAGGCAACATGCCGGAGAAGGTCCCGGGACCATTCCGGATGCTGCGAGTCCCACAGCTCGTCGCCGATCCCAGCGATGCGAATCGATTGTACCTGCTCTACCACGATCTTGCCCCAGCCAGCAGTGTGGATGTGGACGTGTTCTGTATTACGCTCACGAGATCCAACGTGTGCTCAACGACCACCAATTGCTGGGAACTGGGAGACCCAGTCAGAGTCAATGACGACCTTGTCGTCCCTGGCGGCGACGACAAGGACCAGGTCTTGCCAGCAGCCGTGGTCGATGGCCAGGGACGGCTCCATGTCGTCTACTACGACGACCGAAGATACCAACAGGTCGATGGGAATGACCCGACAGGGATCAACTTCGACGTCTTCTATGCGGTGAGTCTGGATGGAGGAACGACATTCACCAACGTGCGGCTGGTGACGTTCCCGGATGAGCCGGTGCTGCAGTGCGAAAAGACTCGCGCCCCGCCTGGAAGCGACAAACACAATCCGGGTGAGTACCCTGGAATCGCCTGCGATGGGGATGACATCTGGATCGCGTATTCGGGAACATTGAGCCGCAAACGGACTGCCAGTGGAGGAGACGCTCCTGACAAGTCCGTGATCTACATGTCGAGAGTCCAGTTCTGATGCGTTGGCACGACCACTGACAGACAGATTCGGAGGAGACGATGCGATTCAAGCCATGCGCAATCCTCGTTCTCGCGATGACGGCGGCACTTGCACCGGCCAGAGGCCAGGTCCACCCGATTCCGATCAAGGGTCCGATCCGGCACGTACAGGTCGGGGACGGCGTACCCGCGAAGTCCGCGCCCCGGGTCATCTACTCGAACACGACTACGGTTGCGAGTTGGTGGTACATTCCCCTGTGGTCAGACGCTGAGTTGATCGACTGGGGCACGATCACTGCCAGCGAGGATCATGACGTAGTTACAGATCTGGCGTTTGGATACGGCACGAGCGGCCCCGCGGCTGCGTTCCGGTACAGAGTCTACGACCAGTACACGGGGTGGTGCGGGACTCTAGGCTCAACGATCTACGACGTGAGTCTGACGGGCCTGCCGGGGCACACGTCGACTACCGGCGGCACTGGCTGGATCGTCTCGATCGACCTGAAGGCGACCGGTGCTTGCTTCTATCTCGATGAGGGCCCCTTCGGCTACAGCTACTCCTTCGCTGGCGACAGCCAAACGGGTCCGCTCTTGGCAACCGGTGGCACGGGAAACCCGCTCGAGATGGACTCCATCGATCACTCCAGCGGAACTTGCGGCACATGGTATGGTGGCATTGACTACTCGTGGTGGACGGAGCTTCTCGCCCATGACGGAAACGACACCTTCCCTGGCGGGTGCGGTGGAGGTTTGGCACTCCAGATCGTCGGGCCGACCTGCAGTGGCAGCACGATCTCGATCGAGGTCTCCGGGGCTTCCGTCAATGACTGGTGGGCCCTGGCTCTCGGCACAAACATCGGGTCGGGTCTGGGCGGCACAGTTGGCGGCTGCCCGATCGACGTGGCGCCAGTCGTCCCGATCCTGATCATGGGCAAGCTCCCCTCCCAGCCGCTGAGCTTCCCAGTCACAGTCAATCTCATCTCCGGCGTCAGCCTCGGCATGCAGGCGATCACCAAGGACCCGGCTTCCCACGCCTTCGACACCTCCAACACGGAGATCATCCACGTTCCGTAGCTGCTGAGGAGAGGGTGTGAAGCGCCCGGTCGCAGCACGGCTTGAAGACCATCGAGGCGTTGGCCGCCGTCGCCGGGCCGGGGGCATCGTGGCCACGGCACCTGGATGCTTCTGGGCAAAAGCCGGGTGGGCGCAACCCAGGGTTGCGATCGGATTCTGGTTCTCACTGGGTTCTCATTGCCGTCCACACAGGGCAACAGCCAGGAACACTGGTAGCGCCCAGGATCTTCCACAAGAGCCGACAGACTCACAAGTAGGAACAACTGTCGACATCCATAAGCATTTGTAAACAAATGCTTTATAGCTTTCGTAAAGCGGGGGTTGAGAGTTCGATTCTCTTCCCTGGCCCCAGTACCACAAGTCGTTGCGGTGCTGCCAAGATCCCCTCCAGAAATAGTAGTTGACACGGACTGAGGATCGAACCGATATTGGGAGTGCTGCGGATTCGTGGCGACGCCTGTCTGTGGATCTTCGGGCTTTGCTTCCGTCCGAAGGGGATCATCCAGGTGGAAGAGGAAGAGGAATCGAGAAGCACAAGGGGATACCGTATGTCCGAAATCAGATTCCTGGGAATTGCGCTGAGCCTAACCTTAGCAGCTACACCGCTGGCCTACTCTAGCAGTGTGTCGACGTCTGTAAGCGAGGGCGGCACACCGTCGGACCCGACGACGACGGTGACGATCACCGTGACGGCGGGCTCGGGTGAGACGATCAAGGACTTTCACATCTTTCCGACGCCCGATGGCAGCAAGCTCGATGGCGGCAGTACGTTCGACCAGCCGGATGGCTGGGGCGCGCCCACTGGGTCAGGATCCAAGAAGAAGGGCAAGCACTGGAAGGTCAACGGGGGCGGTTCTGGGTTTAGCAACCCTGGAACCGGCGAGTTCACGATCACTGTGCCGGGGAATGCTGCCAGTCAGACGTGGGGTATGTTTGCTTGGGTGACGAGCGACAATGGTTCAAGCACGACTCCCGGGGAAGGTGGCGACGGCTGGGTCGACGGTGGCACGAGTGGCCCTACCGAACTCGTACCCATCGCGATGCTCCAGATCATTGGACCCGAGACCGTCGCGGTTGGCGAGACCGCTCGGTTCCGTGTCGAGGCGGGCGTCGCGGAAAGCGAAATCCTGAGCTACACCGTGAGCGCCGCACTGACCCTTGATGCTACGAGCCTTGATCGCGTGAGCTCAGACTATCCCCTGCCCCAATCCTGGGGGATCGAGATCAGCACGAACTCGCGTCTAGGAACGATCGCCATCGGCGAGGGAGCGAGTCAGGCGACCTACTTCGGCAACCGTCGGAACCACATCCTCGTCGACATCCCTGACGATCTCTCTCTGGTCGGCAGGACCATCTACTTACAGGTCGACTTCGGTAACGGCGACTGCACACCACCAAAGGCGATCCGGATCGTCAGCGAGTGAGCCTGCAGCTGCTTTTCCGAGAATCGACACCTTGATCTCCTCCTCTCCGGCCAGGTCGCATCATCGCTCGCGCGGGCGTTGATGCGACCTGGCCGGAGGATGTCACAACTGCGAGGGGAATAGGACAGGCAAACGGCCTTTCCGACCTGGGTCGCCGCTGATCCAGGCTACGTACCGTTGCGACACGTCGACTCCGTTCGTGCTCGTGCATCCCTTCGGGGAGCCGCTGTCCGCGATGAACACCTAGATGGTCGTCAACATCAAGAAGAACGTTGATGGAGAATTGTGGCTGCAGGAGAGGGCGGGTCATGCTGTGCACGACATGACCTTCGGACACTTGCCGCCGCCAACATCCAAGAGTGCGAATGGCAACTGTGCGATCAGATTCTGGTTCTCACTGGGTTCTCATTGCCGTCCACACAGGGCCACAACCAGGAACAGTGGTAGCGCCCGGAATCCTCCGCAAGGCCAACATGAATCACACTTAGGAACAGCAGTAAACACTCGTAAACAACTGTAAACAAGCTAGTTATAGCTTTCGTAAAGCGGGGGTTGAGAGTTCGATTCTCTTCCCTGGCTCCAGTACTACACGCAGTTGCGGAACGATAGAATCCCCTCCCGGCGTTTGGTTCTGATCTGGTTCTCGGCCGCGGTGCTGGGCAAGATCGACGTTCGGGAGGAGGCCCTATGAGCTTTACCCCCCGTTTCTCAATCACGAACCGGATCGCGTCGTCTCTGACGCAAGTGGAGCGGGCGCGGGGTTTCCTCGATGCGGCGAAGCTCTCAGAGGAGTGGCTCGCCGGAATGCGTTCGCGTGCGTTTCTGCTCGAGGCTCATCATACGACGCACATAGAGGGCACTCGCCTCACCCTCGATCAAGCCGAAGAACTCCTGGCCGGCAGCGCTGTACCGGATGCTGACGCGGACGATGTTCGGGAGCTGCTCAACTACCGGGATGCGTTCGAGTTCGTGAGCGACTGGCTCGGAGATGACGGTCCGATCACCGAGGGTCTGATTCGCGAAATTCACAAGCGCCTGGTGGAGGGCGTTCGTGGCGGCACTGCCTCGCCGGGCGAGTATCGCCGCGTGCAGAACTACGTCGTGAATTCTGCCAGTGGAGAGGTCGTCTACACACCCCCGCCCGCCCATGACATGCCGATTCTCATGCGAGAGCTGGTCGACTGGTTGAATGATCCTGCGGACGTTCATCCCGTTCTCGTGAGCGGCGTCGCCCAGTTCCAGTGTGTCCATATCCACCCGTTCCTGGACGGAAACGGCCGGACGTCGCGGCTGCTCTCGACTCTCTGTCTCTATCGCGCCGGCTACGACTTCAAGCGGCTCTTCGCGATCAGCGAATACTACGATCGGGACCGGACTGCCTTCTACCGTGCCATCCAGAGCGTGCGGGAGGCCGATATGGACATGACCGGCTGGCTCGAGTTCTTCACGGCGGGTCTCGCCACTCAGCTCGACGAGGTGAAGCTTCGAGGTGAGACGGTGATTCGCACGGACGTCATCGCCAGGGAGCATGGACTCACGGAGCGGCAGGTACTGGCACTCGGCCTGGTGCTGGAGCAGGGGCGGTTCGCAATCCAGGAGTATGAGTCGCTCTGCCCTGGCATTCACCGGCGAACGCTCCAGCGGGACCTCAAGGCCCTGGTGAAGATGGGCCTGCTCCTGACTCATGGCAGTTCGAGTCGAGTGCAATATGTTGTTGGTAAGAATGTTAGGTGATCTCGCGACAGCCTTGCGACGCGGCTTGCGACATCCTTGCGACGCGCCCGTCCCCATGATCAGCAAAGAGAGCCCTTCTGGTCGCAGCCGCATGCGACCGGGTCCTCCGTGGTGAACGCCCGGTGAAAGCGGCCCAGGCAGGGCGAGGCCGGCATCGGTCCCGATTTCGATTTCGAACGGAGACTCGGCTGCCGGCGAGGAGCGGCGACCGCGACCTGCTCCTCGCATCCATGGAGGGACCACCTCTGTTGCATTTATCGGTTGTCCCCACCTTCCGTACCTCCCCCCCCTCAAAACGATCCGAAGCGCTCCACCAGCTCTCGGGCGCGCTTCCAGGGCGGGCCAGAAAGAAACCGTGATCACCATCCACCCTGGATCCCACATTCCCCAAACCCGCCCCCAACCACTCGCCTTCTCCCTTCAGCAGGACCGCTCCCCGTTCCTCGCGCCCGGAGCGCACCCGTTCCACCAAAGGTCCTGGCCCGCCCAGGAAGCACGCCCGAGAGCCACCCACAACCTCCACCCCGACCCTGGACCCAAGCCGCTCACACAAATCCCCCGGTGGACAGCAAACCACCAAGGTCCCAGGTGCTCCCGCGAACGTGTAGGAGAACGAGAACGTGTACGAGAACGTGTACGAGAACGACTGCACCGCCTCACGGCGCCAGCCGCGGCAGAATCTGGCTCGCGATCCCCAGCACCAGGAGGAAGCCGCACATGTCGGTCACCGTCGTGAGGATCGGCCCGGAGGCGATGGCCGGGTCGATCTTCAACCGCTTGAGCAGCAGCGGAATGCAGCCGCCGATGGCGACGGCGACCACCGTGTTCACGCCCAGGGCCACGCCGACGACCAGGCCGAGAAAGGCATTTCCCTTCCAAAGGAAGGCGACGAAGGCGATCGCGAGGCCGAGCAGGAGGCCGTTGATCAGGCCGACCGAGACCTCCTTTAGAAGCACGCGGAAGAGCTCGGTCGGGCGGACGAGGCCGAGCGAGAGTTCGCGCATGCTGACCGCCACCGCCTGGTTGCCGCTGCAGCCGCTCATGTCGGAGATGATCGGCAGGAAGACCGCCAGGGCGATCACGGCGGAAAGCGTGTCCTGGTAGAGCGCGATCACGCTGGCCGCCGCGATGTTGAGCACGATGTTGACGCTCAACCAGGCGAGGCGGCGGGATGATCGCCGGGCGAGGGACATCGTGCGGATCTCCTCTCCCACGATCCCCTGCGACTTCAGGAAGTCGTCGCTCTGGCGGTCGCCCCACGCTTCGGCCACGGCGCCCTTGCGCACCACGCCGACGAGCCGGCCCGCGGCGTCCGTGACCGGCACGCCGAGGAAGCGATGGCGATTCAAGAGGTCCGCCAGCTCGTCCAGGGTCGCGTCGTCACGCACCGAGATCGGGCTCTGGATCATCAGTTCGGCCACGGGAAGAGTTCGCTTGGCGAGGAGCAGGTCCCGCAGGCGCAGCACGCCGGTGAGCCTTTCCGCGGAGTCGCAGACGTAGGCGTACTGGACGTCGTAGTCCCGGTACTCGTCAGCCCGCGCGCGCAGGTCCTCGACGGCGTCGCCGACCGAGAGGTGATCCTCGTAGCGCACGAACTCGGTGATCATGAGGCCGCCCGCCACGTCGGCCGGGTAGCAACTGAGGGCCCGCGCTCCCTCCGCCGCGGCAGGGTCCATCTGCTCGAGGATCGCCTCGGCGTCGGACTTCCTCAGTTCGCCGATCAGGTCCGCCTGCTCGGAGCTGGGGAGCGCGTCGAGAATCGCCGCCGCGGTCTCCGGTTCCAGGTTCTCGAGCAGATCGGCGGCCTCGGTGTCGGGCAGGCGATCGACGACCCCTGCCGCCTCCTCCGGCGGCATGCTTGTGAGCACGCGGGTCTGCTGTTCCTCGGTCAGCCGTGTGACCGTCAGCGCCACGTCGCACTCCGGCAGTTCCGACAGTGCCCTCTCCAGTTCCTCCGGCGAGCCGCTGTCGGCCAGGTTGGCGATCTCCTTCCAGGGCTTCGACGTCGCTGGGTCCATGTTCGATTCCTTGTTTGAGCGCAAGCCGCGCCCATTCGCCTTCGGCAGGTGAGGGGAGTCAGCACGCTATCCCGCGGCAACGACCGCGTCCACAGCGCCGAGGCCGACTTCTCAAGCGGGAGGCTCCGGGGGATGGAGACCGTCAACGGCCGTCTTCGGCCGGCCGGGAGCTCGCGTCCGGAACCGGACCGGGCCGGCGGCGTCCGGATGCCGGCAAGTGATTCAGCCCGCTGGCGTTGCAGGAAATCCGGACCTGGGACGAGTAGGATGAAGACATGTTCGACGAATCCGGTGCCGCCTGACTCCGAATCAGTGGGAAAGAGACCATGGCTGACCTGAACGGTCCTGCGGAACGGCAGCCCGCCGCTCAACCCACCGGTGGCGACACGGCGGCGGATGCCGACCCTGCATTGGTCGATCCGGGCCTTTCCATGCTCGACGCTGCCACGGCGCACTCTCCGGCCATTGCTCCCGAACTCGAGCAGCAGAAGAAGGTGGCGGCGGATCGCGCGGTTCCGCTCGACGAGCGGCTCGAGGCGTACGAGGACATTCTCGACAGCGAGGTGGGTGACACCGCGCTCACCCGCTCACGCAACATTGAGCGCGAGGTGGGCCTGCGGCAGATCTATCTCAAGTTCGAGGGGGGCAACCCCAGCGGCACCCAGAAGGACCGCATCGCCTTCGCCCAGGCCATGGACGCCATGCGCCGCGGATTCGACGCGGTCACCGTGGCAACCTGCGGCAATTTCGGGGCGGCCCTGTCCCTCGCCGCGGCCATGGCAGGTCTGCGCTGCGTGGTCTACCTCCCCGCGGGATTCCACACCCGGCGGATCGTGGAGATGGAGCAGCAAGGGGCGGAGATCGTCCGGGTCCATGGCGACTACGAGGCGGCGGTGCTCGCCTCGCAGGAGCGGGCCTTGGTGGACGAAATCTACGACGCCAACCCCGGCGGGGCGAACACCACGCTCCAGCTCAAGGCGTACGGCGAGATCGCCTACGAAATCTATGACGAGCTGCGCGACGCCCCGGCGGTGGTGGCGGTCCCGGTCTCCAACGGCACCACCCTCACCGGGATCCACCGCGGCTTCGTCAGCCTCTACCGCCGCGGCAAGACCTCGCGCATTCCGAGGATGGTGGCCGGGTCGTCCCACGGCAAGAACCCCATCGTCCGGGCCTTCCTCAAGAATTCGCCTTGCTGCGAGGACCTGGAGCCGGGCCGGATCCATGAAACAGCGATCAACGAGCCGCTGATCAACTGGCACGCCATCGACGGAGACCTGGCCCTCGACGTGATCCGGGAGACCAACGGCTGGGCCTCCGACGCCAGCGACAAGTCGATGCTCGCCTGCTCGCGCATGCTCCGCGACCGCGAGGGGCTCAACGCACTTCCCGCCTCCACCGCCGGCTTGATGGTGCTCATCGAGCGGCACAAGCGGGAGTCCCTACCGGGCGACCGTTACGTGGTCGTCCTCACAGGAAGGCGGTAGGACGGCATGATCAACTTCCCAGAGGGCAACGCCATCGTCTACTGCCAGGGGGCCTTCGGCACGCCGAACGGCAAGACGGCCCATGGCCTGGTCCGCCGCACCGAGCGGTACAGGGTCCTCTCCGTGGTGGACAGCGGCCACGCCGGGCAGGACGCCGGCCAGATGCTGGACGGTAAACCGAACAGAATCCCGGTGCTGAGAAGCGTGGAGGAGGCCGTGGCCCGGGCCCGGGAGGACGGCGTGGCGGCGACTCACCTGGTGATCGGCCTCGCTCCGGACGGCGGGCGGCTGCCCGGCGCCGCGCGCGCTGACGTGATCGGCGCCATCCGCCTGGGGCTCCACGTGGATTGCGGCCTCCACGACTACCTCTCGGAGGACCCGCAGATCTCCGGGCTGGCGGAGCAACACGGCGTGCGGCTCCGGGATGTGCGCAAGCCGCCGCCGATCAGCGAACTGCATTTCTTCAGCGGCAAGATCGAGGAGGTGACCTCGATGAAGGTGGCTCTCCTCGGCACCGATTCGGCGGTGGGGAAGCGAACCACCGCCTGGGTGGTGGTGGAGGCGCTGCGCCAGGCCGGGATCACCGCGGAGCTGGTCGGGACCGGCCAGACCGCCTGGATGCAAGGGGTGCGCTTCGACATCCTCCTCGACTCGCTGGTCAACGACTTCCTTTCCGGCGAGATCGAGCATGCCGTCTGGTCGGCCTGGAAGGAAGCGGCCCCGGACGTGATCGTCATCGAAGGCCAGGGGAGCCTGATGAATCCGGCCTATCCCGGCGGGTACGAACTGCTTGCCGCCGGGCGGCCGAACGCGGTGGTGCTCCAGCACGCCCCGGCCCGCGTGGATTATGACGGGTTTCCCGGCTATCCGATCCATCCCCTGGGGAAGCAGATCGAAGCGGTGGAGCTGATCTCCGGCAAGCCGGTGATCGCCGTCACGGTGAACCACGAAGGGCTCGACCGCGAGGAAGTGGAGGAAGCATGCACCCGGATCACCAGGGACCACGGCCTGCCGGCCTGCGACGTGCTCATTTCAGGCGCCGGCCCCGTCGTGGCCGCCATCCGCAAGCAGATCGCTCTGGCTGCCAAGGACAAGGGTGACCCGCGAAATGACTGAGCAGGAGAATCTCACCGAGGATCAGCGGACGGCCCGAACGAGCGATCCGCTGAAGGTGCTCCGCGCCTTCCGGCGGCTGGAAGTGGGTCCGGTGAAGGTGGAACCGAAACGTCTCACCACTCCGTACCAGGTCACCGCCCGGGACGGCGCCAAGGAGCAGTTCGAACTGGTCTATCGCTACGAGGAGGAGGTCTTCACGCCCGACGAACCGGCCTCGCTCAACCTGGCCGGGATGATCACCGCCCAGGTGGCGCTGAACTACGGCCTCTTCTGCGATGAACTGGTCTTCCGCGGCCCCTTCGACCGCCAGGACCGGCGGTTCATCAAGGCGATGGCGACCAACACCGCGAGAGAGATCTTCGTCAAGAAGATCCTGCAGGAGAACCCCTTCCTCCGCGGAGCGGCAACGGCGCTTCCCCCGGTGAGGCGGAAGAGCTACCTCAGGGCCCGGCTGATCTTCCCGGAGGCCGCCGGGCAGAAGACGGGGAGCGAGGATGCCGGCGCCCTTGGCTGGACCACCGACTCGAACAAGCACGCGGTCCTTTCCAGCGGAGGCAAGGACAGCCTGCTCAGTTACGGCCTCCTCAACGAGATGGGTTGCAATGCCGACCCGATCTTCGTCAATGAATCCGGGCGCCACTGGTTCACCGCGCTCAACGCCTACCGGCACATGAAGGGAACGATGCCGGGTACGGCCCGGGTCTGGACCAACGCCGACCGGGCCTTCTCCTGGATGCTCCGGCGGTTCGACTTCATCCGGTCCGACTTCGCCTCGGTTCGCGCCGACGACTACCCGATCCGTCTCTGGACCGTGGCGGTCTTCCTTTTCGGCGCCCTGCCCCTGCTCAGGAAGCGGGCCATTGGCCGCCTGCTCATCGGCAACGAGTTCGACACCACCCGGCGGTACTCGTTCCAGGGGATCACCCACTACGACGGCCTCTACGACCAGAGCCGCTACTTCGACAACGCCATGACCCGCTACTTCCAGGCCAAGAGGTGGGGGGTCGACCAGTTCTCGATCCTCCGGCCGCTCTCCGACCTGCTGATCGAGAAGCTCCTCGTCGAGCGCTACCCGGGGCTGCAGGAGCATCAGGTCTCGTGCCATGCCGCCCATGTGGAAAAGAACCGCGCTCTTCCCTGTGGCCGCTGCGAGAAGCGCCGCCGGATCGTCGGCATGCTCTCGGCCCTCGACGCCGATCCGGGCCACTGCGGCTATACGAAGCAGCAGGTCGAGCACGGCCTCAAGTCCCTGGCGGTGAAGGGAGTCCACCAGGAGAGCGATTGCGCCGAGCATGTGGTCCACCTGCTGGCCGAGAAGGGGCTGCTCGAAAACGTGGAAGACCAGACGGTGAAGGCGCGTCTGCGGCCGGAGGTGCTGAAGCTCCGCTTCGATCCCGACCGCTCGCCGATGGATGACATCCCGGTGGACCTCCGCGAGCCGCTCTACCGGATCTGCCTCGAGCACGCCTCGGGAGCGGCCAGGCGGAGCGGACGGATCTGGCTGGAAACCGACGCCCTCGACCCGCAGGAGTTGCGCAAGCCTTACCCCTTCGAACGCCGCCGGGCCAGCGGTGCTGCGCCTCGCGGAGGCGCCGGCCGGAGGGCGACCGACGGGGCCCAGAACCACATCCTGGCCGAGCTCAACTGGCCCGCGGCCCAGAGAAGGCTGCGTGAAGTGGATCTGGCCCTCCTGCCGGTGGGGGCCATCGAACAGCACGGGCCGCACCTGCCGCTGGACACCGACGCTTTCGACGCCGACTACCTCGCCCGCCGGGTGGCCGAGAACTGTTCCGCCCCGCGGCCGCTGGTCCTTCCCCTGGTGCCGTACGGCGTCTCGTATCACCACGACGACTTCAGCGGCACGCTGAGCATCGGCCCGGACACCCTGTCGAGACTGATCTACGAGATCGGGATGAGCGCCGCGCGCAACGGGATCTCGAAGCTGGTGATCATCAACGGCCACGGCGGCAACTCGCCGGCCCTGCACTTCGCCGCGCAGATGATCAACCGCGATGCCAGGATCTTCACCTGCGTCGACACCGGAGAATCGAGCGACCACGACATCGACGCGCTGACCGAAACGCCGAACGACGTCCACGCCGGCGAGGTGGAGACGAGCACCGCGCTGGCCACCCGCCCCGAGCTGGTGGACATGGCTGCGGCCCGCCCCTTCGTTCCCGAGTTCTCCAGCCGCTTCCTCAACTTCACTTCCAAGCGGAGCGTTGGTTGGTACACCCGGGTGGCCCAGATCTCACCCAAGGGGGTTCTCGGCGACCCCACCAAGGCGAGCGCGGAGAAGGGGCGAAAGATGTGGGAAGTGATGGTGAAGAACCTGGTGGAGTTCGTCGAGGACATCCGTGACATGAGTCTGGAAGAGATCTACCAGCGGCGATACTGATCCGCGGGATCGGAATGTGACCCAATGCGAATCACGGCGGTGGAATCATGGCCGCATGTCATGGCGCTCGACGAGCCGTACACCATCGCCTACGAGACGGTGGCCTCGGCGACGAACATCTTTCTCCGCCTGGAGACCTCAAGGGGGATCTGTGGGTTCGGGTGCGCGGCTCCGGACGAGGCGGTGACCGGGGAGACGGTGGACGAAACACTGGCCGCGCTCCAGGGCACCGCGGCGCCGTTGCTCGTGGGCTCCGACCCGCTCCGCCTGGCCAGGCTGATGGAGCGGCTCAAGAAGGTGATGAAGAGGCGGCCTTCGGCCCTGGCCGCGGTGGACATGGCGCTGCACGACATCCTCGGCAAGGTTGCCGGCCTGCCGCTGTGGCGGTTGCTCGGCGGCTACCGCAGCCGGATGCAGACCAGCATCACCATCGGCATCCTGCCCGAGGACGTGACGGTGGAGCGGGCGCGGGACTTCGTGGCCCGAGGCTTCCGCAGCCTGAAGATCAAGGGCGGCCTGGACCCGGCGCAGGACGTGGCCAGGGTGCTCAAGGTGCGCGAGGCGGTGGGTCCGGGAGTGGGCTTGCGCTTCGACGCCAACCAGGGGTACACGGTGACTGACTCACTCTTCTTCGTCGAAGAGACCCGCTCGGCGAAGCTCGAGCTGATCGAGCAGCCCACGCCGATCGGCGAACCTGACCTGATGGGACGGGTGACGGACAGCGTTCATATTCCGGTGATGGCGGACGAGAGCCTGCTCACGCTGCGCGACGCTTTTCGCATCGCCCGCCGCGGCATGGCCGACATGGTGAACATCAAGCTGATGAAGGTGGGCGGGATCGCCGAAGCGATGCAGATCAACGCCGTCGCCAAGGCGGCGCGGCTGGAGGTGATGGTGGGGTGCATGGACGAGGCCGCCCTGGCCATCGCCGCCGGCCTGCACTTCGCCCTCGCCAGGCCGAACGTGATCTATGCCGACCTCGACGGGCACTTCGACCTCTCCGGCGACCCCTCGGACGGGGCGGTGATCCTCAAGGAGGGCACGCTCTACCCCACCGGCCGCCCCGGGCTGGGGTTTGATCTTCCGGGTTGAGAAGAAACGGCACCTGTCCCCTTTTCCACTCCCGAGCCCCCCCACGCGGGTCCGTCGTCCGAGACCCGAGCACGAGTACTCGAGTCCCCAGGCGGGTCGGCTTGCCACGATTCGAGTACGAGTACCGTCCCTGCGGGGCTGAGTACGAGTACGAATCGCCGTGCTGATTTGTCAACGGTCTCTCCTTGAACGGTCTCTTTGGTACTCGCGAGTCTCGCTCGCCTCGGCCGTCGGAAGGTGCGTTTCGTACTCGTACTCAGCGCAGCGGTACTCGT
>JAZDLC010000316.1:0-7408 GCA_043802345.1 Planctomycetota bacterium | reverse complement strand
TCGGGCCACGCTGGGGAAGCGGTGGCTCGGGATCGAGGTGACCGACATCGACCTTCAGCGAATCCGCTGGCCCATGGCTCTGGTCCGCACCATCGTCAAGCTGATCCCCTGGGAGATCGCCCACGCCAGCGCGCTCCTGCCGACCCCGGTCTACGACGGCGCGAAGGATGCCGCCGCCAGACCCGGGTTCATGGTCAGCACCATGTTGGTCGGCGCCTGGCTGGTCACCGTCATGCTGACACCGAAGAGCCAGGGGGTCCACGACCTGATCGCGAACACCGTGGTCGTGCCGGCGGAGCCGGAACGATCAGGGTGAGGGGGGTAATCCACCCTCCTCGCACTCGTACTCAGTCGTGTCGCGTGCCTGCCTTTGGTCCCTCTGTGGTCTACCTGCTATCAGTATTCCTTCGACTCGATGACAGAGGCGACGCAAGGTGCGTTTCGTACGAGTACGAAGAGAAGTCCGAGTCAGTTCTCGGGTGCAGTTTGACCGAGGCCGGCCGCGCCCCTAACCCCCGCACTTCTTGATCGCCGCGTCCAGCTTCGGCAGCAGCGCCAGGATGAACAGGGCCACCGCCGCGCAGCCCGCGGCGATGATCAGGAAGAAGCCGCTGGGCGCCATCGCCGATTGCAGGCCGCCCAGGAAGCCGGAGAAGTTGTTGCCGAAGGCGGTGGCGAAGAACCAGCCTCCCATGGCCAGTCCCACGAAACGGGCCGGCGAGAGCTTGGTGATCAACGAAAGCGCCATCGGTGACAGGCAGAGTTCTCCGGCGGTGACGATCAGGTAGAAGCCGAACAACCACATCCAGCTCACCTTGCGTGCGCCCTCCTCAGAGAGGTACCCCGCCAGCGCCATGAACAGCACCGCCAAGGTGGTGATGACCATCCCCAGGAAGATCTTGCGCGCCGTGCTGATGGCCCGGTTGCGGCTCGCCATCCAGGAGAACAGCCCGACCAGGATCGGCGTCAGCAGGATCACGAACAGCGCGTTGAGCGACTGGTACAGCTCAGGGTTGTTCGAGCGCATGAACTCGCCGGGTGGCAGCTCGGTGGGCGGCTTCTCGAACTTCTCCTCATAGGCGACATACATCGAGTCGAACGTCTTCTGTTCAACCACCAGCACGGGGAACTTCTGGTCTCCGGCTGTCCGCTCGAACGCGACCCTGCGCAGCTTGTCGGCCTTGAGGGGTCTGATGGTGATCTTCTTCTCTCCGTGGGCGCCGAACACCTCCTCGGCGACAACTTCCGGGTAGATGTCGCAACCGAGCTGGCGATACAGCGGGCCTTGCTCCTCCGCGACGGTCACCGCCCGCACATCGCCCGGGAGCTTTTCCTCCAGGACGGCGAGCGTCGCGGAATCCATGCACTTCTGGCCGATCTTGCGCACCACGTCGACTGGATCAAACCCCTCGGACTCAGCCAGCGGCAGCAGCATCAGGCGATTCGGCCGCGGCTCCTCCGCGCTCGCATTGTCGTAGTAGCTCGGCATGGTGTTGCCGGCGAAGTACTCCTGCATGAACGCCGGAATCGGCGGCTGGAGCCGGTCGGTCGTGTCCTTGGCCCAGGCCGTCATGGCGCTGCCGTTGAGATGCAGCACCATGAAGAAGGTCGCTCCCGCCAGGTAGACCGGAAGGAGCGCCTTCATCCCGGGCTGCTCATCCGGTGTGCCCTGTTTCGGCAAACGCATGAAGAAGAGGACGATCGGGATCGATCCGGCCAGGAAGCCGACCGTGCTCGCCTTGACCAGCCCGACCACGGTGGGCGGCAGCGGCAGGTTCGACCAGGCGAAGTAGCCGATGATGCCCACGGCAAACGCGGGCCCGAGGATCTTGATCAGGATCGCGGAGAAGGGCGTGTCTCCGGGCTGGGGTCCCGGGGGACGATCCGCCTTCTCCAGCGCCTTCCAGCTGACCAGCAGAATGACCATCCCGACCAGCATGCCGATCCCCGCGGCCCGGAAGACCCACAGCCACCCGGACGTGTTGCGCATGACCGCCGCCAGGAAGTTGGCGACGAAGGCGCCGATGTTGATCCCCATGTAGAAGATGTTGAATCCGGCGTCCCGCTTGGGGTCTCCCGCCTGATAGAGGTTTCCCACCATGGCCGAGATGTTCGGCTTGAAGAATCCGTTGCCGATGCAGAGGCAGACCAGGCCGGTGACGAAGGCGGCCTGGTCCTTGACCAGCCCCATCAGGAAGAAGCCGAGCGCGAAGAAGCAGCCGCCGATCAGCACCGACCGCCGGTACCCGAGGAACCGGTCGGCGATCAGGCCGCCGAGGTACGGCGTGAAGTAGACGAAGGCGAGGTAGAGGCCGTAGATCTCCCCGCCGGTCGTGGCCGGCAGCCCCAGTCCGCCCTGCTCGAAGTCGGTGGAATAGAGGAACAGGATGCCGACCATCGTGTAGAAGGCCAACCGTTCCCACATCTCGATGAAGAACAGGCGAAACAGGCCCTTGGGGTGATTCGTGAACAAGATCGGCTCCTTCCGGTCGAGTTTCTGCGCGGGCGCGAGCCGGCGAGTCTAGCAGGCGGGACCTGAATCAATCAGGCCTTGTCCGGTTCCACGTCAATCAACTGGTCCAGGGGCAGGTTGTGGTCCGACGTAATCAGATCCTGGCGAAGGTCTTCCAGCACCCGATCAATTGCGGTCGGAGGGCCATCGTGCTCCTCCCGTCCGCCCCGAACCGCCTCCAGGATGGTCTGGATGCGCACCGCGGACAGCGGGCGCGCCGGAGTGTAGGCGACCACCACGTCCCGGCCGGTCTGGGCCAGGATGCCGGAATCCACCAGCGGCGAGAGCACATCCGCGATCGCGCGCGGCGGAACCGCGAAACGGGCCGCGAGGGAATCGGACGACTGGGGGCCTCTTCCCCGCTGGAAGGCCTGGGCAATGGCCACCGAGGCATGCACTGCGAGCGTTTCCCGATCTGACCCGGTGGCAGGCGCATCCCGCATCAACTCCCGGTACTCCGGCTCGGCCTGGTGGGCCCAGGCCGCCTGGGCGCCCAGCAGCACCGTCACCCAGCTCATGTAGAGCCAGACCAGGAAGATCGGAAACGCCGCGAATCCGGAATAGATGGCGTTGTAGCGGGCCACTCCCACCTGAAACTCCACGTGCATGATCTGCACCATCTGCCAGAGCGTCCCGCCGACCATGCCGCCGATGAGGGCCGAGGTGAATTTGACGCGGGTGTTCGGCATGGCCATGTAGAGAAAGCCGAAGCTGATCCAGATCGCCACCAGCGGCAGCAGTTTGAACGCGGCGGTCACGACCGGCCCCATGTGCAGCTCGCTGTTCATGTACTCCACGATCACATTGCTGCGCACCGCGCCGGTCACCGCTGTGGCGGCGAGCAGCAAGACCGGTGTGATCACCACCAGGGCGACGTAGTCGGTGATCTTGCGCACGAGGCTGCGCGACCGCTTCACCCCCCAGATGCGGTTGAAGACGTTCTCGATGCTGGTCAGCAGCTTGACCGCGGTCAGGAACAGGAAGGCCAGACCCAGCATTCCCAGGTTGCCGAAATTCGTCTTGCTGACGAAGTCGAGCACCTTGTCCACCGCGCCGCGGAGTTCCGTCGATGCCGCGCCGGCGGCCTCCGGGTGAGTCCCCATGTCCGCCTGATCCGCACCGGCCGATTCGCCGGTCGCTGGATCACCCGCGGGAACGTCCGCCGGCCCGCCGGCACCTGTCGCCAGGGCGTCCCCCTTCACGGCCGGCCCGAAGGTTGAATCCAGGAACGGCTCGATCGTGTTCGTCAGCAGATGGTCGTAGGCGCCGAACCCCTTGGCCACCGAGAAGCCGAGCGCGAGCAGCGGCACCAGCGAGAGCACGGTGATGTAGGTCATCGAGGAGGCCTGGTTCATGCAGTTGTTCTTGGCCAGGCCCCGAATCGACAGGTAGACCACCCGGGCCAGGCGGTACAGGATGGCGCGAAAGGTCGGAAAGGCGCCGAGGTCCGCGTCCCACACATCGCGGCCCAGGAACCGGCGAACCCGTTCCAACTGGAGTCCGAGAAAACTCACCTTGCCGGCTGGCTTCCGGTCTCCCGGTCCGTTCTCCATCTCTTCACTCCTTGCGATGAGTCACGGGCTGATCGGCTGGTACTTGCCGAACACGCCCTCCAGCGCCGCACAGATCTCGCCGAGGGTGCACGCCGCCTCCGCGGCCTCCACCAGCGGGGGAAGTAGATTGCCTCGACCGGACGCGGCCTGGCCGATGCGCTCGAGAATATCCGCCGCGGCCCCCTGATCGCGGCCTGACCGGACCCGCTCCACCTCGGCGATTCTCGAGGAGCGGAGGCGGTCGTCGATCCGGAACGGGCGGGGAGGGCGCTCCTCCGTCTGGAACCGATTCACCCCGACCACCACCGTCTGGCCCCGTTCCACCGCGAGCTGGTGGGCATAGGCGGCCTGGTGGATCTCGCCCTGGATGAACCCGCGCTCGATGGCGGCCACCGCCCCCCCCATCTCGTCGATCCGGTCGAGATACTCCCGGGCCTTCTCCTCGAGTTGATCCGTGAGCGCCTCGACAAAAGGCGCCCCTCCCAGAGGGTCGACGGTACCGGTGACACCCGACTCGTGGCCGATCACCTGCTGGGTCCTGAGGGCCAGCACCGCGGCCTCCTCCGAGGGCAGCGAGAGCGCCTCATCCCTGGAGTTGGTGTGGAGCGACTGGGTGCCCCCGAGAACCGCGGCCAGCGCCTGCAAAGTCACCCGGACCACGTTCACGTCCGGCTGCTGCGCGGTGAGGGTGGAGCCGGCCGTCTGGGTGTGGAATCGAAGCCGCATCGAGTCGCTCTTCTGCGCATGGAACCGGTCCCGCATCAGGTGAGCCCAGAGCCTGCGGGCCGCCCGGAACTTGGCGATCTCCTCGAAAAAGTCGTTGTGGGCGTTGAAGAAGAACGACAGCCGTGGCGCGAACGAGTCGACATCGAGCCCGGCGGAGAGCGCGGCCCGGACGTACTCGCAGCCATTGGCCAGGGTGAACGCCAGCTCCTGCACCGCGGTAGAGCCGGCTTCCCGCATGTGATACCCGGAGATGGAGATCGGGTTGAACCGTTTCAGCTCCGTCGCGCAGTACCCGATCAGGTCGGTGGCGACCCTCATGGCCGGCCGGATGGGGAAGCGATAGGTGCCCCGGGCGATGTACTCCTTGAGGATGTCGTTCTGGACCGTGCCCCGCAGAAGGCCGGGATCCATGCCGCGGCGCCGGGCCAGCGCCACCGTGAATGCGAGCAACACCGCGGCGGTGGCGTTGATGGTCATCGAGACCGAGACCTTCCCGAGCGGAACGTCCTCCAGCAGCCGGTCCAGATCATCCACCGTGGCAATCGACACCCCGACCTTGCCGACCTCCCCCTCCGCCAGTTCATGATCCGGGTCGTAACCCATCTGGGTGGGAAGATCGAAGGCGACCGAGAGGCCGGTCTGCCCCCGCTCGAGCAACGACCGGAAGCGCCGGTTCGTCTCGCGCGCGTCGCCGAAACCGGCGTACTGGCGCATGGTCCACAGCCGGCCCCGATACATGGTCGGATAGACGCCCCTGGTGAACGGGAACTCCCCCGGGAATCCCTGCTGCTCGAGAAAGTCACCCCCCCCATCCCCGGTCGCCACGTAGAGCGCCTCCACCGGGATGCCTGACCCGGTCCGTCGCGGCCCCTCCTCCCCTCCATCCTGCTGCCTTCGAAACTCCGCCAGTTTCCGATCCAGGTCGCTCATCCATTCTCTCCCGCGGGGCGATGCCGGCGGTAAAAGTCGATCAGGTCCGCCATGTCGGGCGGCAAGGGTGACTCGAACTCCATGCGCTTGCCCGTAACCGGATGCTCCAGTTCCAGGCGGTAGGCGTGCAGCGCATGCCGCTCGATTCCCGGATACGGCAATCCCTCTCGCTTGCGCCGTTCCCGCTCGGCGAACCAGCGCTGGCCTTGCTGCCTGCCGTAGACCCCATCGCTCATCACCGGAAAACCGATGTGAGAGAGATGGACCCGGATCTGGTGCGTCCTCCCGGTGTGGGGCCGCGCCGCCACCAGCGCGGCGTCCTGGAACCGTTCCACGACCTCGTAGAAGGTGGAGGAGGGTTTCCCGTTCTTCGCGTCGACCATCATCCGGTCCCGATGGCGCAGATCCTGCCCGATCGGCATGTCGATGTAGTCCGAGTCGAACGGCATGCTCCCCACCACCATCGCCCGGTACTCCTTGCGGATCTGCTTGGTCTTGAACTGCTCCACCAGGTGCACCCGGGCATGGTTCGTGCGCGCCACGACCATGACACCCGAAGTGTGGCCATCCAAACGATGGACAATCCCGGGCCGGAAGACCACTCCCACCCGGGCGATCGCAGGATCCCGGTGGAGCAGGGCGTTGACCAGCGTCCCGTGCTTGGTCCCCGGCCCCGGATGGACGATCATCCCGGCCGGCTTGTCCACCAGCAGCAGGAACTCGTCCTCGTACAGCACCTTCAACTCGATCGGCTCTGGCTTGGGCGAGTCCTCGGTCCGCGGCTCCAGCACCACCTGGATCCGGTCCCCCGGTCCGATCCGGTAGGCAGGCCGCACCGGCGCGTCGTTGACCGTGATCTCACCCGAGGAGATCAGGCCAGTCAGAAACGACCGCGAATACGAGGGATAGAAGCGGTTTCCGAGGAAGCGGTCGATGCGGGATCCGGCCTCGTTCGGCCCCACGTCGATCACCACCCTGGTCGGCTCGGAGTTCATTTCGGGACAGTTCCTCCCTGGAATCTGAAGGATTGCGCGGCCTCGCGGTTTCAAAAACGACCAACCCTGCCGACCCTGGAAAACCATTGCGCCGCAGCGCGATCCTGTTACTCTTGCCTAGCTTACCGCTAGAGGGAAGGTTCTGGTGGTGGAAACCGGAAAGCCGGTCGGTCGGCCTATCCTGTCGTGCATCCAGGAAACTCCGTCACCCCGATCGAGATCCAACCGTATCCAGTCAATGACAGCCTTGACCTCTCTGTACACATAGTCGACAACCACACGGTTCGAACGATGTCCAACAAGATTGCCCTCTGCCTTGCCCTCAGTCTCACCCTCCTGTCAGGGGGGACGCTCCTCGCCCAGGTTCAGAAGGACAGCGTCATGGAGTCGCCCCCCAGCGGAGGCGACCCGGCGTTGATGGCGCCTCCTGGAATGAACTACGTCCCGGGCGGCCAGGCGATCATTGGGATGACGGAGAAGGAAATCCAGGACATGAAGCTGGAGAGCCTTCTCGAGCTGAACATGCTGGCCGGCTCCGTGCCGCAGCATGGGGTGCCGATGAAGGGGTTCTACCTCGACACCGGCGAGGTCACCAATCACGAGTGGCAGATCTATCTCGATGCCACCGGCCAGAAGCCGAGCAAGGACCTGACAGACCTCTCCTGGAAGGACGGCAAGATCCCCGATCGGAT
>JAZDLC010000315.1:0-4418 GCA_043802345.1 Planctomycetota bacterium | reverse complement strand
CCAGAAGGACGAGCTGGGCCGAAGCTGCACGAGTTGTCACCTGGTTCATGGCAGTGATCTGCCGCGACACGTGGCGGATTCCGTGCTGTTCCTCGGCTCGAACTGGCGAATGAAGATCGGGTTGGAACTGACCAAGGATGGCGGTTCCTGCTCTCCCGGCTGCCACGAGCCCCTGTCGTACTCGCGCCGGACCGGAGAGGGAGTGAACACCGTGGAATCGGAAGGAGAAGGTCGATGAACAACATCTACATTCCGGGTGGAAACCGACCGGGGAGGGCGGCACACGCTGTTCCTCGCGTCCACCGCGGTTCCTGCGTGGCCGCGTGCCTGCGACCATCCATCCGAATCCACAGGAGACCAGTGATGAAGGCCGTCATTCTCATCCTCTCGACTCTTTTTCCCTGTCTCATCGCATCCGCCCAGACGACGCTGCGGCATCATGACGCCCTGCGCAACGTGAAGGTAGGCGAGCCGTTTCCGGCCTATTCCCTGACGACCGTCGACGGGAACGTGATCGAAAGTCCAGAGCAACAGGGCAAGGTCGTCGTCCTCATCTACGTCTCGGCGGAGCAGGTCAGCTCCGAGCGGACCGCGGTCGACGCCAGCCGTGTGGTCGAGAAGATCGCCAGTCAGGATCTCCGCCTCGTGTTCGTCACGGCGGACGCGGTCCACAGGGCGTACTTCGAGAAGTTCCGGAGCGAGGCCGCGATCGAGGCACCGCTGGCCTTCGATCCCGGCCGCAAGCTCTATGCCGCGCTCGGGCTGATCGTGTTTCCGTCCACGGCAATCGTCGGGAAGGACGGCCGGCTGGCCCACGTGATCTCCTCGCGCGGCGTCGACTATGCCTATCTCCTCGACGCATTCATCCGGCATGCCCTCGGTCTGCTCGACAACGCGGGCCTTGACGAGCAGCTCAAGGACCGGAGCTTCGACCGCGGCTCGGCGAAGAGCCTGGCTTCCCGGCACCGCGCGGCGGCCCGGCTTCTGCGCGAGAAAGGACTGCATCAGAGTGCGCAGGCCGAACTCCTGAGCGGCCTGGCGCTCGATCCGGACAATCTTCACATCCGCCTCGACCTTGCCGACATCGAGCTCGCCAGCGGGCGGACTGCTGAGGGAGAGGAGATCGTGGATCAGGTCCTGGCGATAGATCCCGAGCATCGCCGCGCGCGGCTGATCAAGGGGATCGCCCTCTACCAGGGCGGTCATCTCTTGCAGGCGGAGGCCGTCCTCACGCAGGCGCTCGACCTCAACCCCGAGCCCGCGCGTGTCCACTTCTACCTGGGCCGTGTTGCCGAGGACCGCAAGGAGAAGGACGCGGCCATAGCTCACTACCGTCAAGGTCTCGCCTCGCTGTTGAAGGAGTGACGGGATGGCGACCGGGACGGTCACAGTCGAGCTGCGGGGCGGAGGCTGAGCGGACGGCACCGCCGGCGCGGGCTGGAATCGGTAGACTCGATCCGCCGGGCGCGGTACAAGAGGGACGATCCGTCGCGGTAACGCGCCTTCGGCAGGAAGGGTCGCATGAGCGCCAAGCCTTGTGTGCTGGTTCTGGAGGATGAGCCCTCGATCGCGGACAACATCGTCTACGCCCTGGAGACCGAGGGGCTCGAGGCGAGTTGGTGCGCCACCGCGGGCGAGGGGCTGGGCCGCCTGGAGGGGGGCGGAATCGATCTGGTCATTCTCGACGTCGGCCTCCCCGACCGGAGCGGATTCGACGTCTGCCGCGAGATCCGCCAGACGTCACGCATACCGATCATCTTCCTGACGGCCCGGACCGGCGAGATTGATCGCGTCCTGGGGCTCGAACTGGGCGGAGACGACTACGTCGTCAAGCCCTTCTCCCCGCGAGAGCTCTGTGCGCGGGTCAAGGCGGTTCTGCGCCGCGCAACAGGGAGATGGCGCCGGAAGAACTCATTCCGCCTCTCCCCTCTCCCTGAGTGAGGAACGGAAGGAGATCCGCTTTCACGGCAGAAGGCTCGAGCTGTCACGGTACGAGTTCCGCCTGCTGAGCGTCCTCGTCGGCCGGCCCGGACAGGTCTACTCGCGAGAGCAACTGATGGAACGGGCCTGGGAGGGACCCACGGCCAGCATGGAGCGTACGGTGGATGCCCACATCAAGTCGCTCAGGGCGAAGCTGCGCGAAATCGACCGACGCCATGTCGGGCCACCACCTGCTCCTGCTCTCCCATGTCGGGCTCATCGCCTTCGCGGGGGTCGTCGGTCATGTGCGCCTCTGGCGGCTGCTCCTCTTCCTGAGCGGGAGGCGCGCTCTGGCGCGGCGAATCCTCACGAGCTGGCTGGCCATCAATCTCTTCCTCGGGTGCCAGCTCTCCTGGAGCCTGCGGCCGATCGTCGGCAGCTTCGACGTACTCTTCACCCAGGAGAAGAAGTTCTTCCTGGCGCACTGGGGAGAGACGATCGGCCAGACTCGAGTCGAGGAGAGCGAATAGCGGTCTCCCGCCTCCCCTCCTCAGGTCAGCGGCCGGCACGACCGCAGGAGGGGATCAGCGAGGGTCTCGTGGAATCGGCACGAGCTGATCGAGGTCGGGAGGGTCGGTGCCCAGCACGATGAGGCGATCCTGCGGTGTGAGCGGCGTGTCCTTGCCGGGATCGACGCCGGCCCTGGGGCTGATGAAGACCGCGGGAGGCCCGCGATGTCCGTCTTCGGGAAAGCGCGCGAAGCCACAGACCACGTACGGCGCGTCGCCAAGGATGGCGGCACGCGCGATCTGGCGGTACGAGTAGCCCAGCAGCCCTCCGGGGAGGCCGGGCAGGAACGTCTGCGCCGTTCCCGGCTCCGAGGAGAGCAGGTTCTCGACCAGGTCCTTGACCCACGGGGTCACGCAGCTCTGGGCGATGAGTTTCTCGGTGATGGCGCCGACGCAGACCACGTCATCGACCGCCGTCTGGGCCAGGTGCGCCCGGTTCTCGGACCGCACCAGCTCGACCACGGTGTGCACTTCCCGGTTCTCGGCCTCGATGGCGAGCGCCAGCAGCGTGGTCCGCGCGTCGGCCAGTTCTCCCTGGGGAGGGTCGGCGAGAATCACGGCGGCCCGGGCCTCCTTCACGTTGGCGCGCGCCAGCACCTCTCTGCTCCCAGGCGCTCCGATCAGCTCGAAGGTGTGCTCGGCCCACTCCGGCTCGGGGTGCCACTTGGGGTTCTGGTTCCACAGCCGCTCGTCCTGGATGATCAGAAGCACGTCCACCGACCCATCGGGCGCGGCCAGGAAGATCTCCCGCACGATGCGGCGCACCTTGCTGTTGCAGTTGCAGATGACGACGTGGTTCCTCAGAGTCGCAGGAGGACCTGGCCGCTCCATAGCCCCTCTCTTTCGCTGTCGAGCAGTTCCGGATTCCGGTATGCGGTCACCACCAGTTCGTCCTTCTCGTCGAGGATCCGCGAACCGCTGCCGGGATCGGTCGTGGGACAGAGCAGGAACCGCCGGTCGCCATTCGTCCGATCGGTCAGCCCCACCACGCAGATCGCCTCGTCATCCCGGTCGAGGAAGTGCAGCCTGGCCTCCTTGAACGTCCCGCCGACCAGTTCGGGGGGAACCGAGATGCAGTAGAACTCGCAACTTTCGTCGCTGAACTCGAGGAGGTGGCGGTAGACCTCGGCCAGCCCAGGGCGCAGGGCGGCGCGGGCGATCATGCGCGAGCCGTAGCGCCGGCTGAGCACGAATTCGGCCGACTTCAGCGCCTCCGCCTGGGACAGCCCCTCGGGAGTGTGGATCTCGGCGACGGTGGGGACGCGGGGGTTCTTGTGCACCACCGCCAGCGTCACCATCAGCGTCCGGCTGTCCCGCACGTCCTTTGGCAGGGCGGCGTCGCCGGTGGACAGGATGATGACCCGCGACGCCCGGTCCAGGCCGACCTGGTCGAGCACGTTCGGCTGCAGCGGATCGGCCGACCAGGCGAACACGTTTCGGTAGACCTCCGGGTCGGTGACCGCCAGGTCCTCGGCGCCGGGGTGGACCACCAGGATGTGGTGCCGGTTCTTCAGCGCGTGGTGGAGCTGGCCCAGGATCTCGTGGAGATGCTCGTTCGCTCCCAGGATCAGGATGTGGTGCTGGAAGTCGGCCCTGGGCGGCCGCACGGCGATCTTTCCGACGCGCTGGCTCATGCGCACGATCGATGACACCAGTTGCGCGGTGAACATGCCCACCGCGCAGATGCCGGCCAGCAGGATGAACGTCACCTCGATGCGTCCCAGCACGGACAGCGGCTCCTTGTCCTCCATCCCCGACACCAGCACGATGAGGATGTTCCAGTACGCCTGCCAGTAGCCGGCGAAGGGCCCCTGGTCACCGACCAGCCGGGTCTCGGTGAAGTGCACCAGGTTGGCGCCGACGATCCAGGTGAGCGTGATCCACAGCGCCAGCCGGCAGAGCTGGGTGAGCCGGAACTGATAGTCGGCG
>JAZDLC010000314.1:0-4372 GCA_043802345.1 Planctomycetota bacterium | reverse complement strand
CAGGCTTTTTGCCCGCAGACACCGGGGGCTGGTGGCCGCGTTCTCTGCGGTCTTCCTGGTGCTGGTGGCGGGGGTCATCGTCTCGTCGATCGGATTCATGCGCGCGGCGAAGGAGCGGGATCGCGCGCAAACGGTCAATCGCTACCTGCAGAAGCTGGTGGGCGCGACCGCCCCGGGCATTCTCGGCCGGGAAGCCAGCGCCCCCGAACTCCTCGAATTCTACGCCCGGGACATCGAATCGGCGTTCGCCGACGACCCGCTCACTCGCGCGGAGCTGCACTCGATCATCGGCTGGACCTACTTCGGGCTGGGCCACTTCAGCAAAGCGGAAGAGCACCTTCGTTCGGCACTGTCGCTCCACGAAACCGAACTGGGCGAGGGGACGCGGGAGACGACCGACACCCGCACGCAGCTGGCCACCGTCCTCATCAACCTCGACCGGATCGCGGAGGCGGAGGCGCTGAACCAGCGCTCTCTGGCCGTTTCGGCGGAGCAACTCGGGGAAGAGCATCCGAGCGTTCTCGCGGCTCGCGAAGTGCAGGCGAGTCTGACTCATACCGGAGGCGATCTGGAGCTGGCCGAGCGCCAGTTTCGCGAGCTGATCGAGTCGAGTCGAACCGTGCTGGGTGCGGACGCCGACCTGACGCTGTCGGCGATCGGCCATCTCAGCGTGCTGTTGCTCGACCTGATGAAATACGAGGAGGCTCTTCCGCTATTGGAGGAGGCCCTGGCCGTTCAGAAGGGCCGGCTCAAGGAAGACCACCCGAGCGTTCTCACGCTGCGGGTCAACCTCGCCCAGGCGCTCGAGGGACTGGGCCGCCCGCAAGAAGCGGACGCTCTCCTCGCAGCGGTCACCACGGCGGGCGAGCGCGTTTGGGGACCGGAGCACAAGACCCTGCTCACGGCACAGTCGAACCGGGCGTCGCTCCTCAGATCAATGGGGCGCCTGGATGAGGCGCTGCCGCTCAGCGAGAAGGTCCTGGCGGCGCGCACCCGGCTCCTGGGGGAGACCCACGAGGAGACGCTCGCCACGCTCAGCAATCACTGCTCCCTGCTGCTGTCTCTCGGCAAGGCCGAGGAGGCGCTTCCGTACGGCCGCCGCGCGGCCGACCTGCTGGAGCAGATCCGCGGGCCGGATCACCCTCACACCTGGACGGCCAGACTGAACCTCGCCTCCGCCCTGCACGACGTCGGGCGCCTCGACGAAGCGCTCGCGCTGATGCAGGACGTCGCCCGCCGCCGCCGTCAGGCCCTCGGCGACGATCATCCGTCGACGCTCATCCTGGAGAACAACCTCGGCATGCTGCTCCTCGACCTCGGCCGCGCCCAGGAGGCCACCGACCTCCTGCGCCACGCCCTCGAGTGCACCCTCGCCAGCGGCGTCGAGAGCGGCCAGGCCCTCGTCCTCTTCCACCGCAACCTCGGCCGCTGCCTCCTCGCCCTCGGCAAGTACGAGGACGCCGAGGAGCTCCTCCTCGAATCCCACCGCCTCGCCGGCCTGGAATCGGGCAACGTCGAAGCCCTGCAACAACGCAGCGCCGAGTTCCTGGTCGAGCTCTACGAGAAGTGGGGCCGGCCGGAAGAGGCGGCGAAGTGGCAGCCTACCGCATCAGATCACTGAGCGCCCGAATCGTCTTCTGCGTCTCGTCGGAGAACCTGCCAAGGAGGTTGTCCGTGAGCGCACCGTAGTGGCGCCAGGCCGCGAGCTTCTGGAGCGCTGTGCTGCGCTTCAGATCATCGAACATCGACGCGACCTTCCGGTCCTCCGACTTCAGCAGCTTCCACAGCCGGAGATACGCCTCATGTTCCCTGCCGGCGCGGTTCCCGGCGAGGGAGTCGATCTTCTGAAACACCCGTTCACACACGCCGTTGAGAAGGTCCGCTTGCACGGCGCGAAGTTGCTTCCAGTCACGTTCGGGGATGCTGCTCATGGCCTGGACATACTCCTTGGCTCCCGGATGGCGGCTGTTCGCTCTTCACCTACCAGGTGCGCACTGCACCCCACGAAGCCGAAGGCAAGGCAGACGGTCAGAGCTCGCAGTATCTGCATTCTCCTGATGCGTCCCGAACTCACCGGTCCTCCGGCTTGAGCGACGTGAGGTCCGCGTTCGCTCCCTCACCGCCGGGAATACCGTCCGCGCCGTAGCTCAGGATCTCGAACTTGCGTCCTTCGCCGCGGCGATAGATGAACGGCCGACCCCATGGGTCCAGGAGGCAACCCTTGTCTTCGATGTAGCCCTCGTTGAAGTAGTTCGGATCCGGTTGGGTCAGGGTCTCCAGGCTGTCCGGCAGCCGGTTGTTGTTCATGTAGTAGCACGTAACCGCCATCCTGATACTGTCGATCATCGTCTTCGCGGCATTCTGCTTGCCCTGGGCGAGTTTCGTAACGACGGGACCATCCTCCGAGGCCATGTAGGCTGCATACGCCCCGATGCCTGCCAGGATCGACTGCGCTCCCAGGCCGGTCAGCTCTCCGCCGAGTGTTCCTTCCCGCTCGAACAACCAGCCCTCGTCGAGGCGTCGGGACACGGCCACGGTCGGGAGCAGGTACTTCTCGAACAGTTCGGGCGCGGGCAGCAGGGAAAAGTCGAACGGCGAATCCGATCCGAAGGGCCCGCTCAGAGCCGCCGCCACGAGATCCGCCCGGCCGCTGAGCACCCTGGCCAGCCGGGGGAGCGAGCAGTAAGCGATCCCGCATACCGCTTCACCGGCCCCCGTCAGCCTGCTCCAGACTTCCGGAGAGACGGCCCGGGCGGCAACGTCCGAACCGTCTCGCTCGATCCGCACGAGATGCTGCCGCAGCACACTCTCGTCGGCCGCCACGGTCAGCCACCCTCCCTTCACCGCGAAGAACCCGAACGCCGCGTCTCCTTCAGTCGAGACGACCCGGTAGATGGGACAGACCTCCTCCTTCACCGGTTGGACCGAGAGCGAAAGACCGAGCTGGCCGGCGACCGCAGGCACGAGGCTGACCAGAGCTTCCGTCGCCTTCTCGGCGTCTTGCACTTCGATCGAACCGAGCCAGTCGCAGGGACGGGTGAGACTTTCCCCCGGCGCCATGACGAGAACGCGCGGACCCAGCCGGTCCAGCAGATCACTGCGCAGGTCCGATCCTTCGAACGAGAGTCTCTTCGCGTCGATCAGCCCGTACTCCGCGAGGAGGTCCAGAGCAGCACCCGGCGAGAGATTGAAGAACTGGGCCGCGAGCGCCTCTTCCGGAACGAGACGCAGGTCCCCGGCAGTGAAGGTCGCCTCGGGCGAGAGACGCCGCACACGAGCCGCGGCAGGTCCGTCCGACAGATACACTTTCGTGTGCGACCGACCGTCCCGCAGCTCCAGCGTGGCCGCGACGGCGTCGAACGAAAGCGGCGTGATTCCCTTCAGTCCCCGTTCCACGGAATCCGGTGGATCCAGTTCGCCGATCCCGTCCACCATCCTCGCCAGGTCGAGGAACAGGAACAGCCCCGCCTCTTCGACCTGCACCTGCCTGCACGCCGCCTGGAACGACTTCTTCTCCCCCAGCCGGCCCTCGTCTCCCGTCCCGAGGCGGGCCAGGGCCTTCTTGCTGCTGGAGAAGACCTTGATCCCATGGACCCTCTTCCGGTGCATCTTCGGTGCGGCGAGGAACGCCGGGAGAGACTCCCCTTCCCAGCCAACCACGACCTCAGCGCCAACTCCAGACCGGACTCGCGAAACCGAAGGGATCACCGCCACGAACACCTGCCGGGTTTCCCCGTCGAAGATCCCCTCCAACGGAATCCCGTCCACCAGCTTCCACCAGTCCGCAAACCTCGCACACGGCCGCTTGAAGAACTCCCGCACCCCGTCCTCGACCATCATCCGTCCGAGGGAGCTCTCGCGAAAGGCAGCCCGGAGACCATCCAGATCCTCCACCATGCAGAAGAAGATCGTGTTCTCCGGCAGGAACCCGGCCACCGTGTCCCGTGCGGATCTTTCCACCGGAGAGCAGGAGAGCACTGCCGTCAGGAGCAGGAAGGGCAATCTTGATGCCATCGCTTTCAGTCTCCCCGTTGTAGTATCCTGAGATGCCCGGACCAGCATACCGACGCAGACGAAGACGGCACCGCTCTTCGCCGGAGAGAAGGGGACATCCCTTCCATTCCAACTTCCTCAACCTGCATGGCACTCAGCCCACTCCCGCCCCGCGGTCCGGGAACCGGTGCGGGAGTGGTGGCTCCCGTCCGGACAGGATACAGATCGAGGATGTTGACGGGTGGAACTCCCATTGAACGAGGCCATCACCCTGTCTGGCGCGTCTCGTACGCAGACCAGAACGTATCCCATCTATTGGACAGGTAGTGAGCCCGCAAGTGCAGGACCCGCTGTCCGCCGGGGTGCGTCCATCGCATGC
>JAZDLC010000313.1:0-2850 GCA_043802345.1 Planctomycetota bacterium | reverse complement strand
GCGGGCAACCGCCCTGGTCTACCCGGCGAACGCCCTGAATCGTAGCGAGTTATGACGCCGACTTGTACGGTCTCCTGGACCATGCCGACAGCACCTCATCCCGCACTGACCTTCCTGCTCGCACTGTTTTCCGGCTGGGTCAACCGCCGCCAACAGCCGGTGATCGACTACCTGGTCGAGGAGAACCGGATCCTCAGGCGGAAGTTTGGCAAACGACACATCCGGTTCACCGACGTCGAGCGAATCCGGCTCGCGCGACTCGGCAAGGCGCTCGGGCGGAAGCTCCTTTCCAAGATCGCCACCATCGTTACTCCCGACACCATCCTCCGTTGGCACCACCGTCTCGTGGTCCAGAAGTGGACCTATCCGAAGAAGGGTCCTGGTCGCCCGCCCGTGATGTCCGCCATCCGGGAACTCGTACTGAGGATGGCCCGGGAGAATCCCTGGGGCTACAAGAGAATCCAGGGAGCCCTCGCCAACCTCGGTCACAAGGTGGCGCGGACGACGATTGCGAAGATCCTGAAGGAGAATGGACTGTCGCCTGCACCGGAGCGGCCTACGTCGTGGAAGACGTTCCTCAAGTCGCACTGGGAGTCCCTGGCCGCCGCCGACTTCTTCACCGTCGAGGTCTGGACACTGCGCGGCCTGCGCACGATGTACGTAGTCTTCGCCATCCGACTCGCGACGCGCAGGGTCGAGATCGTTGGCATCACCGATTCACCGGATGCCGACTTCATGAAGCAGGCCGCGAGGAACCTGATCGACCCTGACTGCGACGTGCGGCACCACGCCACGCACCTCATCATCGATCAAGATACGAAGTTCACCGACGAGTTTCGGATTCTGCTCCGCGACGAGGGCGTGAAGTGTGTCCGGACCCCGCACCGCGCTCCAGACTGCAATTCCGTTTGCGAGCGCTGGGTGCTCTCGGTCGAATCCGAAGTGCTGAATCGGATGATCTTCTTCGGCGTTGATTCGCTCAGAAGAGCCATCTCCTCGTTCGTTTCCCATTATCACACCGCGAGAAACCACCAAGGGCTGGAGAACTCGATCATCGAGCCCGGCGAGGAGGTCGGTCGTGCTGTCGGGCCGATTCACCGCCACGACCACCTTGGCGGCGTCTTGCGCTACTACTCCCGCGCCGCCTGACCATCTCATCCTCGCTGCCCTTCGATCGCAGGCCGAAGTCGGTCCACGCCCTCACTCTGCCCACGTGCTGGTCCGGCCCCGATCGGCCCCGCTTGCGCCGCCAGCTCCCAGGCGACAGCGCCGACCTCGCTTCCCTGATTCACGGGCGCAGGCGTCGGCGGGGCACGGGATTCACGCCGGTGGAGTTTTCGGACACCACGCGATCGGCTCCAGCCGGAGTCGTCCGCACCAGCCTCCGCGTCGGCGCCCTCATCCAGACCCCATCTACGCAGCAGGCGATCGACCCGGCTGCGGATCGTCTCGAGCAGACGCTGGACTTCGGATTCACGCGGAGCCGGCAGGTGTTGGTCGTCGAGGTCTAAGCCGTCAGCCGGCTTGAAGAAGACCCCGTCCAGGGCCAGAACATGCAGATGGACGTGGCTGTTGATGGAACCGCCCGCACGCTGTAGCGAGCAGACGGCCCCGGAATGTCCATCGTCAATCCCGAACTTCCGGGCACTGCGGCGCAAAAACGTGAGCAGCGCGCGGATGGATACCTTCCGCACGGCCCGGCACAGCTTCGCGTTGTACGCGAGCAGGTAGCGCAGGCGGAATGGGAAGGTCAACACCCACTGGCGGATCGGCACGTCCGGAAGGACATGATCTACGAGGTGCGCTGCCGTATCGGCCATCCGGCGGGCGCAGCAGGACGGACAGACGCCCCGCTTTTTGCATGAGAAAGCAACGACTTGATCGGTCCGGCAGGCTGGACACCGAACGCGCAGAAAGCCCCGTGCCAGGATTCCGCATGACAAGAATGACTCCAGCTCGCGCTTGACGAACCACGGCACTCCCGAGCCTTGCGACGAGAGGGCTGCTTGCTCAAGGTACGTGTGCAGATGCCGTGCCAGCAGCCGGTAGAGAGCGGACTTCTCCGGCTGGCGGCGGCGCCAGCCGGAATCTCCCCAGGGGCAGCGCGGGAATCCGAGGTCTGTTGCCAGGGACCATGACAACCAGACGGACGTGGCGGAACCTCCGTGGTTACATGGCCTGTCGGCGGCCCTCGACTCAAGAGCCGTACGATCCGGCACCGTATCTCGAGGTCTTTGGCAACGAGGAGTCTGCACCTCTTCGCCGTGTGGTGGGTAGCCCGAAGGGATTGGCCGAGCAGCACGTAGGACCACAGGAAGAGACCCCTTCGCAGCCGGCGAAGCACTCGACTTCTGAACGAGGTCCCCGGCTTCCCGCCGCGCCTGCCGGCCTTGCTGAGCTCGCGAGAACCTGCTGCGCCAGCTCACGAACTTTCAAATCGTGTCGAATCAACAGCTTCAGCGATCCGCGTCGAGTCAACGCCTGTTCCGTCCTAGCGCGAAGTCGGCGTCGAGAACCGCGTCCGGTTGGTGAACGCAGTCCTGGAGCCATGGGATCGAGGCGAGGGGTGGGGGCCGTTGCCGCGGGCCTGCCGCACGCGTATGCTCGGGACGGGTGAATCTCATGAGATACCTGCTGCTCCTCGCTCTGCTCGTTGCCTGCTCCGAGGCGCGAACGCCCGGTCAACAGATGAGCCTGGCCAGGGAGGCCGTGGATCGGGGGGACTTCGCAGAGGCCCTGGAACTGTGCGAGGGACTCCTGAACTGGACCGGCGAGGGAGCCGTGTCGGAGGACGAGCGGTTCCAGGCCTCGCTGACCGCGGTGCATTGCCTCATCGAACTGGATCGGGCG
>JAZDLC010000312.1:0-9573 GCA_043802345.1 Planctomycetota bacterium | reverse complement strand
AAGTTGCGCGAGTCGATCCTCGACCTGGTCCAGGTCACCTTCTTCGTGTTCCGGTTCGATCGGGAGGAGCGTCGGTTTGGCGCCGAACCGATCTTCTCCGAGTCGTTGGCCATGCCAGCGGACGCGCTCCTCGACGTTGGGGCGTATGGGTGGGTCACGTTCAGCGCCGACTATGACGGCGATGGCCGCCCGGACTTCGCGACCTACGATTCGGAGCGCAGGCTGCTGGTCGGCCGGAAGGGCGAGGAGTCCAGCGCCTGGTTCAGGAAGATCCCGATCTCATTTGACGACGAGCCGCTGTTCGAGATTCCCGCGGAGCTGAGCGGCCCGTTTTTCGGCCAGGACATCAACGGTGACGGTCGCGCTGAGCTGATCTCCTGCACCGGCGATCACGCCCTGATCGTGGAGCCCGGCCGATGATGGCGGCGGCGATCTTGCTGGTGGCGCTGCTGCTGCCCGTCCAATCCGAGTGGACCGTTTCGGCCTTGCACCCGGAGGGCGATCCGGGCGTGCTGCTTTGCGACGACCTGGACGGGGACGGCGACCAGGACCTGCTGATGATCGCGGGAAGGAGCGCCAGCACCTTCTTCTTCAGGGAAGGCGGGCTGCCAAAGGAGCCCGACCTGGTGTTCGAGCTTCCGGACGATGTGGTCTTCACCGACCTGGGTGATCTCGATGGGGATCAGGCCCGGGAGTTGTTGATGCTCACGCCATCCGGCGTGCTGGCCCAGGGGTTCTCCTCCATGAAGCGGGAGGACCCCGTGCCGGTGGAACAGCTCGCCTGTGACGAGATCTTCCTGTTCGAGGTGCCGGCGGAGGACGTGGGCTGGAACGACGTGCTGCTCGATCTGGATGGGAAAGGGGACGAGGACGCGCTCCTGCCGACTCGCTCCGGCTACCGCGTCTTCTTCCGCTCGGAGGACCACGCCGGGTTCCGGCCGGGAGGCACCGTGCCGGTCCTGCCGACCGGGGAGTTCTCGCTCTCCACCGGTTCGGACCTGGGTGTTGTCGAGCAGAGGGTCGAGATGCCGCGCATCTTCTGCGGCGACCTGGACGGCGACGGCCGCAAGGAGATCCTGACCTTCGACGGCCGCACGGTCCGGGCCTACGCCCGGCCGGAGGAGGGGGACGCGACCTGGGGTCTGTTGCTGGAAAGAGTCCTCTACGACTCCAGCGAGTCGCTGCCGGAAGAGTATCTCTCCTCGAGAAACGTGCGCATCGAGAACCTGGATGGCGCCGGCAACGCCTGCATGATGGTCGTTCGCTCCATGGAGGGAGAGGTCGACTTCTTCGGTTCGGGTGGCGAGGGGCTGCTGGGAACGAGGAGCACGCTGCGTCTCGACGGCTGGGTCCTGCCGCCGAAACTGATCGATCTGGACGGCGACAGCCGGCTGGACATGCTCGCGCCGACCATCGAGGCGGTTGGTTCGCTCCGCCTGATGAAGATCTTCCTGAGTCAGAGCGTCATCATGCGCTACTCGATCTTCCGCAATCGGGAGCGGGTCCGGTACGCGAGAACACCGGATGAGGTACGCCAGATCTCGTTCCCGCTGGAGTACGAGACGGGGGAGGGGGGCGTGCGGGTCGAGAACCAGATGATCTACTCGTTCGACGCCGATTTCGACGGAGACGGAATCAAGGACTTCCTGGTCAAGGAGTCCCCGGAAGAGCTCTCCATCTACGCCGGCAAGCCGGACGCCACCTTCTCACGCGAGGTCTCGGATCGCATCCGGATCCCGAAGACGACTCCGTACCTGTCGGTCGCCGTCCGCACCTGGGACCTGGACCATGACGGCCGCTCCGAGATCCTGCTGCATTACGAGGGAAGAAGCGGGCAGCCCCATCTCTACCGGCTGCTGTCTCACTGACGAAGAAAAGGGGACAGGCGCATCTGCCTGGCCAGGCGCCTGTCCCCTTCTCGTCGGCTTACTCATGCCGGAGGGCGCGGATCTGGTCCATGCGCGCGGCCCGCAGCGCCGGGAGCAGCGCGCACAGCAGCGCGATCAGCAGGGTCGCGCCGAACACCATGCCCACGAACCACCCTTGGATTTCGGTGGGGATCCGGTCGAAGAGGTAGATGTCCGGCCGGAAGATGCGGATTCCGAACAGCGCTTCGACGCCGTCGTTCACATGGTTGATATTCCTGGCCACGATCACTCCCGAGACGCAGCCCGCGGCCGCGCCGATCACCGTGATGATCCCCGCGCAGGTGACGAACAGGCCGGCGATGCCGGCTGACGAGGCGCCCAGCGCTCCGAGCACGCCGATATCCCGGGTCTTGTCGGAGACCAGGATGGTGAGGGTGGCGAAGATGTTGAAGCAGGCCACGATCACGAAAAAAAACAGCAGGAAGCCGAGAATGGAGCGCTGGTTGTCCACGCTGGCCAGGTAGTTCTCGTTCCGATCCCTCCAGGTCTCCACGATGACGTCGAGACGCCTCAGCTTGAACTGCTGCACCATCTCGTCCGCCAGCAGGTCGAGATCGGTCCCGGGTTTCGCCCTGACGCAGATCTCGGTGGCGTTCTCCCCGGTCATGGCGAACTCCCGGGCCACATCGAGGGTCACGAAGACCGAGGAGAGGTCCTGGTGGAAGTGTCCGGACCGTAGCGATCCGGCCACCCGGAACTTCTGCGCCCGGGTCGACACACGTTCCATGGTGATGTTCTCCGGCAGG
This sequence comes from Planctomycetota bacterium, assembly GCA_043802345.1. Classification (GTDB taxonomy): domain Bacteria; phylum Planctomycetota; class B15-G4; order B15-G4; family JADJEK01; genus JAZDLC01. Next base: position 6,899 of record JAZDLC010000312.1, on the reverse strand, counting down.
GTCACCAGAGTGATCACATCCCCCTTCTTCAGTTCGTGCTTCTCGAGCAACCCCTCGCCCACCACCGCCACCGGCAGCGGCTCGCCGCCCTTCGCGTCCCAGGCGAACGGCCTCGTTGGATCGTCCACCGCGTGTTCCGCCGAGAGATTCTCCAGCAGGTCGGTGCCGAAACTGGTCGTCCGCAGTTCACGTTCGAGGTCGATGCCGATCACCTGCGTCACATCCGTCTCGTCAGGCGTCAGCCGGGCAATATCGGGAGTGGCGCCGTCTTTCGCCAGCAGCGCCGGCCTCAGGACGTGGGGGCTGATCGCCACGATGTCGTCCATCCCTTCAAGTGCCCACTCGATCAACGGCAGGGAAGGTGGCTCGATTCCGCTTCCCATGGTCATGGGAGTGAGGATGATGTCGGAGGTCGTGCCGCGGATCATCACCTGCATCTTCTGCAGGAAGCCGGACATGATGGCGACGGTGCAGATCAACGCCGCCACCGTGAGCCAGATGCCGATCATCGCGACCCAGGCGAATGGGCGTGACCAGAAGTAGCGAAGCGCGAGGAACAGTCGGTACATGGTGGGGGGCATGGTAGCGAGGTTGGCGTTGGATATCGCACGGCCTTTCCCCTGCCCTTGGGTGCGTCCGGGCACACGGTTGACACCGCGTCCGGGCACATAGGCAACACCTTCAAACCCAGCAACCGGGACGGCCAGGGAGTCGACCGGAGCGGTGTGAACCGGGGAACAGGATTGGTAATTTGTTCCCGGTGGAGCGAGATCCGGGCTCTGGCAGGGCCGATCGAGAGGTGTGTGGAGGGAGAAGTTCGCCTGTCACTTGCATTGCGGGAAACTCCCACCAATCTGCTAGCCAATCCCGAGGGGGATCCGGTGACAGGGACCCCCGCGTTCAAGATGACGGCCGTGGCCATCACGCCAACCGGGGCCGCCGCGGCGTAAGATCCTGAGACCAAGTCTGTTGGCCGACGCTGCTCACGCGGACCGAGGTTCCTGTGGAAGGGGCCGCCGCAAGCAGTTGAACGGGAGTGCAAAGTACGTCGAGAGAAGCCGTGCTTTCGGGACCAGCCGTCGGCGCAGACGAGGCCAGAATTTCGTCAGAGACCTTTTTAGAGTAACACTCGCGGGCCGAATTCGCGTATCTTCAGGGCCTACAGTTACAGAAATGAAAAGAAGCTCCAGCTAGGGGCAACCTGATCCAAAGGGGGATCCGTTTGGATCGATCCCTGTTTTGGGGTCGAAGGAATACGAGGAGAATGAAGATGAAGATGTCCCGAACCACGTTCGGCTTGGTGCTGGCGGCAGGCATTGTGGTGCCGCCGGATGACGTAAACCTCAACGGGCCAGCGCAGAAGTTTGGTCATGTGTACGATCCCAGTATCACGGTGACCTTGGACGGGCCCGTGCAAAACGTGAACCACACGGGCGCCTTCCCGGATCTGGTGGTGACCGAGATCGCCGGCCCCGCCGAGGCGTACGTCGGCGACATGATGCTCATCAACCTGGCCATCGAGAACTGGGGCACCCCACTGGGTGTGGGGTACGAGTATCAGACGGATCTCGTCATCAGCACCGACCAGGTTCTCGACGGTTCGGACACGGTCCTCGATTCGTTCATGATCGGGCAGTCAAACCTGGGTCTTCAGCAGCGGACTCTTCCTGTCCCCACCAGTTTCTCGGAGGGGAACTACTACCTGGGCCTGCGGATTGTCGATCCGGTTCCGGGGGACGTGAACCCGGCCAACAACTCCAAGGTGAGCGACCTCTTCCAGATCGTGCGGACCAACCTCCAGCTGGAGGATGGCTCGCCGCTGATCGCGTTCGTGCGCACTCCCGAGCCGGCCGGCCCCAACGTCCCGGTGCGGGTCAACAACGTCGGCACCGACCAGAGCATCCTGCTCTATACGGTGACGAATCTGGGCGCCGTCCCGTGGCTCTCCCTGGACCCGACCACCGGTGTCAGCGTCAGCGGCGCCGATGGCAGCGACATCAACCTGCAGTTCAACCACGCCGGACTGCTGCCGGGCGACTACTTCACCACGCTGCGGTTCCAGAACGATCTGATTCCGAGCGACTTCCAGGATCTCTCCGTTCAGTTGACCGTGGGCGAGGCGTACTTCATGCCGGGTCAGGTGTTCGAGGGACAGATCACGGGGCCGGGCGATCTCGACACGATCACGTTCGACGGCATCAAGGGCCTGGTCGTGACCCTGCGCACCAAGTCGCTGGCGGGTAACATCAAGCCCGTGCTCACAGTGATCGATCCGGACGGCATCGTCGAGGCGGTGCTGCAGTTCAAGCACTCCGGCACGTTCGTCAACAAGAAGGTCAAGCTGGCCAAGTCCGGCACCTACACCGTTGAGGTCACGGGCAAGGGGCTGTCGACCGGCAGCTATCGAGTCCGCACCGATCGCCTGCTGCCCATGAAGGCCAAGCCGCGAACCATCAAGCTGCGCAATCCTGCCGGCGGCGGCAACGATGAGGTCGATGTGCTGATCCTCCCGGGCGCAATCCTCGAGTACCGGGTGAACCCGAACGGTCTGTTCACCGGCCCGGCCACCACGGCGCTGACGACTCCGCTGGGGGGCACCTTCGATATCAGCGGCAACACCGTGCTCAATCCGGACGGCTCGCTGGTGGTTTCCGACCTTCATCTCAACGTCGCTGGCAGGTTCGTCATCGGCGTGCACGGATGGGGCGCGAACCCGGATGCGAAGGCCACGGTCCAGATCCTGCCGATCCAGCCCCCGCGGGCGGAAGGTACGATCTACCTGCCCTAAGGTAGTAGACGTCTGCTGAAAGAGGGCGTGCCCGGGTGAACCCGGGCACGCCCTCTTTCTTTCGCGCCCTTGCGGCCTACGGCCGCTTCTCCCTCCGCTCCCGCTCCGGATGTTCCACCAGGAACGGGCCGATGACCAGGGTCTCGATCTTTCCCCGCAAGAACGCGCGCAGGGCATCGGCGGGGGAGCAAACGATCGGTTCCTCATGCATGTTGAAGCTGGTGTTGATCAGGCAAGGCAGGCCGGAGAGCCGTTCGTACTCGGCGAGAATGTCGTAGTAGTCGGGGTTCGTCTCGCGCCGGATGAGCTGGGGCCTGGCGGTGCCGTCCACATGCACCGCCGCCGGGCAGTTCTGCTTCATCCAGTCCGTGCAGTCGAACGTGATGGTCATGAACTGCGCCGCGAGCTCAGCACCCTGCATTCCGAGGTAGCAGCGGTCCCGCGCCTCGTACAGCGTGACCGGAGCGAACGGCATGAACTCGGTCCGACCGAGGCGCTGATTCAGCCAGTGATTCACTTCCGGTTCCCTGGCGTGGTACAGAATCGACCGATTTCCCAGCGCCCTCGGCCCATACTCCATCCGGCCCGCGAAACGGCCGATCACCTCCCCCGCCACCAGTCGGCGAGCCACCTCCTTGGCCATCTCCTTCGGCTCGGTCCAGCCCAGGCCGTGCGCCCGGAGTGCCGCCTCCAGCGCGGACCTTGGATACTCCGGTCCCAGGTAGGCCGTTTCGATCGGAGCTCCCACACCGCCGGGCCAGGACCGGAGGAGCGCCAACCCGGTTCCGCACCCGCCATCGCCCATGTTCGGGTAGATGAAGATCCGTTCCACGCCTTCGATCTCGTGAACGCGCTGGTTCAGCTTGACGTTGGCGGCGACTCCTCCGGAGAGCACCACTGCGTCGGCGCCGGTCTTCTTGCGCCAGAAGGAGATGACCGCGCGGGCGGCGATCTCCAACGCGGTCTGCCACGCGGCGGACACGTCGATCATCGGGAATCTGCCGGCCAGGTGGCGGGAGTAGAAGATGTTCAGGTTCTCGTGCATGCGGAGGCTGCCCTCCGCCAGGTCGAACCGTTCCATCAGGGCGTCCGTCAGCACGTCCGGATCGCCATAGGCCGCGAGGCCCACGATCTTGCCCGCGTGGCGGTCCGGATGGAAACCGAGCGACGAGGTCACATTCTCGTAGAACGAACCGAGCGAGTACGGAAAGCGCAGATCCTTCAACCGCTGGAGCTTCCCGCCCTCACCCAGGCTGACCGATCCCGCCAGGCCGCTTCCGTAGCCGTCCAGCGTGACCACGAGGGCGCGGTCGAAGCCGCTGGCGAGGTAGGCGTTCGCGGCGTGCGACAGATGATGTTCGCTCCGCTCGAGCGGCGCCCGGATCCCGGCCGCGTCGAGCCCGGCCAGCAGCTCCGACTGCCAGTGGCGATGATCCGCCGATGCCTTCTCGAGCCAGCGGCGGGAAAGATGGCTGGCCACCCGGCCCGAGAGCGGGGATGCTCCCAGCAGCCAGTACAGCAGGGACTTCAGCGGCCCCTTCTCCATTCTCTGGTTCGGAGAGGACAGGCCGTGGATCGGCTGCGTTCGCTTGGGAACACGGCGCGCGGCCTGCGCCAGGGCCTTTCTCGGGGGAGGGACAAGGCTCCGCTTTCGAACCTCCTCCTCGGCCGCGAGGGCTGCTGTCATCAGTTCGGTCTCGCGCGTCCATTCCAGGAAGGGATACGCGACCTGATCGATCTGCTCAGGCTCGATTCCAGTGGCGTCCAGTGCGGCCTGCAGCGCCTGGGTCGGAAACCCCGCATGCTGCTTCTTCCGGCTGAAGCGTTCCTCGGCCGCCGCGAAAAGCACCTTTCCATCCTTCACGATGGCGATCGTGGCGTCCTTGTCGAGTGGGGAAATGCCGAGGATGATCATGGGGTCGAAGGAGGTCCGTGTGGTCGAGACGATGTGTGCGACTCGAGTAGCCAGGAATGAATGGAAAGCGGAGTGGCCGGCTGGCCGTTCAACTCGCCGAGGAAGAACTCGAAGTAGGTCCGGCAGGTGTCCAGGAAGTCCGTCAGCTCTCGCTCGTTCCTCACGTACGAAGTGCACCCTGGTTTCAGGGTCGGAGAGTGAAAACTGAGCTGGAAGATCCGGGTGCCCTGGCGGTACAGCGCGCGGGTGAGCCGCATCAGGTCGCCGGGAGACTGACCTTCCGGCGACAGACGGATTCGTTCCACCGCTCCGAGGCGGGCCAGGATGCCCGGCAGGTGGAGGGCCCGCAGCGGACCACGGATCGCGAGGCGGTAAAGGGCGGTCGACCAGCTGCCGGCGAAGCCGATGAATGCCCCGGTGACAGGAAGTTCCAGCAGCTTCCGGCGCTCGCCAAACACGCATGGATGGTTGCCGGACCGGGAGAAATCGGGTCCTCCCTCGGCGCTGTAGTCGAAAGGCGGATTCACCGTCATGCTGACCAGGTACCCCTGTTCCTCGAGGATTCGCGCACTGTTGGGGCCCAGTCCGTACCGGCCGGCCTGGTAGATCCTGGGCCGCTCGCCGAAGGTGTCCTCCATGGCGTCCGTCAGAGTCTTCAGCTTGGCCGCCTCCAGCTCAGGAGGGAGGTTTCCGGGAAAGGAATTGTGGCGGTTGACCGCTTCTTCGTAGGGAGGCGTGACCCAGGGATGGAGATGGGCTCCCAGGATCATCTTGCCGTCCTGTGCCGCCTGCCGCAGCAAGGGGCCGGCATCGGGGTGCACCACGACCGGATAGGTCAGCACTCCCGTGGGGACGATCCCAAACGGCTCGAACACGGCCAGCCCCGAGACCAGCTCCCTGACATGCGTGACGGTGATGGCGTTCCGATCAAACTCCCCGCGCCAGTCGAACTCCTCCTCGACATCGATCAGGACCACTAGCCTGGGCGGCTCGTCCGGCGGAACCTCGATCGGTGTGCTCAAGAATCTCCTCAATCCAGCCTGGTCCAGAGGCAGGTTCTCACCGGAACGAATCGATCCGGCGCGCCAGGTCGTACAGCTCCTTCCGGAGTTCCCCTCGCCGCATGGCGCCGTGAAGCAGGTCCAATAGGTGAAGAGGAAGCACGACAGCGTACAGATAGAGCATCAGGATCGTTGGCGAAAGTGTGATCCCGGCGAGGGAGAAGGGGCCGATGCAGAGGTCGAGCAGGGACGTCAGCAGCAGGGTGGGGCCCGCCAGATCGAACGAGACCAGATAGGTACGAACCACCCAGGGTCCGAACCGGAAATCGGATCCCCAGACGTCCTGAGGCTCGCCGGGCGGCTCCGGCGAAGACCGGTCACCCGCCTGTCCCATGTTCTTCAGCAGTCTCTGGTAGGCAGGATTCTCCGAGCGCTGGTCGTTCAGGACGATCTTCTTGGTGAACAGGGCCATTCCGAGATCCCGCAGGGTCATCAGCAGCAGCCAGGAGAGGGAGCCGATCCCGCCGGCTGCCATGGTCCAGGGCGTGCCGTACTCCAGGAAGAGGCCGATTCCGAGGCAGAAGAACGCCAGCCCCTTGACTGTCATGTGGTGCACGTAGTCGAAGGCCGCCCAGCGGAAGGAATCGACCTTGTAGTACCGGGCCATCTCACCGTCGACGCAGTCGAACACGAAGGCCAGGGTGACCAGACCGATTCCCAGCACGCGCCACCATCCGGGGGCTAGCAGGGTCAGCGATCCGGCCAGGCCGCTGAGCAGCATCAGCCTCGAGGCGACGTTGGCGGAAAGCCCCAGCCGCAGCATGGCGGCGGTGATGAAAATCGAGAATCGTCCCCCGAAGAGAGCCCCCGCAAGGTCGTTGTTCTCCCGGACCGGATCCTGGCAGATCTCTCGCAGTTTGGGGATCGGAACGATGGTCTTCAAGTCAGGATGCCCAGAGAGATTACGAGCGCCACATTCCAGCGGGCGAGGGCCGCTTCCAAGGCCTCTATCGGACGGGAGCCCATCATTTCGTGAGATGCTCTTCGTGTCAAACCGGGCTTTGCAATTCACGTCCGAGAGCTGTCTGATTCCGGTTCCCCCAGAAAGGCCGGCAGGACGATTGGACCAACTCATGGAGACAGCCGAGGCGATCGAGACTCGCCGCTCGATCAGACACTTCGATCCAGAGCACCG
>JAZDLC010000311.1:0-11731 GCA_043802345.1 Planctomycetota bacterium | reverse complement strand
GCGGTGATGCGCCTCCTGGGGGCCGGGTTCGTGGATATCCGGCAGATGGTCTGGTTCTCCTCCTTGACCACCAGCGCCATGCTGGCCCGCAGGGCCCGGGACCTCCTGCAGCTCGCGGAGCGGCAGGTCGACCACTTGAGTGCGGTCGAGCAGGAACGGTTCCTGGAAGTGCTCGGAAGCGACAAGGCTCAGAAGCCGTCCGTCGGTTCCTCCTCGTAGACCGCGCTTCCCCAGAAGAGATGGTCCGGTGGGAGCACGTTCCAGTTCTCGCGAGCGTCGGATTCGCAGGCCGCCATAGTCTGCCATCGGGACGGTTCCGCGAGCCTGGCAGCAAGGATGAAACAGAAAGGACACTTCTTCGTCCAGGTGGTCAGGAGATATCGGACATTTCTATCCTGTAATCAAAAGGGCCGCGCCAGGTCGGGAGAATGAGCGCGTTGTTCTGGGCGTCGCTCTCCCTCGTCCTCACTCGGGACGGGAGACCGGTGACCGGGAGCGCTGACCGGCTTCAGCGAGTTCAAGCTCGATCCAGAACCGATTGCGATCCCTGGCTGCACCGGAGGCGCCCACTGGCGACCGAGTGCTGTTTTCGTTCTTCCATGAGGTATTTTGCAAATGAGTTCTCTTCCATCCACAGTGAGACACCGCGCATTCCACAGGCTCTTGACTGGAGCCGTCGCCGCTGCCGCCCTGTTCTGCCTCTCCCAGGAGGTGCAGGCGAAAAGTTCCATTCTGAGTGCCTGGAACGCGCTCTACCCGAATTCCCAGAGCGAGACGAACGCCGCCGGCGCCGGGTCGAGCTGCTTGCTCTGCCACCAGAGCATGAGCGCACCCAACTACAACGCCTACGGCTGGAACATCTACCTTGGGATCAACAGTGGTGGTCTGTCCTACACGGCGGCCATCCTCGCGGCCGAGCCGGCAAACTCCGACTCCGACCCGACGGCATCGTCAAACCTGGTTGAGGTCAACGCCGACACCCAGCCGGGGTACACCGCCGGACCGAACAACACCTGGTACTGGAACACCGGGTCGACGGTATCGAATCAGTCGCCGCCTTCGGGAATCCTCGGCAATCTCGATCCGGTTCCCAATCCCTGGACGGATCTGGGCTACGGACTGGCGGGAACCGGCGGTGCGACGCCTCTTCTCGCAGGAACCGGAACGCTTGTCGGAGGCACGCCGGCAGGGTTGAGCCTCAGCAACGCCTTGCCAGGGTCGTCCACCTGGCTGTTCATCGGTCTGACGCAGGTCAATACCCCCCTCAGGGGCGGCACGCTGGTGCCGTCCGCCGATTTCCTGGTTCCAAACCTGCCGGTCAACGGTTCTGGTGCCTTGGCGATCGGGACGACCTGGCCGCCGGTGCCGTCAGGCACGGCGGTCTACTTCCAGTACTGGGTGATCGATGCCGGCGCGCCATCCGGAGTTTCAGCGTCGAACGGGCTCGAGGCGATGACTCAGTGAGGCAAGACATCTTGAATTCCTGAATCGACACCGGAAGGGGCCCGCGGGCCCCTTCCGCGTTTCTGCTCGCAACCGTCTGGAGAACGCCTGGCAGCCGATTCGAGTCGCTAGAGTGGTGGGCCACGCATGGGCCGCTGGCGAGGTCTCAAATGACAGGCAGACAACGGGTGCTGGGCGTCTGCTCCTGGTCGCTCAAGCCGGGAGGCCCCAAGGAGTTGGTGGAGCGGATTCAGGCCGTGGGTCTCTCGCACGTCCAGTTGGCGCTGGAGCCGCTGCGACAAGGAGCGTTCGCGGTCGAGGAGACGATGAACTGTCTCCAGGAGGCGGGAATCGAGGTCCGGTCCGGCATGATCGAGATGGCCGGCGAGGATTACTCCAGCCTGGAATCGATTCGCAGGACGGGAGGCGTCCGGAGCGACGGACTCTGGCCGCGGAATCTCGAAGTGGTGGGGGAGTGCGCCGCTCTGTGCGAGCGGCTGGGGCTTTCGCTGGTCTCGTTTCACGCCGGATTTCTTCCTCATGGGGCCGGCGATCCCCTGCGGGAGGTGATGATCGAGCGGTTGCGGCAGGTGGCGGACAGGCTGACCGGCAGCGGCGTACGGCTGATGCTGGAGACCGGGCAGGAGTCGGCCGAGACGCTGCTGGCGGTGCTCAAGGAGCTGGAGCGGCCTGGCGTGGGAATCAACTTCGATCCCGCCAACATGATCCTCTACGGCATGGGGGAGCCGACCGAGGCCCTGGCGCGGCTGGCGGAAAGGGTGTGGCAGGTTCATATCAAGGATGCGCTCCGCTCGCAGCAGCCCGGGGAGTGGGGCGAGGAGGTCCCGGTCGGGAGCGGCGAGGTCGACTGGGAGCGGTGCCTCTCCGTCCTGGAACAGAAGCAGCTCGGCTGCGACCTGATGATCGAGAGGGAGGCGGGGGACAAGAGAATCGAGGAGATCATCCTGGCCCGAAACCGGATGCGGAGGCTGCTCTCATGACCGAAACCGTGACGGTCGGCATCATCGGACTCGGTTTCATGGGCGCCACCCATCTGCTGGCGTACGCGCAGGCGAACCGTGACGGTTTCCCGAACCGGCTGGTGGCGGTCGCCGATGCCAACCCCGACCGGCGCCGGGGCATCGCGTCCGGCGCGGGGAACATGGAAGTCGCGTCCGGCAAGCTGTTCGATCCGTGGGCCGTCGGCGCGTACGAGAATCCTCTGGAGTTGCTGGAGAAGGAAGACGTGCAGCTGGTCTCGATCTGCACTCCGACCAGCACCCATGTCGACCTGGCGATCGCGGCGCTGGACGCGGGGAAGCACGTGCTGCTGGAGAAGCCGGTGGCTCTCACCACCGCCGAGGCGGAGCGCCTGGTGGAGCATGCGCGCGGCCGGGACAGGCTCTGCATGCCGGCGATGTGCATGCGCTTCTGGCCGGGATGGAGCTGGCTCAAGGAACAGATCGACCAGGGGACCTTCGGTCCGGTCCGCTCCGCGGTCTTTCGGCGTCTCGGGAGCCGGCCCGGCTGGGCCAGCTTCTATCAGAGCGCGGACGAGACCGGCGGCGCGTTGTTCGATCTCCACATTCACGACACGGATTTTGTCCGCTTCTGTTTCGGTGAGCCGGACTCGGTGACTGCCACGGGGAGCCTGGACCACGTGACGACCCTCTACCGCTTCCAGGGCGCGCCGGAGCATGTCGTGGCGGAGGGAGGCTGGGACCACACGGCCGGATTCCCGTTCCGCATGAGCTTTACCGTCATCTTCGAGCAGGCGACCGCCGACTTCGAACTCGGCCGGGAACAGGAACTGTTGCTGTTCAGGGACGGCGAAGCCGTGCCGGTGGAGGTGAGCGGCCTGAGCGGCTACGACGGGGAGATCCGTCACCTGCTGAAAGCGATTCAGGACGGGAGCGCCAGAGTGGAGCCGGCTCTCGAGGAGACGGTGGGGCTGACCAGGATGCTGGAGCGGGAGCGGGCCAGCCTCGACCTCACCTGAGCCCGGGGTTCCGCATTGCCTTGGAGCAGGAATGAGGCAAGAGAGATGATCTGGAATCGAGGCATGATCCTCGCTGTCCTTGCAACGTTCTTCGGTTCCGCACCGCCGGCCCTCCCGGTCCCGGGACCTCCTCTCGAGCGGTTCGAGTACCGAAAGGTCATCATGGGGGTCGAGGCGCGGCTGCTGCTTCACGCCGAAGGGGAGCCGCAGGCGCGACGCGCGGCGGAGGCCGCGTTCGGCCGGATGACCGAGCTGGATCAGGCGCTGAGCGACTACAAGGCGGACAGCGAGCTGAATCGTGCCGTGGCCGGCGCGAGTTCCCGGCCGGTCGCGCTCAGCGAGGATCTGTATCGGGTCCTCGAAGCCTCGCAGGAACTGTCCGGACGGAGCGGGGGCGCTTTCGACATCACGGTGAAGCCGCTGGTCTTGCTCTGGTCCGACTCGCTGGCGGCGGATCACGAGCCGGAGCCGGGGCTGCTCGAGGCGGCGCGGGAGTTTGTGGGGTTCAAGAAGCTGCGCCTGGCGGATGACGAACACACGCTGTTCCTTTCCCGTCCCGGGATGGCCCTCGATCTGGGCGGGATCGGCAAGGGGTATGCCTGTGATGAGGCGCTGAAGGTGCTCGAGCAGCACGGCATCGAGAGCGCCCTGGTGGACCTCGGCGGCGACCTGGTGCTCGGCGCGCCGCCGCCGGGCCGGGCCGGTTGGACCGTCCAGGCGGGGTGCGGCGAGCGGCAAACCCTGCTGACGCTGTCGCGGGTCGCGGTGGCGACTTCCGGCGAAACGGAGCAGCACCACGATCTGAACGGAGTCCGCTATTCCCACATCATCGATCCCAGGGTGGGCCGGCCCCTCACCGATTCTAGCTGCGTGTCCGTGGTGGCCAAGGACGGCATGACCGCGGACGGGCTGGCGTCGGCGGCGAGCGTGCTCGGCCTGGAGGCCGCGGAGAGACTCTGCAGTTCCTATCAAGGAGCGTGGCTGATGTTCGACGACCCCCGCTTCGTCTCCTTGTTCGACGGGAAGAGCCTGGATGGCTGGGTCGAGAGCGGCGGCCGGTACGACGGCAACGCTCGCTGGTCGGTCGAGGACGGGGCCCTGTGTGGACGCGTGGGGGAGGACAACGGCGGCGGGCTGATCTACACCGCCGGGAAGTACACCTGCTTCGAGCTGGAGCTGGACTCGTTCATCGACTACCCGTTCGACTCAGGGATCTTCCTGCGGATGGCGCCGGAGAAGAAGGGGATGCAGGTGACCATCGATGACCGGGAGGGAGGGGAAATCGGCGCCATCTACTCGGACGGCTTCTTGCAGCACAACGAGGCCGCGGAGGAGCGGTACCTGCGCGGAGAATGGAATCACTTCCAGGTCCGCCTGACCGGGTTCGACATGCACGTCCAGGTCTGGATGAACGGCGGGCTGATCTGCGACTACCAGCTTCCGGAAAAGAGCGAGGGGTACGCTCCCACCGGCCTGATCGGCTTGCAGGTTCACGGCGGCCGGGAAGATCCGCAGGGGAATCGGGCGCGCTTCAAGAACATCCGCATTCGCGAGCTGCCGATCTTCGGCACCGACCCGGACCGGTTCGAACCGCTCTTCAGCGGGTGGGGACTGGACCGTTTCGAGCCGCCCTTGGATGCCGCCGGATACCGGCAGCTCTACGAAATCCTGGAGTTCATGAACAACGGTGAGGGGGGCGATCTCAGGACGCGCGACGACTTCCGGGACTTCCGCCTGCGGCTCGACTTCATGCCCTCGCGGATGGCCAACAGCGGGGTCTTCCTGCGCGCCGCCAGGGATGCCGAGAACCCGGCCTATTCCGGATGCGAGATTCAGATCCTCGACGACTTCAACTGGGAGCAGGTCACGGGAACCGAGCTGAAGGAGTGGCAGTTCTGCGGCAGCCTCTACGGCTCCGTCGCGCCCGCCGTTCACGCGCTGCGGCCGATCGGCGAATGGAACACGTACGAGATCCTGTATCGGGGCAGCCGGCTGGCGGTCGCTCTCAATGGGCAGGTGCTGTACGACGTCGACACGTTCAAGGTGCCGGGGCAGCCGTTTTCGGAGCGGGCCCGGGAGGGTTTCATCGGACTCCAGCGTACCATCACGCCCGACGTTGACGATGATGCGTCGATCCGGTTCCGTGAGATCTGGGTGGAGAGACTGGGTAATGACTAGAGTCGCGCCCCGTGACCTACGGGATTCAACTTCGCTGAGGAATGCAGGAATGCAGGAAAGGAGTGTTGGAGGCTCGACTCGGCAGTTTTCCACATCTCCGACCCCCTCACTTCCTGCCTTCCTGCCTTCCTTGGCCATACTTTTCTCGCTTGCCGGCTGTTCCAAGGAATACGTCCTCGACAAACTCTCGCTCTCGGACGAGGCGGTGCCGATCGTGAAGGCGCTCGCGGAAGATCCGGTGTTTCCGATGAAGCGCCCGCTGGAGATCGGGATCGTGAGCCGCGCCGAGATGGAGGACGCCCTCTACGGGGAGATCCTGCCGACCGCCAGGAAGCTGGGGATGGAGGAGAAGCGGGCGGAGTCCCTGGCGCGGGAACAGAGCCGGGGGATGTCGCGGGAGGTCGGCGTCAAGTTCTTCAGCGAGCGGTACGCTGTTCTCGTCATCCCGGAGAACGTCGTCAAGGCGGCCCGGGAGCTCGCGGAATCCGAGGACGTGACCCGGGAGCTCCTGAGAGGACGGTTGCTGGTGGAGTGCGCCCACGCCGCGGCGTTCGAGCGGTACGGTCTGGATCGGATGGCCGGGGACAGCGCCGAAATGGACCGGAGGATGGCCAGGAGCGCCGCGATGGAGGGGTTCGCCTGGTTCCTGGCCCGCCGGCTGGCCGAACGGAAGGGATGGATGCGCAGTCTCGATCTGTGTGCCCGGAGGGTCGTGGGGGAGCGGCCGAAGACGATCCGGTCGATCCGGGATGCGGCGGCCGACGAGGCGTATCGACAGCTTTCGTTCATCCACGTCGCGGGCGAGCGGTTCGTCACCACCCTCTTCGAAACGGGTGGGGAGCCGGCCATCGCCAGGATGTTCGAGGCCCCGCCCGAGGACCCCGACCTGATCGCCCGGCCGGAGTGGTACCTGGATCCGTCTTCCCGGCCGCAGCCGACCCGCGAACTGGAAGCGGCGCTCTCGCTCTTCGAGGAGCGGTTCGACCAGGCAGTCTGGCAGATCGATCGCATGGTCGAGACCCGCCAGCGGATCGCGGCTCAATTGGCTTCCCGTGGCGAGCAGGATGTGCAGCGGATGCTGGATGGAATCGTCGCCGGGCGGGCCTCCGTGGCTTCCAGCAGGGAAGATCCGGCCGCCAGGAACGTGGTGCTGCAGATCAAGGAGCACACTTCGGCCGAAGCGGCGAACTTCTTCGTGCTGAAGGTCCGGCAGATCCTCGAGTCGGATCGCACCGGCAACATCAAGCCGTTCGAGGACGAGGGAGAGAGGTGGGCCGGCTTCCTGTTCGCCGAATCGGCCGCCTCCACCGGCGGCCCGGAGATCCTCGGCTGCGTGGTCGCAAGCGGCGTGCTGACCGTCTCCATCTCGTTCGCCGGCGAGGCCGTGGTGGAGCAGACACTGCGGGAAGTGGTCGAGCTCGTCCTGGACGCGATCCGCTGACCCGAACGGCGGTCAGCCGCGCAGTTCCTCGAAGTCAGGCAGCCACTCGCGCAGATGGTCCAGCCTCGGATCACGCGCTGCATCTCCACTGAGCGGCAAGCCCCACTTCCGGAAGAAGGGGCGGAGGTCTCGCTCGCAGGCGAGCGACATCCTTGTCATCCACTGATCGATCCGGTCCTGGTCGCTCTTCGGTCGCTCGGTCTCGGTGAGTTGCTCGACCTCGCCAAAGACCTGCTGGAACGGCTTCCAGCCGAAGCGCTTCTGGATCTGGGCGTACATCAGCAGGGCGACGCCCGGATTCTGTTGCCACTCCTGGAAGGGGGCGCCGCTTTCCAGGTGAGCGAGGCCCGCCTGCTTCTGGCCCTCGAGCCAGGGGTTCGCCCAAGGTCTGATGCCGGCCATGGTCTCGGATGTGTAGAGGGTGAACAGGTTGCACGTGACTTCGCCGGTTCCGGCGAAGGTCCAGTCCGGCTTCTGGCGGTTGTGTCCCAGCTCGTGGAAGAGACCCCAGTTCCCCTTGGTCGATAGCTCCTCCAGGTCGAGGATCGGGGCGAGCCGGCCGTCCCCTCCCGGCGTGGCCACATCGAGGTGGGTCATGATCGGATAGCCGGAGTGCATGTATCCGGCGCTGATCTGGACATCCGGCACGATCCGCTCGCGCCGGTCGGGAAGAGCGGTGCCGGCGAGCGCGCAGTGCGAGGCAAGAACGCCATCCCACCAGCGAACCAGCGGCGCCGGGTTCTGGAAGGCACGGATCGCGCTGGAGGGGACGGAGATGACGATGTACTCCCCTTCCAGTTCAGCCCAGGGGCCGGGAGCCTCCCGGCTTCTTCGCCAGTCCCGGGCGCTCTTTGGGTCGGAGAGCTGGAAGCGGGGGGCCTCGACAACGCCCGAGACCTCTGCCCGGAGTTCGGCGCGGTCGCTGCGGTCGGCCTCGAAGTAGACCGTTCCGCCAAAGGGAGTGGCCACGCGCGTGAGATCGTTCCCGAGGCCGACCTGGTAAGCGATCTCCGGCCAGCGGCGCCACTTCTTCTGGTGCCAGAGGTGGTCGGTGTGGCAGCCGATGCGCACGCTCCACCCCTTTGCGCCGCTCGCCTGGATCTCCATGACCTCGCCGGGAGGGAGGTAGAGACCGGTGCCTTGCCATCCGCGAACCTGCGGATCGAGCACGAGAGACCGGGTGACGCGCTCGGCATCCGCGGGGATCGCCCCCAGGGTTTCGTCGATTCCCGGCGCCTTTCGCACCTGATCGACGGGGAGATCCTTCCAGGTCCGCGAGAGATGGGAGACCGAGAGGCGGGCCAGCGCCTGTTGGCGCGACAGGGCGCGGTCGGGCCGGGGAGCCTCAATGGTCTCGAGCGACGCGAGGGCCTTCGTGATTCGCGGCAGCAGGATCTGATCGTCCCGAGGGAGCTCCTGGATCGCCTTCTCCACCAGGTACTGGGAGGCGGGCGCTTCTTTCTCTCCGGCGAGGAGCCGATCGAAGGCCCGTCCCGCGTGCACGTCTTGCGGGCGCGAGCATGCCACTGCGAATCCGCCGTCCGCCGTCGCCTCGGCATACCCCTTCGCGAAGACCAGGCCCATCGGCGCGAGGACCTGGTTCTCCGGAAGGTGGTCGCGAAGATTCAGTCCTCTGCGTTCGTGGACCTGCTCGTACCCCCAGGGGCAGACCGCGGCGATCAGTCCGCCTCCCTCCCGGACGAAGGCGCGGATCGCCTCCTGGACCGCCTCGTCCTGACCAATGCCGTTCTTCCAGACGAGGACGTCGACCTCCGGCCCATCCCCTGGTCTGATCTCCTGGTGCACCGTGTGCCCCGCCTCCTCGAGGAGGGGCGCGAGGGCGGCGTCCCTGCCGAGGATTCCGATCCTGAGCGCGTCCTCCTTTTGCGCGGACCAGGCCAGGGCGCCTTCAAACAGCCGCGACGTGCCGGTGTCGCGGTTCTTCAGGGTCGAGGAATCGATGTAGGCGTTGTGGGCGAACGCCACCACCCGGCCGCCGCCGAACCGCGCGGCCGCGACGACAGCCTCGGGAGGATCGTTCGCGGTGAGCACGGCGAACGCGTCATCGCCGAAGACGAGGATCGTGCCGGGAACTCCATGGCGCTCGAGAAGTTCCAGTTCCCCGAGAATGGACTTGCGGTCCGCGTCGTCCGGGGCCGCCAGAAGCATCGCGCAAAGGGCGAGGGAATGGCCGAGGAGCGGCATGCTGGAATCCTTTCTGCGCGGGAGTCGCTCGCGGGTCCGATCGTTCGGCCGGATCAGCGATACGTGTCGAGTCGAAGGTCGACTGCCTGGCTGAAGCGCGCCATCAGCGTATCCCAGAGTTCCTGTTCGATCTCGCCGAGATGCGGAGAGCCGATGTAGTAACGCTGCGACGCCTGTTGTGAGTCGACCCCGTTCAGATGCCACGCAAGGAAGTCAACGCCGACCTCGCCCGCCATCCGGCGGGCCAGATCCATCTCCTCCTGCGAGTCGTTCCAGTCGAACAGGATGTAGCGCCACACCAGGACAGGGCTGCTCTTCACCAGTTCCTTCTTCATCTCCGCGAGCTGGCGCATGCCATCGAGCACTCGATCGATCTTGCCGTTCACCCGGTATTTCTCGTACGACTCCTGCGTTGCGCCGTCGACCGAGAAGATGACGCAGTCGACTCCCGAATCGAGCAGCTTCTGACGCCGTTCCTCGGTGTAGAAGAAGTGGCCATTGGTGCTGGTCAACACCTTGCATGACGGATTCCTGTCCTTGCAGTAGCGGACCATTTCGTTGGCCTGCTTGTGCATGAAGTTCTCACCGCCGATGTGGAACTCCATGTACTCCAGGTCCGGCGACAGCTCGTCGATCGTCTTCTGGAAGGTGGAGAACTCCATTGCGAGACGGGTCCGGCTGCCCTCGATCCCCTCGCGGCTGCACCCCGGGCACGCGAGGTTGCAGCCGCCGTGGGCCTCGATGAAGAGGATCCTCGGCTTGGGAACGCCGTCAATGAAGTCGGCCGGGGCCGGCGGGCCCTCGACCCGGTTGGGGCAGCCGCGACAGATCGGGATGCGGTCGATGTTCTCGACGACGGCCTTGCGCAGAGCCCTGAATCGCGGGCCGTTCCAGATTTCTTCCATCGACTGCGTCGTGATGTTGCCGAGCGGGTTGGTCTTCTCGGCGTCGATGCAGGAACAGACCGCCTCCCCGTCCGACAAGATGGCGATCTGTCGCCAGGGGCGAGTGCAGAACATCCGCGAGGAATCGGCGCGGATCCAGGTGGCGATCTGTCGGTCGTGTTGAAACTGTCCCATGATAGAGGTCAAGGATAGCCCGAATCGGCCGCTTGCCATCAAGGAATTCGGCACCAGGCTTGTTCGTTGCGGCAAACCCGGCTGGCCGCGCCGCATGAAAGAACGCAGGTTCGTTTCGACATCTGTCTATGATGCCGAGGAATGGCTTCCGCAGCTCGACACGAATCTGATGCGATGCCCCGGCCGAAGGGGATGCTGCTCTCCCTGTTCAGCATCATCATCATCGACCTGATCGGATTCGGCATTGTCCTGCCGGTCCTTCCCTTCTACGCCTCCGAGTACAACGCCTCCGGACTGATGCTGGGTTTCATCCTGGGCGGGTACTCCGGAATGCAGTTCATCTTTTCCCCGGTCTGGGGCCGGCTCTCTGATCGGATCGGACGCCGGCCGGTGATGCTGGTCACCATCCTCGGCACCAGTCTGGCGCTGCTGGCGCTGGGGCTGGTGCACTCGTACCTCGGGCTGCTCCTGGCCCGTCTCGCGGCCGGCTGTTTCGGAGCGAATATCGCGGTGGCGACCGCTTACATCGCGGATGTGACCGACGAAAGCGAGCGGACCCGCTGGATGGGCATGGTGGGAGCCAGCTTCGCGATCGGCTTCGTCCTGGGACCGGCCATCGGCGGCTTCCTCTCTCCCTTCGGACTGGCGGTGCCGATGCTGGTGGCTGGCGGCATGGCGGCCGCCAATTGCGTGCACGCGTTCTTCGTGCTGCGCGAGCCCGTGCGTCACGGCAAGCGAGAACAGGCGGGCCGGAGCCGCCTCTCGGTCTTGAAAGACTCCTTCGTGCTGCGGATCTGCGTGGTCTACCTGCTGTTCTCCATGGCGGTCTGCCAGCTCGAGACCATTTTCGCGTACTTCATGAAGGACAGGTTCGACTACAGCGCGCGGGAGGTGGCGTACATCCTGGTCTTCATGGCGCTGATCATGGGCGGCATCCAGGGCGGGGCCCTGCGCCGTCTCGCCCCGCGCTTCGGCGAGCGGCGGTTGTTGCTCTCCGGACTCACCCTGATGATGCTCGGCTTCCTGGCGGCGCCGCAGTTCGGCATGGTCGCTCTGATGCTGGTTCCCCTGGGCGTCTATGGAGTGGGGCGGGCGATCGCGCAGCCATCGATGCTGGCCATGGTCTCGGTGGCCGCCCCGCCCGGAGAGCGCGGCCTGGTGATCGGGACCTACCAGTCGAGCTCCCACCTTGCGCGGGTGGGAGCTCCGATGCTGGCAGGCGCCCTGTATGACGTGGGGATCACCTACCCGTTCTATCTGGCGTCCGGACTCATGGCCGTCGCCTTGCTGCTCGCCCTCGCGCTGCCGGCGCCCGCCCCGATGGAGAGCGGGAGCTGAGAGGCCGCCAGGCCGCGCGGCGATCTCAGCACTGCGCGTAGCCGCAGC
>JAZDLC010000310.1:0-21649 GCA_043802345.1 Planctomycetota bacterium | reverse complement strand
GCAGACCGCAGGGCCTCCTTCAGGAAACGGCCGAAGCGGCGTCCTTCGCCCAGTTCCTGGGCGCCGGTGCGGATCGTGTAGATGCCGGTGAGCGACTGGTGCAGGGCCGAACTGCTCCTGGCGTCGGTCTCCCGGGCCCGTTCAGACCTCTTCCTCAGGGGCTTCGAGACCAACAGCACGGCGCCGAAGATCACCGCCAGCAGGATCAGGCCGGAAACGGCGAGGCCGGTGTCGATCGTGATCAGCAGGCCGAAGAAGAGCACGGCCCGGAGGGCGTCGAACCCGGAATGGACCAGGTTGTCGATCATGATCGCGTCGAGCGCCCGCACGTCGTCCCGGACGCGCGCCATGACGTACCCGGTTTCCGTCCCGTGGAAATAGCGAAGCGGCAGCCTCAGCACATGATTGTACAGATGCCGGGTGACTCGATGCCGGACGCGGGTCTGCAGCCGGACCACCAGCAGCCCGCCGAGCAGGCGCAGACTGAAGGCGAACACGGTCAGGCCGACGATGGCGGCGCCGAGGGTGAGGAAGCCGCTCCGGTCTCCCGCGGGGAGGACCCGGTCGAAGATCTCCTTGATCAGGAGCGGCGAGATCACCCCGGCGGGGGTGGCGAGCAGGATGATGGCGCCGACGGCGATGCCGATCTTCCGCTCCTGGCGCATGAACGGCCAGAACCGCTTGAAGAGCGGAATCGCCCGCGCCCAGGGGATTCTCTCCTCTGCCTTCTTCTGCATCACTCAGTCCCGGAGAGTTCGCTCAGGGCGGCGCGCAGGTCGTCCGGATCGTTGAGATTGCGGAGGGATCGCATCTCCGGGTCTTCTTCCTTGAAGTCGGCCGCGGTGACGTAACGGGTGTCGATCCGGTCGAGCAGGGCGCGCGGCCTGCGCTCACCCACTGCGAGCAACTCATCGGCGAGCTCCGCGACGGCCGTGAGGTAGCAGCCGGAGAGCGGGTGGCGGTGCCCTGCGTGCATCGGGATCGCGGCGTCGTGGTTTCCCAGCAGATCGAACAGGCGCGAGACGAAGGCCGGGACCAGGAAGGGGGTGTCGACCGCCGACACGAACACCCGGTCGGTCCTCTGCGCGGCCAGGAAGAGGCCCACGCGCAGTCCTTCCAGCGGGCCGTGATCCTCCCGCTCGTCGGCGGCGAGCTGCACCGATCGGGGGAGGTCCGGCAAACTCTGGCCGGGGGCGTGCACCACGATCAGATGCTCTACGGCCGGCGCCAGGATGGCCACGGCTCGCTCGAGCAGGGTCTTGCCGCCGAAGACCAGGCTGGCCTTGGGCGAACCCATCCGCCGGCCCCGTCCTCCCACCAGCAGTACGGCGGCCCGATCAGTCATGACCATCCAGCAGGAAACCCCGTTTCCGGAGAGCCGCCCGGGTCTCCGGCTCGGAGAGGATTTCCAGGAAGGCCTGGACCGCCGGTCGTTCTTCTCGATCCACGGGAATGACGAAGTCGTATTGCTCCGCGCGCAGCGGATGGAAGCCGAGGCCGTAGTCGTTCGCCACGGTCTCGATCGCCACGCCGAAGTCGGCGCGCCCGGAGCGGATCGCGGCCGCCACCGCGTTGTGCGTCCGCGCCTCGTTCGCGTGCCCGTCCGGCCGGAGGTCCTGAAGCAGCCGATCGATCAGGATCCTTGTGCCGCTGCCGCGGTTGCGGTTGACCATGACGGCGCCCCCCTCCGCGGCGGCCCTGACCGCCTCGCCGAGGTCGCCCGCGAAGCGCGCGTCTCCCTTGCGGAACAGAACTCCCTGCATGCGGCCGTATCCGGGGTGAAGGCGGACCGACGCGTCGAGGAACGGCTCGTTGTACTGGTCGGTCTGCGGGTCGAGGAGGTGAATGCCGGCCACGTCGCACTGGCCCGAGGAGGCTGCCCGCAGGCCGGCCTCGCTCCCCACGCTGAGGATCTTCGAGGAGTATCCGCGGCTGCCGAGGCGGGCCACCAGCAGGTCCAGGCCCACGCAGTGACTGCCGATGATCACCAGGTCGCGCGGTTCCAGTTCTCGCGAGAGGAGCGTGACCCGCACCTGGCTGCCTTGCTTCAGGATCTCGTGATGGGCCGGGATGGTCAGGAACCCGTCCGCCTTGCTGAAGGTGGTCACTGACCCCGAGCCCTTTCCCATGGGCCAGGCGGCCAGCCCGTCCCGGCCGTCCACCAGGTTGACCAGCAGGTACTCGGTGCGTCCCCGCTCCGAGTGAACGCGCAGCGGGAGGGTCGCCGTGACCGATCCCCGCCGGTCCGGGCGCCGTCCCGCGAGGAGCATGACCACCGGCGCCACGAATTCGTGAAAGGTGAAGAGGGCGGAGGTCGGAAAGCCGGGAAGGACCACCACCGGCTTCCTGCCCGCGGCCGCGAGGCAGAGTGGCTTGCCCGGCTTCAATGCCACGCCGTGCGCCACCACGCCGGGGGGCGGGAGATTCTTCAGCACCCGGTAGGCGACATCGCCGGGACCCTTCGACGTGCCGCCGGAGAGCAGGAGCATGTCGTGCTCGAGTCCGGCCTCGATTGCCGCCGAGAGCGCGCTCTCCTGGTCCGGCACGATGCCGAGAAGAACCGGCTCGCCGCCAAGCTCCGCCACGGCGTCGGCGATCGCCCGCGCGTTGCTGTCGTAGACCTGGCCCGGGCCCAGCTCGTTTCCGGGGGGGACAATCTCGTCGCCCGTGGAGAGGATGCCGACGACCGGTTTGCGAAAGACACGGACGCGATCGAGGCCGATGGCGGCCAGCACCGCGGTCTCTCTCGAGGTCAGGTACTCGCCGCCTTGCAAGACCAGCTCACCGCGGGCGATGTCGGTTCCCGCGAAGGTGATCGCGGTGCCCGGCGTGAGCGCGCGGTAGACGCGGAGATGGTCGTCTTCTTCATCCGTGGCCTCCACCAGGATGACGGCGTCGGCGCCGCGAGGCACGATGCCGCCGGTGGCGATGGGCGTCGCGCTTCCCGGCTCGACCGGGAGCTTCGGCTCGATTCCGGGAGCCAGAGTCTCCCCGTTCAGCCGCAGCAGCCGCGGTTCCTCTTCGGAGGCGCCGAAGGTGTCGGCGGCGCGAACCGCGTATCCGTCCATGTTGGAGCGGTCGAATCCCGGCACGTCGACCCCTGAGTAGACGTCCTCCGCGAGGACTCTCGACCTGGCGAGGTGGAGCGGGATTTCCTCCGTACCCAGCGGTTCCGGCCGGACGGCGGCGAGAAAGCGGCGCTCCGCCTCGTCCCGATCGAGAACGGTCAGGAACTGCTCTTGTTTCATGGTTCGCAAGCTCCTCCGTCTGGGTGCGGCCCGGTGCTATTCTGACAGAGATGAACGAAAACACCATTCCGCTGATCGATACCCACTGCCACCTGACCTGGGGGTCGTTCGCCTCCGATCTGGATCAGGTCGTCTTGCGCATGGGCTCCGCGGGAGTGAGCGACGCGGTGGTCGTCGCCACCAGCCTGGAGAACTCACGCCAGGTGCGCGAGCTCTGCCTGCCGCGGGCATGCCTCCATCCGGCGGCGGGGGCTCATCCGAACGACCTGCCGGACGACCTCGACCAGGAGCTGCGGGGGATCGAGGAGCTCCTCTCGAGCGGGGAGTTCGTGGCGGTGGGGGAGAGCGGGCTGGACTACTTCCGGGACCGGGTCCCGCGGGAGGCGCAGCAGCGATCCTTCCACCGGCACGCGGAGCTGGCCCTCGAGCGGGATCTGCCGCTGATCGTGCACATTCGCGATCGGGATGGCCGGGATGATGCGTTCTCCGATGTGGGCGACGTGCTAGCCGCACACCCGGGAGTGCGGGGAGTGATCCACTGCTACACCGGTTCCAGGGCACATGCCGAGCGGTATCTCGAGCTGGGATTCTTGATCTCGTTCAGCGGCGTCCTGACTTTCCCCAAGGGGGAAAACGTCCGCCAGGTGGCTGCCGTCGTTCCCCTCGACCGGATCCTGGTCGAGACGGATGCCCCGTTCCTGGCGCCCCAGCCGTGGCGAGGCAAGCGGAACGAGCCGGCGTACGTGGCGGAGACCGCGCGGAAGCTGGCCGAGGTGCGGGGCCTCGAGGAGACGGAAATCCGGCGGGTCACGACTGAGAATGCCCGCCGGTTGTTTCCTCTCGAGATCTAGGTGGATCTAGTTCTGGAGCTTGGCGATGAATCCCGCCAGCATCAGACTGCCGAACTGGTCGTAGCCGTGGAGCGGCTGGCAGCAGGAGGTGTGGAACATCACCTTCTGGATCAGATTCCCTTCCATGTCGAAGATGAACGCGGTCACCTGGCCACGCAGGCGCTTCTTGCCGATGGCGTAGGCGTCGATGTCGAACACCTCGTCCAGCGCGACCGTGCCGTCGAAGTAGACCTTGGCCTTGTTGTGATTCAGGCGCCTCCTGTCCTGAACACGGATGCGGACCAGGGGGGCCATCTCCGGATCTCCCTGGCAGACGACCTTTCCCTTTCGCTGGGAATGGTTGGTCGCCGCGCAGCCCAGACCGGTGTATCTCATACGCAACAGGCGCGCCTTGACATTGCCGGAGCAGAAGTTGCAGCCCCTGCCGTCATCGATCGCGGAGACCGAGGTCTGATTGGAGCGGCCGACCTGTTCCGATCCGTCGGTGGAGAAGCTCACGAACTGGGAGTAGAAGATCTTGCCGAGCATGGCCGGATCGCAGTGGATGTAGGTCGGAATGCAGGTCTGGCCGGAGGTCGGCATGGTCAGCGGAATCATGTAGGCCAGCGGGGCGCCGAGGCAGAGCTGGCCGACTCCCGAGTTGGACGGGCCGGGGTCCGTGGAGACCAGCAGCAACACGAAGTCGCCGGGAGGGCCGGTGAGGCAGATGTCCACCGGATCACCCATGAGGGCCACGGCCGGCGTGGCCGTGAGCACGTACCCCGGATCACCGGTGCAGCCGTCTCCTGAGGCCCTGGATGGAAGAGCGCAGGATGTCGCGAGAGCGAGGGCGAGAGCGGTGGTTGGCTTCAGCATGGTGTCCTCTCCAAGTGCCTGGAGGCGACTCCTTCTCTGCCCGGAAAGTACCGCGAAAAAAGAGATTGTGCAAATCGTGGAATCTTGTGAAATTGACGTAATAGTTTAAGTCAAAGCTAATTACGATAATCTAGTAGTTGGAGAATGTCCTAAAGTGCGGCCCGGGTCAGGCGGTTCGGGCCAGCCAGAGACCCAGGAAGAGACCGGCGGCAGCAATGACAGCGCCCGCCGTCAGGCTCTCTGAGAGCAGTACGATCCCCGCGGCCCCGGTCATCACTGGCTGGAGGTAGGTGAACAGGGCGGTGGTGGAGGCCGGAACGCGGGCGAGCGCGAAGATGTTGAGCAGGTAGCCGAGCACGGTGGGGAAGAGCAGGATGAACCCGAGCGACCACCAGGCTCGCTCCGCGCCCGCCAGGGCGGGAACGAGCCGCTCTCCCCAGACGAAATACGGCAGGGAGAGGGCCGAGAAGGCGTACACCCAGGCGATGATCACGAGCGGCGGATAGCGGGTGGTGAGCGGCTTGGAAATGACCAGATAGAGGGAGTAGGAGGCGACGTTCAGCAGCAACAGCAGGTTTCCCAGCAGGTGTCCCCCGACCTGGCCATCGCCTCGCTCCAGGAAGAGCATCGTGGTGGCCAGCAGGGCGACGCCGATCCCCAGGCAGCGTTTTGCCTTGAGCCGCTCC
The DNA here is from genome assembly GCA_043802345.1 of Planctomycetota bacterium. GTDB lineage: Bacteria > Planctomycetota > B15-G4 > B15-G4 > JADJEK01 > JAZDLC01. The sequence continues at coordinate 16,009 of JAZDLC010000310.1, read as the reverse complement.
TGGCCGGCGAGAATCGCCATGACGTAGGTGAAGACCGGAATCAGGCAGATGATCAGGCCGGTGTTGATGGCGGTGGTTCGCGAAACACCTTCGAGAAACAGCCCCTGGTTGACGACCACTCCAAACATCGCGCAGAGGAAGAGACGCAGCACGTCCGCGCCGCGCGGCAGGGCCCTGCGTCCATACATCAGGACCGCGAACGAGCCCAGCACGACGATGCCGGCAACGATCCGGTAGGCGGCCACCGACGCCGGGGAGAAGGCGTCCCCCTCGAAGGCCCACTTGGCGAAGGGGGGGAACAGGCCGAAGCAGAGCTGAACCGCGACCAGGGCCAGCAGACCGTTCGTCCGTTCCCTGTCCGCGATCACCATGTCGGCAAGCCGCCAGACAACTGTGAAGCTCCTGGAAGGGACCTCGCGACGGACGTTCCGATCGGCGTCATCAGTTCCTTCCGGAGTCAGTAGAGAAGCACGCTGACCTGCTGCCCTTCGGGGTATCCCTCGCTGGCCGCGGGAACGATGACCGCGCCGTCGGCGCGGGTGGTGGAGGAGAGGATCGATGCGCCCGAGATTGCCAGCGGCAGGACCGTGCCGCCGGCGATCCGCACCCTGACGTAGTCGACCCGCCCGATCGCGGAGGAGATCTTGCGGGCTAGCGGCAGTTCGATCCGGCGGTGGGGCCACTCCATTGCCAAGCCCCCGAGCCTGCGCAGCGCCGGCCCGGCGAGAAACTCGTAGGCGGCGAGGCAGGAGACCGGATTCCCCGGAATCAGGAACACGGGCTTGCGCCCGATCAGGCCGAAGCCGGCGGGACTGGCGGGGCGCATGGCGATGCCGTGCGCGAGCAGCTCGCCCAGCTCGGCGACCAGCGTGGGGCGTGGTCCTCGGTTCCCACCGAGGATCCGCCCGAGAGGAGGATCAGATCCGAGTCGGCGTCCAGCAGGGCCTGCCGGACCTGGTCACGGTCGTCCGGAATGAGCGGCGGCTGCCGGGCGAGACCGCCGTCTCGCGCCACCAGGCCTCGCAGGATGATGGAATTCGTGTCGACGATATAAGGAGGTTCCGGCCTCGATCCGGGAGGGAGCAACTCGTCCCCGGTGATCAGGATCGACACCGTCGGGCTGCTCACGACCTCGACTGTCTCCAGGCCAACCGAAGCCAGCACGGCCGCATCCTGGGGACGCAGCCTCCGCCCCTTCTCGAACAGCCTGGTGCCGGCCCGAATGTCCTCGCCCCGGAGCCCCACGTTCTTGCCCGGGGCGACCGCACCCTGGGCCAGCAGCAGGCCGCCCTGCTCGAGGCTCATCTCCGCTATGAGCACCGCGTCGGCGCCTTCTGGCATGGGCGCGCCGGTCATGATCCGCACCGCATCGCCGCCAAAGACCGCGTGGCCGAAAGGATGCCCCGGACGGGCCTCGCCCAGGAGGCGGAAGGACAGGGGCGTGAGCGGCGTCGCGCCGAAGGTCTCCTCACCTCTCAGCGCATACCCGTCCATGGCGGACCGGTCGAAGCCGGGAACATCACTGCGCGCCAGCTGATCGGCCGTGAGGACCCGGCCGATCGAGTCGGCCACCGGCACCGGTTCGGGCGGGAGGGGCGCAAGATGACGTTCGATCAGCCGGAGGACGGCACTCAACTCGGTGCGCTCGGAGAATCCGCGCATGCGGATGTCGCCTGTCTTCCGGTCCATGGGTCCTCACGATGGCAAGCTGCCGCGGATCGGTGCCGCGGCAGGAAACATCATGAAGTGGTCTCGATCCCGGGGGAAGAGGAGTCTCGGTGGGAAGGTCGAAAGTTGAAGAGTGTTCGTCAGTCCTGGCTGTCGCCCGCCGCCAGATAGACCTGCAGGGCCAGGGCGCCGACCGCGATCACGATGAGGAATAGTCCCGGACTCAAGGCGGTTCTCCTTTGGGAGGGGCAAGGAAATCCGTAGGGGCAGACGTGTCGATCGGCAGATTCGTTCAGTCAACTTGCGGGAAAAACCGGAAAAAAAACCTCCAGGTTTTCCGACTCCTGATTTCAAGATCGGGTCTCTACGCTTCGTGAGCGCGTGGTTGGACTCAAGTGTGCCACGCCGAGAGAAAGAAGGCGGGCTGGAGTTGACAGCTTGCTCTGTTCATGGGTCCTGTTTCGGTAGAGTGAGCTCATGGGAAACCCGCGTCTGATCATTACCAGTCCTTTGCTGCGCGCCCGCACCGAGGCCACCGTGAGCAGCCTCGACAACGGTCTCTTTGACGTGGTCGATCGCAAGGTCGAACTCCTGGCAGAGCCCATGAACGTGGCTCGGGCCGCCGGTGATGCCGGCGCCGATGTCATCTTCCTGGGGCTTGCGGAGCCGGGGATGGCCGAAGCCGCGCGAGCGGAGCTGGAGCGGCACGGGTTCGCCTCGGAGTTCATCGAGGTGGCTTCCGCGAGCTGCCAGGAGATCGAGTACCGGGACCGGGAAGGGGACCTGAAGCTGCACGTGATCGACCGTTGTCTCCCGTCCGCGCCGGATGTGGACCTCCTGATCGACCGGCTGGGCAAGCTGCTGGAGAGGGGGGCCGCGTTCGTGGTCACTGCCTCTGATCTGGACGGGGCTCCCACGCAGGACTTCGTGGAACGGGTGATCGGGCGTGCCTGTGGGCTGGGCGTGCGCACCATCACCGCGGTGACGGGAGATTCGCTGGTGCAGGCGTTCCACGCCCACCCCATGGCGGCCTTCTGCGAGGAGAAGCTGCTCTTGCGCCTCGCGCCCCCGAAGCCCGGCACCACTGAGGCGGCCGCCGAGACTCTGAAGCGCGTTTTCGAGGATCCGGTGCGGGTGATGCTGGTTCTCCAGGAGAGCGGCAGCCTGCTCGCCGCGACCCGGGAGGCGACCGAGGAGCTGGGGCCGCTGGGATCGATCAAGCCGGGCGAACTGATCGGTGCCCTGGCGGCGCAGCTGATTGCCATGGGGGATGACTTCCAGGGGGCGGCGCGGGCCGCCTATGCCGGGCTCCTGGGGGCGGGCAGCCGGGATCCGGCCAGGGGGGCGAGCCTCCCGCGAGGGCAAGCCGGAGAAGAGGCTGGGGGAGCGTCCTGATGAACCGGACCGGTTCGATGTCGGTGGGGCTGGTCGTGGCGATGGTCGCGCTGCTGTTCGTCTACCAGAAGCTCGTTGTCACCGACTCCGAGGGAGATTCCGGACTGAAGGAGACGGTCGCGGCGCTCGATTCCGAGGTGGAGGCGGAAAGGACCAGGGCGCATGAGGTCCTGCTGGACTCCGGGCCGGAATCGCTGGATGCGTTGCTCGTGGCGTTGAACAGACCGGGGGTGCGCAGGCCGGAGGAGATCATCCGCATTCTCTCGGATCTGGGAGAGGAGAAGGCGATCGCCAGCCTGCGGGAGGTTCTGACTTCCCATCCGGACGCCCTGGCCCGTCGCTGCGCGGCGACGGCCCTGGGAGAAATGCCGGATCATGATTCCGCGCCCTTGCTGAAGAAGGTCATCGACTCCGATGCCTCGCTCCAGGTGAGGCAGGCGGCGCTGCTGGCGGTGGCGGACATGGGGGACGATACTCTCCTGCGGGATCTGGCCGCGCTGCTCGATCCATCCACGGTCAAGGAGCTGAGAGCGTCCGCTGCCTCCACGTTGGAGGTGCTCACGGACCAACTGTTCGGGGAGGACGGTCAGGATCGGGACGCGGCGGAGGCCTGGCTCGACGAGATGAAGGTGGGGTCTGCCGTGACCGAGGTGGGAGGGGCCGGCCGGGTCGATGGCGAACCGCTCGAGGTCCCGGGGCAGACCGCGGTGCTGGTGGAGCGAGACGGGGACCGCGTACGGTTCGCGCTGACCGGTCGGCTCGATCTGCCGATGAACCTCCTGCTGGAAATGGAGAAGGGGCGCATCCTGGTCGAACTGATCGAGGAGGACGGCGTTGTCGTCGCGAGGGCGACGGATGCTCCTGGAACCGGCCGTCCCCTGGCGCGGCATGCCCCCGTGCCCCTCGAGCAGGGCGAAGACGCCCTGCGCTTTTCCCTGCCACGAGTAGGCCGACTCGTCTCGCCGCTGCTGCCCAGGTCGGCCATGGTCATTTCTCCCGACCGCTGAGCCCGTTCAACGCGGCGATGGCGGCCTGCGAGGCCTCCTTGATCTCGGACTCTCCGCCGCCGAGGAACAGCCGGCCGAAAGCTCCCACGCCACGCACCTCGAGCAGCTTGATCGGCGCCGCCTTTTCCGCCTCATTGGCGGCCAGAATCGCGTACCCGGCGGGCATGGTCTCCATGATGTAGAGCGTTTCCCCGCCCAGGATCATGTCGCCGTGGCGCATGCGGTTGATCAACATCGTCTGGTAGTCGGAGACGCCGGTGATGATCTCGCTGGAGACGACCTGCGGCTTCAACCGGTCCTCTTCCGACTTCTCCAGATAGTCCAGCACCGCGGCCCCCGCCGCGCGAATGGCGCCCTGGTCGTGGGAGTGGACCTCGAGCACTCCGAAGGCCCTCTCCACGATCTGGTACCCCGGCTCCACGCCGGTCGCCTTCAGGGCGATGTCCGTGATCCGATTGATGGCGATGCCCGGCGCGATTTCGATGTAGAGGGATGCCTGCCGCTCCACCGGCATGTACCCCTGGGAGATGGTCGCCAGGAAGGAGGCCAGTTGGGGCTGCAGCACATCGATGTAGCAGAACGTTCTGAGGTCGATCATGAATGGATCCGTCTCGAGGGGTAGGGTCAGGTGCTCTCCTGAACGAAGCGATCGACTTCCTCACGGACCGCCTTCTCCAGCGAGAGGAAGCCGCGGTACGGCACCGTGCGGACCCTGGCATTGGCAGCACGGGCCTCATCGTGCATCTTCTGCACGAAGGTCGTTCGGTTCCAGTGAAGCACAAACACCAGATCGAAGCGATTGCGAATGTCGTTGCGGAGTCTCGGGAGTTCGCGGTGCCAGGAACCGTAGTCGGCGAAGCGCCACTCACCCTCCACGCCGAGCCGGTTCTTCAGCTCGGCGAAGTCGCGCTCCCGGTGGGTGCGCTGCTTCCCCGCGCCGCCGACGACGAGGAGCCGGGGCGGAGAACCGTGCCGTTCCACGTAGCGGAGGACTCGCTCCGGCACGGGGTCGTTCTCGTGGATGATCCGGGTTTCGGCGCTTGACTCGTCCTCCTGTTCCAGCAGGTCGAGCTGATACTCCAGGATTTCCAGCTTGGAAGCCTCGATGTCCGCGCGCTGGCGCTCCTTGGCCAGCTCGGCTTCCAGCGAGGTTTCCCTTTCCGAGGCGGCGCGGGTGGCATCGAGCGCGGCCTTGAATCGCGCGGCCCTGCGAAAGGCGACCTGCAGGTCTCCCTTCAGGGTTTCCCACTCGCCGCGAACCTCGTCGCACTCCCGTTTCTTCTGGGCGAGTCGCTCTTCCACCGCCGCCAATTGACGCTGGAGCGCCTCGATCCGGTCGCGCAGACCCTTCTCCCGCTCCAAGATGGCGCGTCGATCTTCTTCGGTTGCCTTCTCCACGGCCCCTGCCCGCTGCTCCGCCCGCTCGAGCCGGGCCTGGAGCTGCTTGATCTGTTCCGCCTCTGGCCGGGCCGCCTGCCGTTCCTCGCTGATGCCCTCGAGAAGGCCCTGTTCCACCGCCTCGAGCGCCAGCCCCGCCCGAGTCTCATCTGCGAGAGCGGAAAGGAGCAGGCCGATACGCTGCGCGGGCGGCAGTTCCCCAGCTAGCGAGAGGAGGAAGCGAAACTGCGCCTCTTCGATCGGCTTCCCCTGGTCGGGAAGGGGGGCAGGCAGATGCGGTTCCAGGGCGCTCAGGACGGCGGTTCTGGTCTTCTTTTCCTCCTCCAGGGCCGAGCGCGCCAGGAGTAGGGCGTGGTCGGCCGGACTCATCGTCTTCAGCCGCTTTCCCGGGAGCGGACTCAATCCCAACCGCGGGGCCAGGGAGACCAGTTCCTTGGCAGGAAGGGTGGCGAGCAGGAAGGGGGCCAGCGACTTCTCTGAGAAGCGGGACAGGAGCAGATCGTCGGTGAGCCGGAACCGCTCACGCTGCGCTTCCCCGGGCGGATCCGGTTTGACCGGCGGAGTGTTCCCGGAAGAGCGGGAGCGGCTCATCTCCTTTCCCTTCCGTGGTCACCCATCTGCTGCCGCTCTTTCTCTAACGAATTACAGACCTGTGCCTTAGGGGAGCCTCTCAGTAGTGTCCCGACCCCCTGACAGGAGCTCCTGGTCCGGGTCGGCAGCAAAGCAGCTGCTGCAGCCGGACATTAGACCGGGGAATCGAATCGCTCGCAACGTCGCTTCAGAACCGGATTCACCTCATCTGAGAGGGTCTCGGATCCGAAATGTGGAATTGGAGAAAAGCCCATGATCTCGCATCGTGCATTTGTCCGTGTCGCCTCGCTGCTTCTCGGATTCGCGCTCTTGCCGACGGCAAGCGCGGAGGACTTCACGGTCGGTCAGGGAGGGTTGGCCACCATTCAGTCCGCGGTGGACGCGGCGCTCACCAACAACAAGCCGGACGACAGCATCCTGGTGCCCGCGGGCACCTATCTGGAGTCGGTGTTCATCTCCTTAGCGAGCCTCACCGGAACGAACGTTCAGGAGCGCCTGACCCTGAAGAGGACAGGCCAGGGGCAGGTCTTGATTCAGGGTTCCACGGGTTTCCCCGCGCTCCACCTGAGCGACGTGGAGAATGTGTCGGTCGGAAAGTTGACGGTCAATTCGGGCGACAGCACCGATTCGGTGCCGGCGCTGGCCGTCAGCGGCATGTCGGTGAATGTGGCAGTCACGGATGTGACTGGCATGCCCGGAGACGACTACGGCGTGATCGTGGTGGGGTCTTCGGACATGAAGGCGCCCACGACCCTCGGGGTCTACTTCGAGGATTGCGACTTCTCCGGGATGTTGAAGAAGGGGTTCTGGGTCAACGGTATCGGGCACGAGCTCAGGGAATGCACGGCCAACGGCTGCGGAGAGAACGGGGTCGTGGTCGATGTGCTCTCGGCCAACTGCACGCTCGACCGGTGCACGGCACTCGCCTCGCTGGGTCAGGACTCGACCAACTTCGGGTACATCACCGTGCGGGGATCGGGGCATCACGTGAAGGGGACGCGCGTATCGGGAGCAGGCATTCACGGTTTCCAGATTAGCGGCACGGGGCATCAGTTCGAGGATTGCGAGGCCACCGACAACGCCAACTCGGGGTATTTTGTTTCCTCTGCTTCCGTCCTGCTCGATGGGTGTGAAGCGAGCGACAACCTGTTCGGCCTGAAGGGGGGCGGCGATGGACTGTCGATCGTTCGGGGGAAGTACAACGACAACTCGAGTCATGGTCTGGAATTCACGACCGGCGGGGGGCGCTTGCGGTCAGTGACCGCCAACGGGAACGGCGGTCACGGCGTCTATCTGAAGCCGGGAGCCGACGGGATGGTGATCGCGTCGTGCGCGATGAAGAACAATGCCGGGGAGGGGGCGCAGGTGGAGAGCGATCTGAACTGGCTGGAAGGGAACAAGGCCAAGAAGGGGGACGGTCTGGTCGATCTGGGCAGCAACAACGGCGGGCGGAGCAACACCGTCAAGGAGGGGGCGACCAACGACTTCTGAGTCGTGAGGGCGCCCCGTCAGCGCAGCACGCCGAGCAGCAGATTGAACGCCACGTCGGTTGTCTCTCGGGCCGCGCTCCAGATGTACGGGAACAGCCGGAAGAAGACCACCAGGAAGATCACGAGGCCGATGGTCCCGAAGTTGGGGCTGTTCCTGAGCCGGCGATACCCCTCGGAGTAGGTAGCCAGGATCGTCGAGCCGTCGAGGGGCGGGATCGGCAGCAGGTTGAAGGCCATCAGGACCAGGTTCAGCTTGACGCCCATGACGAAGAAGTCTTTCAAGTTGTTGTATGCCTGTCCCGGGACGAACTGCTCGGCATGGGCAATCCAGAGCGAACCGAGAATCAGGGCGGAGAAGGCCAGGATCAAGTTCATGCCCGGCCCCGCGAAGGCGACGAAGGCGTCATCCGTGCGGCGGCGGAACCTCGAGGGATCGATCGGCATCACGCCCCAGGCGATGCCGACCGCCGCGAACATCAGCAGGCTCATCCCGCTCATGTGGACCAGCGGATTGAAGGTCGTGCGCCCCAGCTCGATCGGCGTCCGGTCCCCGCACCGGATGGCGGCCCAGCCGTGGGCCAGTTCGTGCAGGATGATCGAACCGAGCACCCAGACGACCCATGACAGGACGTACGCGGGGCCCATGACGTTGTAGTAGTCGGCAACCCACCAGCGCATGAAGGTCCTCCTAAGGGAGACCATACCGCCCCGGATCGATTCCCGGGAAGCGGAATTTGGATCCGCGGGCCTGTCACGCGACGTTGGTGCTAAAGAACCCAGTTCCATGGTCTCAAACACGGTGACTCCATGACGGGCTTACCCATTTCCTGGATCGCCTGCTAGACTGCCTGGGACTGGAGACTGCCCTCATGATTCGCGATGAAAAGTCCGTCGAATTGCCGCTGCGCGGCGCCCACGACCCGTCCACGACTGGAGCCGGCACGACGCCCGGTTCGTTCGCGGATCGGGCTGACGTGGGCGGGCCGAGGGCATTCTGTTCACCAGACACGCCTGGCATGCCGCCGCCTTCCTCGAAGACCGCCTGGGACTTCAACCCCGATCCCCGCCCGGCGGGGGCGGCGGTGACGCAGTTGGAGCAGGCGCGGCTCGGCTTCATCACCAGGGAAATGCGGCGCGTCGCGGAACGTGAGCCTCACCTCACCCCCGAGCAGGTCCGGGATGAGGTCGCCGCCGGCCGCATGGCGATTCCGGCCAACCGCGTGCACCTCGGATACCGGCTCGATCCGACCGGGATCGGCCGGGCGTGCAAGACCAAGATCAACGCCAACATGGGGGCCTCTCCCGTTTCCAGCAGCACGGAGGAGGAGGTCGACAAGCTGGAGTGGGCCGAGAGGTGGGGCGCCGACACGGTGATGGATCTCTCGACCGGCGGAAATCTGGACGCCTGCCGGGAGGCGATCATCCGGAACTCGACCGTGCCGATCGGTACCGTGCCGATCTATTCCATGATCATCGGCCGATCGATCGAGGAGCTGACACCGCAGGTGATCCTCGAGTCGCTGGAGCAGCAGGCCAGGCAGGGCGTGGACTACTTCACCATTCACGCGGGACTGCTCCGCGAGCACCTGCCGCTGGTCAAGGACCGGTTGATCGGCATTGTCTCGAGGGGCGGCTCGCTGCTGGCCAAGTGGATGCTCCGTCACGGCAGGCAGAATCCGATGTACGACCTGTGGAACGAGATCTGCGACATCCTCAGGACGTTTGACGTGACGGTATCGATCGGCGACGGCCTGCGGCCGGGTTCGCTCGCGGATGCCACCGACCCGGCGCAACTGGCGGAGCTGAGGACGCTGGGCGAGCTGACCGAGCGGGCCTGGGCGAAGGGGGTCCAGGTGATCATCGAGGGTCCGGGACATGTGCCGTTCGATCAGATCGAGTACAACATGAAACTGCAGCGCCGGCTCTGTCACGGCGCGCCGTTCTACGTCCTGGGACCGCTGGTCACCGATATCTTCCCCGGCTACGACCACATCACTTCCTGTATCGGCGCCACCGCCGCGGCGTATCACGGCGCGGCCATGCTTTGCTACGTCACTCCCAAGGAGCACCTCGGCTTGCCGAAGCGGGATGACGTCAAGCAGGGATGCATCGCCTACAAGATCGCGGCCCACGCGGCCGACGTGGCGCTCGGCATTCCGGGCACCCGTGATCGGGACGATGAGCTGACCCGGGCCCGGGCGGCCCTGAACTGGGAGCGGCATCTCGAACTCTCCTTCGACCCGGACCTGGCGCGGGCGTACCATGACGAGGATCTGCGGGTGGACACCGACTTCTGCGCCATGTGCGGCCACGATTGGTGCGCGGTGCGGATCAGCAAGGAGATCGTGGAGTTCGGATCGGGCAAGGCCGAAGGATTCGACCCAGGCAGCCCGAAGCAGTCGCCGGCCCTCTCGGCCGAGCAGAAGGAGATTCTCCGCAAGCGGGCACTCCTCGGAGCGACCCGGCCGCCGGAGGGGAAGCCAACCTGCCACTCCGACCTCTCGGACGAGCAGCGCGCCCGCGAGCTTCAGGAGAACACCAAGGTCTCCTGACCGCCACTCTCCCCCCCCCCAACCCGCAAGAGAGTGCCGCACCACTTCCTTCAGGTTTTGGCGGAACTGGTGCGGCACTGTCTGTCTTGTGTAGGATTGTGCGTGGAATCCGAGGCTCGTCACTGGAACTCCAGAGGGCGCCATGCTGACAGTGCTGGACTCGATTTTGACCCTCTCGCTGGCCCTTCCGGCGGCGCAAGATGCAGAACTGATCGAGAGGCCATCCCATGGGTTCGTGGTGGCGCGGCCGGCCGGGGAGTGGTTGGTTTCGGATGCCGCGGGAGACCAGCCTGGTTCCCTGAACCTCATCCTGACCGAGGCCTCGTCCGGCGGGAAGGTCAAGATCTCGGTGTTGGCGACGCCGGCCGGCGGGCTCTCGGCAGAGAAGCTGCGGGAGAATGCGGTGAAGATCGTGGCGGGGCAACCGCAGTACAGCAATGTGAAGCGGATGACGGCCAGAGTTCTCAATCGCAAGGCTCCCGGCCTGGATCTGGACGCGGAAATCCAGGGCGAGGATTATCGCGCCCGGCTGGTCTATCTGGTGGAGAAGGAGCTGGCGTATCTGGTTCAGGTCGTCACCCCGATCGAGTCGTTCGAGGAGTTCGAGCCTACGTTCCAGAATGTGCTCGACTCCCTGCGATTCGTGGCGGTCGAGCAGCAGGGGAACGAGGACGAGCGTCTTCTCGCCTCGCGGGCGAAGCGGTGCGGAACTGAATTTCGTTGGGTGGAGAGTTGGGAGGAGGCATCCCGGCTGGCCACGAAGGAACGGCGGCTGATCCTGGTCTATGCCCGGCTCTACGGGGGGCTCAATATCAGCGATGACGTGATGTTCGGACCGTTCATGGACCGGGACGTGGTCGCTTTGCTCGAGGAGCGCTTCGTGGCGCTCCGCTTGACCCGGGGGATGGATCTGCCGCTTCGGTCACACGAAGTGTACGGCCTCAGCCCGACGACGTTCGGCACATCGTTCCTGGTGTGCGATCCCGCTGGTGGGGTGGTGGGGGAGGAGTTCTGCCCCACCACCCCAGCGGTGCACGACCTGCTGCTCCGCTGCCTGGAGAAGCGGCCCAAGGCCAGGGGAGCAACTCCTCCTCCGGGGCTGGATTCGCTGGAGCGGGCAGTGTGGCACTACCGGCGGGGCGAGCTGGACCAGACCGAGAAACTACTGTCTGGTCCGGAGAGTGGGACCGCCCATCAGCTTCGTGCCGGGGTCCACCGGAGACGGCGCCAGGGGCCGGCGGCGCTGGCCTCGCTCGACGCGGCGCGACGGGTGACGGTAGAGCCGGCGCCCGACCTGGTGCTGGACGAAGCTCTCGTCCGGGTCGGCATGGGGGAACTGGAGACGGCCCGCGGGCAGGTCGAGCAGTTCGTGAAGGAGTTCCCGGAGCACCCCCGGGCCCTCGAGGCGCGCTTTACCCTGGGGGGAATCCTGCTGGCTGTTGGCTCGAAGGAGGAAGCAGGGGAAGTCTGGCGAACGCTCGCGCTGGAGACGGAGGAGAGCCGCTGGGCAAAGATGGCGGCGGCGGGGCTTGCCAGTACGTCCTTCAGGCTGGGGGTGGGAGGGGCAGCGCCGTGGCCGAAGCCGGAACTGCTCGAGGCTCTCGTCTCTCCCCCGTTCGAATCGGTCTCCATTTCATCGGCCAGGAAGGCGCAGGAAGACGCACTTGCCTTTCTTCTCGCTCAGCAGCGCCCGGACGGATCCTGGATCGGTCCGAGCGAGGCGGCCGGCAGCGCCGAGACGTGGGACAATCAGCTCACCACGGCGATCAGCGCCATCTGCGCGCGCAGCCTGATCCCGCACGGATCCCGCCAGGACGCCAGAGCGGCGGTGCTCCGCGCGCTCGGCTGGTTCGAGAAGGCGCGGGCGCGGACGAGGGGACAGGGGGCCGCAGCCTACTACATGGACTACTCGATCTACGCCAACGCGTATGAGATCCGTCTGCTGGCGGACGCGCTGGATGCCGGGTTGATGGAGCCGGAAGCGGCCCGGGCCGCCATCGCCGAACTGGTGGACCGTCTCCGCTCCAAGCAGAAGGACGGCGGTGGCTGGAGCTACTACCTCACCCCCGATCTGGAATCGGACACCGTTCTGAACCAGTCGATCAGCTTCATCACCGCGGCCGCGACCATCGCGCTCGTGCGGGCCAGGGAGTCGGGCGTGGAGCTTCCGGTCGGAATGCTCGACAAGGCGCTCGACTGCCTGGAGCAGATGCGAAACGACAACCTCACCTTCGAGTACTTCCTGTTCCACGAGCAGAAGCCGGGCCCACGCGGCACCCGCCCGCCGGGCGCCGCGGGAAGGGGGCCGGTCTGCGCGCTGGCGCTCGTGATGGGAGAGCGCCGCAAGCCGCAGGAGATTCGCGAGATGCTCGGCGTCTTCTTCGAGAACGAGCCGGAGCTTTCCAGGGAGCGCGGCAAGGCGTTGATGCATTGCGGGCTCGACGGCCAGGGCTCGCACTATGTGATGTTCAACTACTCCAACTGCGCCCAGGCGATCGGGAAGCTCCCCGACTCTGAGCGGGCGCGATTCAAGAAGGACCTGCTGAAGGCGATGCTGGGAGCCCGCACCGCCGACGGCGCCTTCCTGGACAACCCTCTCCTGGGCCGGCCGTACGGCGCTGCCCAGGCGCTGGTGGTCTTCCATGCGCTGGGAATCTGAGAGACTCCACGGGCCAGCGAGCTGAATCCGATCAGGAAATCGTCGCCGTTTTCGCCCCAAGAGGCGGCACTTTCACCCGGCCGCATCGTATCCACTGTTCTTTCTCATTGGTGACCCCATGCTCGCGCTTCCCGCTCTGCTGCTGTTGCCCCTGACGCTCCTCAACCCGCTCCAGGAGGGTGAGAGCCAGCCGAAGAAACCGGCCCGGACCGCCATCTACGACGAGCAGGCGGATGGAGAGGCCTTGGTCACCGCAGCGCTGGAGAATGCCAGGCTCCACAACCGCCGCGTGCTGATCCAGTGGGGAGCCAACTGGTGCGGTTGGTGCCACCGGCTCCACGACCTCTTCGAGCAGGATCGCGCGGTTCATGCCGAGTTGATCCGCGAGTACGACCTGGTGCTGCTCGACGTCGGGAAGCGTGACCGGAATCTCGACCTGGCCGAGAAGTATGGCGTCGACCTCAAGAACGGGCTGCCATACCTGACCGTACTGGACGCCGAGGGGAAGGTCGTGACGCATCAGGAAACCGGCGCCCTCGAGTCGACCGACGAGAAGGTCAAGGGACACGACAAGGAGAGGGTCCTGGCTTTCCTGCGGCAGCATCGCGTGGAAGGAAGAACGGCGAAGCAGTACCTGAACGGCGCCCTGGCCCGCTCGAGGACCGAGGGGAAGAACCTGTTCCTGCATTTCGGCGCCGACTGGTGCGGGAACTGCCGGCAGCTCGAACGCTGGCTGGCCGACCCGGATGTGGCGCCGCTCATGGAGCGGAACTTCATCGAATTGAAGATCGACACCGAGACGACGCGCGGCGGCCGGAAGCTCCTCGATCGGACCCGCACCGGGGAGCCGGGAGGGATCCCCTGGTTCGCCTTCTTCGGCCAGGACGGCGAGCTGGCGGTCGACAGCAATCGGACTTCCGACGGCAAGAACGTCGGCTATCCGAAGAAGCCGGAAGACGCGGCCCACTTCCGGAAGATGCTGGAGGCGGCCGGTCCGGGACTCAAGCCGGAGGAGATCGACACCCTGATCGAGGCGCTGGCGCGGTACTGATCCTCACTCGCTGCGCAGCGCGCTGATCGGGTCCATCTGGGCCGCTCTGCGGGCGGGGAAGATGCCGAACAGGACGCCCACGCTGCACGAGATCGCCAGCGAGACGATCACGTAGGAAGGGGAGACGAGCGCCTTCCAGTGAGTGAAGCGGACCACACCGTACGTTCCCGCCAGCGCGAAGAGGCAGCCGAGGAGGCCGCCGATGCCGGCGATGGCGGTGGTCTCCACCAGGAACTGCACCAGGATGTCCCGGCGCCGCGCCCCCATGGCGCGCCGCACGCCGATCTCGCGGGTGCGCTCTGTGATGGTGGCCAGCATGATGTTGGCGATGCCGATCCCGCCGACGATCAACGAGATGCTGGCGATCAGGACCATGACGATGCTGAATACCTTCTGCGCCTCTTCCTTCTGCCGCAACAGCTCGAGCGGCACCACGATCTCGAAGTCGGCCTTGTCGTGGAAATGGGTCAGCAACGAGTCGAGCATGCGGGCGGTTCCAAAGACGGTGCCGCTGCTTCTCGTGCCCACGATCAACTGGTCCAGCTCCACCTCGGTGTACTCCCGGCTTCCCTGACGTTCCACGTAGGTCACCGTGCCGAAGGTCCGCATCGAGGTCGAGTAGGGGATGTAGACCTCCTGTGAGCGCCCCTCCAGCGCCAGCGCCTTGCGGGCATGAGACTGGAACTGCTCGTCTTCCAGCACGCCCACGACCTGGAACGGGAAGGAGCCGATCTTCAGCCACAGTTCGAGGGGGTCTTCCACCGAATCGAGCTGGCGGAACACGCCCCGCCGCACCAGACAGACCTTGGCGCCGTACGCCGAATCGGTGGCGGTCAGCAGGCGGCCCTTCGAGACCGAAAGCCCGAAGGTCGACTGGTACTCCGGCTCGACGCCCAGCACGGTGGTCTCCAGCCGCTTGCTGCCGAACCAGACATGCTCGCGGATCCTGTTGACCCGCAGGATCCGCTCCACGGTCGGCAGGGTCGCCTCGATGTACTCCGCGTCCCGGAAGGTGATCCCGTAGCGGCTTCTCTGACCGCTGCCCTGATTTGCGGTCTTGGCCTCGTCCGGCGGCTGAATCGAATTGATGATGATGTTGGTGATGCCGAGCTGCTGGATCTTCGCGATGATTTCGTGCCGGGCGCCGGCGCCCACGGAGAGCATGGTGATGACCGAGGCGACGCCGAAGATCATTCCCAGCTTGGTCAGGAACGAACGCAGCTTGTTGCGCAGCAGGCTCCTGATCGCGAGGGCAATGATCTCCAGAAGACGTTCGAGCCACATGCTAGCTCACCGATCCCACCCTGTCGCTGACCACCCGGCCGTCCCGGATCTCGATGGTGCGCGGGATGCTCTCCGCGATCTCCGGGTTGTGGGTGACCACCACGATGGTCCGGCCGGTCTGGTTCAGCTCGCAGAGGAGTCGCAAGACCTCTTCGCCGTTCTTCGTGTCCAGGTTGCCCGTCGGCTCGTCGGTGAGAATCATCGCCGGCCGGTTGACCAGCGCCCTGGCGATCGCGACCCGCTGGCACTCGCCGCCGGAGAGCTGCGTCGGGTAGTGCGTGAGCCGGTGGGAGAGTCCCACCTCCTCGAGCTGCTTCAGGCACCTCGGCCGCCGTTCCCTCCTCGGGCCCCCGCTGTAGAAGAGCGGCACCTCGACGTTCTCCAGCACCGTCAACTGCGGCACCAGATGGAACGACTGGAACACGAAACCGATCTCCCGATTGCGGACCCGGGAGAGCTGGTCGTCGTTCAGGCGGGATACGTCGGTTCCGGCGAGGCGGTACTGCCCGCGGGTGCAGCGGTCGAGGCAGCCCAGGATGTTCATCAGGGTGGACTTGCCCGATCCGGAAGGCCCGACGATGGCGACGAACTCCCCCGGCCCGATGGTGAGGTTGATGTCGAACAGCACCGTCAGGGCGCCGCCCCCGATACCGTAATCCTTCTCGACCCCCTCGAGCTCCACGATCGGACCGGCCACGGTCAGTCGCCTTCCGGTGCGGCGGCCGGCTCAGTATCGGCCTCTTCTGCCTGCTCCTCTTCCGCCTTGACGTCCCCTTCCCGCGGATCATAGAGCAGCACCTGATCACCCTCCTCGAGCCCTGTCAGCACCTCCACGTAATACGCGTTGTGCTTGCCGATGGTCACCGCGCGGCGTTCCACCTCCCCGTCGTCATGGAGGAAGGCGAACTGCTCTC
>JAZDLC010000309.1:0-31573 GCA_043802345.1 Planctomycetota bacterium | reverse complement strand
AGTCCGAAGCGGGGGCGGATCTCGTCCCGGAACTTGGTCTGGATCTGGTACAGGGTCACCGGCAGTTGCTTGTGCGACTGGACGTACTGCTTGACGTAGGTGGTCACCACCTCCTCGTGGGTCGGGCCGAGGCAGACCTCGCTTCCCTTGCGGTCGCTGAAGTGGAACAGGATGCCGTCCGTCACGTACCGTTCCCAGCGGCCGCTCTGTTCCCAGATCTCTCGCGGCTGGATCGCCGGCATGAGCATCTCCTGGCACCCTTCCCGGTCATGCTCTTCACGGACGATCGTCTCGATCTTCTTCAGCACCCGCCACAGCAACGGGCCGTAGACATAGATACCGGCAGACAGCTTCTGGAGGTAGCCGGCCCGGACCATCAGGGCGTGTGAGCGCACCTCCGCGTCGGACGGTTCCTCCCTCAGGGTCACGAACAGCTGCCTGGACATTCTCATGATCAAACCTCGAGTTGGCGAAACGCAGCCGGGCATCGTAGAGGGGAAGCAGCCTGATCGATCACTTTCCATCCGAATTGGCAAGGAGCTGATTCACGATCCGGTCCGGGTCGGTCCAGCCGGTCTCGTCCTGGATCTCACGGCAGCGGGCCAGCAGCCGCCCGATTTCCGGCCCAGGTCGGAATCCTCGGGCCAGCAAGTCCCGTCCCCGAACAACATCGACCGGGGCGCTTTGCTGCACCTCGAGCTGCCTTGCCCGCTCCAGGAACCGGTCCCCCTCCTTGAATTCCCCGCTCCGGGCCTCGTCCGTGGTCCTTCCCAGATGGTCCGCCCGGGCCACACGTTCCAGCATCCGCAGGGTCGCCTTCCCGGCCGCCAGCCTGCGGGAGAGCCGCCGGTAAGCCCGGTCGGTGGCGCCCTCCGTGACGAAGAAGAGCGGCAGCAGATGAAACCGGGTCAGGACGCTGACCTGATCGATCAGATCGTGCGGCGCCGCGAGCCGCCCCAGAAAGACCCTGGAGATCTCCGCGCCGTCCTCGGCGTGGGCCGGCGAGCGCAGCCGGCCCCGCTCCTGCACCGTGGTGGACGGCTTGCCCAGGTCGTGGCAGAGCGCGCCGAACATCAACGCCTGGTCCTCTGCCGAACCGTCCCGCATGCGCGCGGCCGCGTCGACCACCAGGAGCGTGTGCGTCCAGACGTCTCCCTCCGGATGCCAGTCCGGCTCCTGGGGCACGCCGACCAGCGCCGAAAGCTCCGGGAAGAAACGGATCATGCCGCTTTCCCGCAGGATCTCGAGCCCGATGGATGGACGGACCCCCTTCAACAGCAGCTTGCGGAACTCCTCCAGCATGCGCTCGCCCGGCAACTCGGAGAGGTCGAGCCGGGAACAGAGCAGAAGGAGCTCCGGGTCCGGCCGCAGCTCGAACCGTGCGCCCATCTGGGCGACCCGCAAACCCCTCAGGGGGTCGTCGGCGAATCGGTCCCGGTCCGTGGCTCGCAGGATGCCCGCATGCAGATCGGCGCAGCCGCCGTGGGGATCGAACAGCTCTCCGGTGAGCAGATCGATCGCCATGCTGTTGATGGTCAGATCCCGCCGGCGGCTCGCCGCGGCCAGATCGAGTCCGGGATCGACCCGGACCTCGAATCCCCGGTGCCCGGGTCCGGTCTTGCTGTCCTCCCGGGGCAGGGAGAAATCGACATCCAGTCCCTTGATCCGGTAGACGCCGAACGCCTTCCCGATGGTGATCACCTCACCGAAGGCACGGAGAACCTGCTCCACCTTCTCCGCCTCGAGACCGTGGACCTCGACGTCGAGGTCCTTCGATTCCAGCCCGAGAAGACGATCCCGCACGATCCCGCCGACCAGATAGGCGCGCCCGCCGCTTCGCTCCAGTTCCCTGGCGATGCCTTCCAGTTCAGGATCGTTCATCTCACGCGAAACGAGGCTACTTGTCGTCCCCCTGCTCTTCCGCCTGTGCGTCCTTCTCTGCTGGCGTCGTCTTCAGCAGCTCCACCATGCTCGCCGGTCCGTTGCTCTCGGCGATCATCAGCGGGCTCACGCCCTGGCGATCCTTCGCATTGATGTCCGCCCCCATGAGGATCAGCCGCCGGGCGGTGGCCCGGTCGTTCTTGGCCACCGCCGCGTGAAGTGGTGTCGTGCCCAGATCGTCCGGCACGAACGGATCGACGCCATGATCCAGCAGCAACTCGGCCGTGTCCGGGTGGCCGTAGTAGATCGCGAAGTGAAGCGCCGTCCCCCCAAGGGCTTGCCGGGCCGAGGCATCCGCCCCATGCTCCAACAGCAAGGCGACCAGTTCCCTGAAGCCCTTCCCGGCTGCGATATGAATCGGTGACAGTCCGTCGTCCAACGAAGCGCTGGGATCCGCTCCCGCCTCGAGCAGCTTGCGAGCCTCTTCCAGGTCTCCCGACTCGGCCGCCTTGAACAGCGGCGTGATCGGTTTGACCTCCGAAACGCTCTTGTAGCCCTTCCCGCCCACGAGTGGCAGAACACTATCCTTCTGCTCCGGCTGCGTCTGGGGCTCCGGTTCCTTCTTCGGACCACACCCCACGAGGCAGATGCAGGTCAGAACCAGCAGCGAAACCACCTTCAGTGACAGCAGGGACGACATGGAATCCTCCAATCTGAAGCTCGCCGGCAATCGTCGGCGCCGCCGGACCCGGCAGTTTAGGGATCCGCGGCCGCCGACCCACATTTTGACCCTCGCACCCTGTATATTTCGCTGGGTAGTCGGTTTCTTTTGGCTATCCACTGGAGATTGGCCGGAGGTCCGACGGGTAGACTTGCCGATGAACCGGATGTGGATCGGTCTCTGGTCGCCCTCGCAGGCTCAGGTCTGCGCTTTCTTGACATCATGGCGCCGAGCACCGACCCAATCAGGATAAGTCCCGCATGAGAATCGACTTCGTATCGGCCACCTACACGACTCCGCACACCTTCTCCCGGAAGTTCCTGGGCATCGGCTACGTCCATGCTTACGCCGCGGCTGACCCGGAGCTGAACGGGAAGTGCGACTTCTTCCATCACCTGATCGACTACCGGGAGACCGATTGGGAGGTCATCGCCAGGGAGGTCCTGGAGTGGGAGCCGGACCTGGTCGGATTCGCCTGCTACATCTGGAATACGCCGGCGGTGCTGGGGATCGCCCGGCTGATCAAGAAGCTGAAACCCGAGGTGAAGATCACCCTGGGCGGGCCGGAGGTGAGCTACGACCACGTCGGCACCCTGGAGAGGAACCCGTGGGTGGACTATGTCGTGGTCAACGAGGGGGAGATGACCTTCGCCGAGCTGGCGAAGAGCCTGCTGAACGGGACACCTTCCCTGATGGAAGTCCAGGGGATCACCTTCCGCGACGAGTCGGGCAAGGTGGTCGCCAACCCGCCCCGTCCGTTCGAGAAGAACCTCGACTTGCTGCCTTCGCCGTACCTGAGCGGTGTGCTGGAGCTCGATCCGGTCATCGGCGGCGCGAATTTCCAGACTTCCAGGGGATGCCCCTTCACCTGCACCTATTGCGATTACGGCCGGAACCAACCGTACTTCCAGTTTTCCATGGACCGCATGCGGGCCGAGTTCGAGTTCTTCAAGAAGCACGGCGCCACGGCGCTCTACTGCGTCGACTCGACCTTCAATCTGCGGCGGGAGCGGTGCAACGAGATCCTCCAGACCGCGGTGGACATCGGTTTGGACTCCTGGCTGATGTGCGAGGTGTTCCCGTCGCTGATCAACGACGAACTGGTCGAGCTGTTCGGGAAGATGAAGGGATGCATTGTCAATGTGGGCATCCAGACCACCAGCCCGGTGG
This sequence comes from Planctomycetota bacterium, assembly GCA_043802345.1. Lineage (GTDB taxonomy): Bacteria > Planctomycetota > B15-G4 > B15-G4 > JADJEK01 > JAZDLC01. Next base: position 27,801 of record JAZDLC010000309.1, on the reverse strand, counting down.
CGATGAAGAACATCCGCAGGGTCTGGAAACCGGAGGAGGTCACCGAGCGGCTGGACAAGATCGCCCGGCTCCCGAACGCCTATCTCGGAATCGAGACGATCATGGGTCTGCCGGGCGACACGCTCGAGTCATTCAAGCACATGATCAACTGGAGCTACGAGCGCAAGCCCCAGAACATCTTCGCCTTCAAGCTCCAGATCCTCCCGCGCACGCCGATGGAGCAGGAGATCGAGAAGTTCGGCATCGTCTACCACGACCAGGAATCCGGCAAGGAGATCGTCAGCACCTATACGATGTCGAAGGAGGACATCCTGGTGGGGAAGGCGATCTGCGAGTGGCATCAGCTGTTCCAGGTGATGTTCTACCGGTTGACGTCCATCACCAGGAAGAGCCCCGCCGATTTGATCGAGCAGTGGGCCTACAAGACCTACTATGCCGGGTACTACGACCGGATCGCGGAGTATCTCTCCAACCAGGTCGCCGACGAGGATTTCGAACCGCTCAGGAATCTGTTCCGGGAGTTCTGCGATGAGATCCTCGAGGGGGACGGACGGAACGGTCAGAGCAGGAAGCTGGCCGACCTCTTCCACTACCTGAACCTGCGGTGGGCCAATACGCAGCAGGGCACCACCGTCACCGAGATGCTGGATATCGTCAGCACGGTCAGCCCGCAGGAGGACCACCAGATCCATTCCATCGCGGCGCCGGACCTGGCCGTGGAGCCCGAGGCCCCGGCGGAGAGGGTTCCCGAGCTGCTAACGAAGATCCGGAAGGAGACCCTCTGCTGCGACATGCGGAAGGCCTGGTCGGTCTTCTCGCTCGACGACCTCAACGCCCTGCCGATGGAGGAGACGAACTACGTCATCTGCACCGAGCCGGTCACTGGTGCCGGCCGCGCGATCATCGTGGATGACTGCGGCCTGGCGGTGCTGGATCGGATCGATCGGCGACGTTCCCTGGCGCAGATCGCCGCCGAACTCGAGCCGGAGTTCGGGCCGGACTGCCTCGATCGGGTGCGCAGGATCTACGATCAGCTCGAACAGAGCGGGTTCGCTCGCGACATCAACGCGGAAACTCCGCACAGGTTCCAGGTGAACATCTACAAGCCGAGACGGGTGCCGTAGCGTTCAGGGGGACGGATGGATCCGCACGAGATCGACCAGACCGTTCGGATCACGGGCTTTCAGGCGTTCGGCGACGGGCCCGGATCACGGGCGCAGCTCGTGATCTTGCGGGGCAAGGAGCGCGGGCGGGTCGTGGAGCTGTATGGCCCGGCGATCAGTATCGGGCGGCGGTTGGACAACAACCTGGTGCTCCTCTCCGCCTCGGTCAGCAAGTACCACGCCCAGGTCGAGAGCGATGGTCAGCACCACCATGTGCGAGACCTGAAATCGACGAACGGCACCTGTGTCAACCACGTGAGGCTTTCCGCCGACGAGCCGATGGAACTGCGCCATGGCGACACCCTGCAGATGGGGGATGTTTCTCTGCTGTACTGCCAGGCGGGAGATGTGGGCAGGCTCGAGGATCTGATGGATGTGTCGTTCGACATGGATGAGGTGCGCAGGGAGGTCGATGCCCTGCTCAAGGACTTCCCGAGGAGGTAGGCGGTCCGCGCGCAGACCAGGTTGGAGCGTATCAACGGAACCCGGTTCGAGTTCGAGTACGAGTACGAAGGGCGCTGCCCGGAGTCACTCGTCTTGCAGGTTCTGCGCCAATGCTCCCGCCGCCCCCGTCGCCGGGTGCTCCGTGCCGAGTTCCCCATGCAGCAAGCGAAAGGGACGCCAGCTAGTTCAGCCCAAACGTCAACCCGATCCGCGCGTCACCCAGCAACGAGAGAAATATATTCCGGGCGTGCTCGTAGTTCTCTCGCACGCGGCCGAAGTCGAACATGGCCGGGTCGTCCATTTGGGGATTCAGGATCATGACCGACACGTCGTCGTGGGCGCGGGCTTCCGCCAGTTGATACGACCAGGTCAGGTTCTCGAGCGCGTACAGGCTTTGCAAGAAGCGGCCGATGAAGCCGCGGGCGCGGGCGCGGCGGGTCTCGTTGGAGTAGTGCGTCGCGAGCAGCACGAGCCGCTTCTCCGCACTCAGGCGACGGTGCTCGGCGATAGGTGAGATGAGCGGAGTCTTCTCCACGAGGCCTCCGTCGTAGTAGCCAACGGCTTCGTCCTTCCAGGAGGGGTCCGGCTCCACGATCCCGGGAAGGCTCATGCTGTGGAAGATGGCCCGCAGCATCGGGCCCCGCCGGAAGACCTTGCGGGTGGCCCGGCCGTCATCGGTGCATGCGATGCATCGGAAGGGAGTCGGGCAGTCCTCGATCAGCTCGACCTTGAGGCCGCTGGCGATGGCGTTGATGATGTGCTTCCCTCGAAACAGACCATCCGGAAGCGGTCTTCCGAAGGGGCGCGCCAGGAACGAGAGCGCCAGGCGGAACCAGGCGATATCGACCGTCCCGGGCCGATCCAGCCCGGCCACCACTTCGAACATCTTCTCGGAATCGGTGCCGCTGGCCCAGGCCCCGCCGATGGCCGCTCCAGCGCTGGTTCCCCAGATTTCCTCCACCCGCTCCCGGAGATCCAGTTCCTCGAGAAGCCTGGTCAGCGCCAGGTTGCCGCACAGCGCGGGAAGCGAGCCGCCTCCCAGCGAGACCACGAGGCGAACCTCGGGATCGTTCGCGAGACGCAGCAGGGTCGTGTAGCGGCTCCGGTCGATGGCGGGGTGCGAGCCGGAGATCACGGTGCCGGTCCATCGAACTCTGGCGGAGGCGTGAGATCCTCCCGGGCGGAACGGGCCGCGGGAACCCGGACGATCTTCCGGCCTTCCGGCGTCTCCAGGTACTCCCCCTCGAACCAGCGCTGCAGGCGATCGCAGAAGGAAACCCGGGGCCTCGAGGCGGGCAGAATGTGGGTCGCGCCCGCGAAGATCTCGATCCTGAGCGGAGTCCTGTTCACGGAGGAGAACATGCGCAGGATCGCCTCGTTGTCGATCAGGGCGTCCTCTTCGGCGAGAAATATCAGCGCTGGCGGCCACACGGACCGGAACCCTCGCGAGGTCTTCTGCTGCATGCGGAACATCTCCACCAGGAAGCGGGCCGACACTCTCCTCGTTCGGAGCGGGTCGCTCAAAAGGACCGGCTTCCAGTCCGGGTTGTCGGTGAGGGCGTCCACGCCGAAGGGGAGCGGGTAGAGCCGCGTCGGCCTGGTGAACGATCGCTTGAGCACCTTCAGGCGGCGCAGAAGCGGTATCCCGAACCGGCTCGAGAATCCTGGAGCGGAGGCGAGCAGGCTGGCGTAGAGCTTCGGGCGCTCGAGGACCGCGCCGGTGCAGAAGACGCCGCCGAGCGAGATGCCGAGCAGATGGATGGGACGGCCGGGGTGCCGCCGGGCGGCCTCCGCCGCCACCCGGTGAAGGTCATCCACAACCAGTTTCCAGCTGCTCATGTGCCCCCTTGGACCGGGCGACAGCCCACATCCCCGGCGGTCGGGAGCGTACACCGAAATCCCCCTCCCGCAGAGATCCTGCGCGAGCAGGCGGTACCATCCGAGGTGGCTGGAGATTCCGTGCACCAGAACCACCACCGGACCCGGCCCCTCCGCCGGGAAGGCTCCCACGACCAGCTCCAGACCGTCGCGGGACGTGACGGTGATACAGTCGCCTGGGAGACTCGCCTGGCCGGCGGAGAGGCCTTCCGCCTCCCTCACGACTCCCATGGCACCACGGCCTCCACCTCGTCGTTGACCTCGCTCTTCTTCTGGGAGAGGCAGATGGTCTTGGCCTGGAACAGCCGTTTCCCCTCGGCAATCAGCGCCTTCTTCTCCCGGTCATACCAGCCCGCCTTCATGACCAGCAGCCGGGGAGGTCCCAGCCGCAGGCTCTTGCGCTTCGCTTCGTACTCGATGTTCAGCCGGGAGAGATTTTCCTCCAGGGCGCGCAGAAGGGGGCGCCTGCTCGCCTCGTCGACGCCGTTGCGAGCCTCGACCATGAAGCGGTAGTGGGCCTTCTCCACGTCCGCCTCCACCTTGAAATGCTCGATCGCCACGCCAACGTCTCTCATGGAGCGCTCGAAGGCCTCGATGACCTGGTTGACCGTGACCTTCTCGCCGGTGATGCTGGTCGCGCCCCGTCCCTTGCGCCGGAAGGTGATCAGCGGAGTCTCGTTGTACTTGCCGACCACGCAGATCACGTCGTTGATGTCGTACCGGTACAGGCCCCCGGTGGTGGTGATGAAGATGTAGTACTCCTGCCCCACGTCGAGCTGATCCACGCCCAGGAAGTTCCAGGATTGCGGATTGTCCGGGGCGCTTTCCAGTTCGATGGCCTCGACGAACTCGTAGACGTTCGTGCCGACCGTGAGCACCCCGCCAGACCCGTGATCCGAGAGCGGAATGCTGCCACGGGCTTCCGAGGAGAGGTATCCCCAGTCGCGAACAGGGACCACCGGGTCGTCGTTCCCCGGCCAGAACCAGTCGGGGAAGCGCTGCAGGTAGGAGCCGACCGTGCCGCCCTTCCAGCAGCCGATCATGGTCAGGTTCGGCCAGTAGTCCAACGGCAGCAGGCGGCCGTTCCGCAGCTTTCGCGCCTCCTCGAGCTGCTTCGCCCATGCCTTGCGGGGGCGAAGCACGGTCTTGATCTCCCACAGGATCGCCGGATCAATCTCCAGCTCCGGGCGCAGCGTTCCGTCGGCGAGGTCTCGCAACAGGTTGTCGGCGTGCGTGTTCGCCATCTCGCACAGCTTGATGATCGACGAGGGGTTGGCCGTGGCCATCAGCGTCACGTTCATCTGCAGTCCGAGCCGCATCAGCACGTAGTACTTGGTCTCGTAGTCCTCGATCTCGAACACGCGGTACGGGACGGCGTAGGTGCCCCGGATCACGCCGGGCATGTTCTTGTAGATGTTGCCGCTGGTGGAACCGAACGGCACGCCGCTCGGGGTGTGCCCTTCCACGGCGGGCGAGACGAGACTCATCGCCTTGCCGCTGAAGACGCCCGGATGGTCCTTGATGGCGTGGTAGAACCAGGTCCGCATCTGATCCGAGTGATCGCGGCCCTGGCAGGTCGGCGTCACCGGAATGTACTTGGCATCCCCCGCAGTTCCGGAGGTCTTGGCGAACATCACCGGATCCTCGGCGGTCAGGACATTTTTCTCCCCCCGGGTGACTCGATCCACTCGCTCCTTGATGTCTTCGTAGGTCACCACCGGGAGAGCCGCCTGGTACTCCGCCAGGGTCGAGATGGAACCGAATCCGTATTCCCTTCCGTACTCGGTATCCCGGTTCCGCCGAAGGATCTGCCGCAGCTTGCGCTGCTGCGCGCCCACTGGATCGGAGGTCGCCTGTTCGAAACGCCGGGCGGAAGCCCTGCCCACGAACTTCACGAAGAACGAAGCTACCTGAGACATGTCAGTGCTCCCTCGACAAGATCCAGCGCTCCAGGCGGTCAGGATCGACTTCCACTCCCAGTCCGGGTGCTTCCAGGCAGGGTGCGATTCCGCCTCGACCGATGGTGATGTCGGAGCGGCCCACGTCCTCTTCCAGCAGCAGGTTCCCGTAGGAACCCTCCAGGAAGAGCACGTTCTCACTTCTCGTTGCGAACTGCCGCCCCGCCGCGGACAGCAAGGCTGTTTCGCCCACCTGCGCGCCGAGCTGGCAACCGATCCCGGCTTCCGCGCCGAGATCCCTGATCCGCGCGGAGTTGATCAACCCACCGCACTTGGAGATGCGGATGTTGAATGCGTGGCACGCCTTCCGGTCGGCCAGCGTGCGGGCGTCGTCGAGAGATGCCAGCGACTCGTCCACGATCACCTTCACGGGAGATCGCTCCGTGAGCCAGACCAGTCCTTCCAGATCGTCTTTCGGCAGCGGCTGCTCCACTCCATCCAACCGGAACTCGGCCAGCGCCTCGAGGTGGGAGAGCGCCTGCTCGGCGTTCCAGGCACAGTTGGCGTCCACTCGGAGGGAGCAGCTCTCACCGAGCGTCTCCCGGGCGGCGGCGAGCACTTGCCGATCGATCTCCAGGCTCTCACCCACCTTGACCTTCACGGCCGAAAACCCGAAACCGGCCAGACCCTTCAGCGTCTTTGCGACCCGCTCCACTCCGTCCGCCGAGACGACGCCTGAGTATCGCACCTCCCTGTTCCGGATGGGCCCCAACACGGAGCCTGCCGACTCGCCGAAGACCTTCCCGCCAAGGTCAAGAAGCGCCAACTCCAGGGCGCAGAACGCCGCGTGGCTCCCGCGCGGCAAACCCTCGAGTTGCGCCCGCAGACCTTCCACCAACTCCTCGAACGAACCGAAACTCGCCCCCTCGAACTGCTTCAGCAGCCTGCCGGACAGAGCGTCCCGCACCGATTCCGGCGTCTCGCCAGTCACGTAGCTGCGCGGAACACACTCGCCGTAACCCACCCCCCCAACATCGTCCCGCGCCCGCACCAGCACGCTGTGCCCCACCGACCGCTCCGACAGCGCGTGCCGGAAGGTAAAGCGAAAAGGGATTTCCACGTCGAGGACGTCCAATCCAGCAATCCTGAGCACACCACCTCCAACATGTGGACTCGGTTGGCAAACGCCCCAGCATAGAAACTCTGGCGTCGATTCTGCCCGGTATTGAGAACTCGAAAACCGCGATCTCCTCCCGCCTTCCGGCAGTGCCGCTCCCCCCGATCCACCCGCCATGACCCGAAGACCGAAGAAAGTGGTGCAGCACGGAGCTTCAGGATCCGAGGAGTCTTTTCGCGACCTCGCGGAGCTGACGGGTGAGGGAGTGGTCGGGGAAGAGCTGCACGAACAGCCCCTCGCTGGCCAGGCAGGCCATGTCCTCATCCAGGGGCAGCGCGGCCAGCATCTCGTAGCCGTAGGCCTTCTCGATCCGGGCCCGGATCAAGTCCCGATCGAGACGCCGCGAGACCTTGTTGGCGAGCGTGAACACCCGCGGGACCTTGAGCCTCGAGGCGACCCCGAGCATCACCGCAGTGCCGTGGTAGTCCTGCCGGTCGGGCCGGAGCACGATCAACAACGTATCGGAGACCGCGGTGGTCAGCATCGTCTCCCGATTCAAGCCCGGATGGGAGTCGATGATCAGGAAGTCAAGCTCGAGGCTCTCCCCCAACACCTTGAACTCGTCGTTCAACCGCGAGACGTCGTACCCGTCAGCCACCACCCTTGATATCGCCTCGATGTTCATGCTGGACGGGAGCAGGAACAGAGCACCATCCCCTTCCGGGTCAAGCCCCACCGCGCACCCCATGTCGTAGGCGGCGTCTTCCAGCTCGCACTTTCCGAACAGGAAGTCGGTCAGCGTGTGGGTAATCCTCTCTCGCTCCAGGCCGAACAAGAAGTGAACCCCCGGGGAGGCAACGTCCGTGTCGAGGAGCGCGATCCGCTTGCCGGCGAGCGCCCCCAGATACGCGAGGTTGGCGGAGATATTGCTCTTCCCGGTGCCGCCTCGGTAGGAGTGGATGGAGAGGATGCTGGTCATGCCTGGCCCGACCCTACCGCTGGCCGTGGGCCACCTTCACCACCGTGCGGATGCCTCCGCGCACGTTGAAGTCCCCCTCCACTTCCATCCAGGTAGGAGCCGTGGCCACCACCAGGTCGTCGAGAATCCTGTTCGTGACGTCCTCGTGAAAATGCCCCTCCTCGCGGAACGACCAGATGTACAGCTTGAGCGATTTCAGCTCCACGCACAGTTCCGCCGGAACATAGCGGATCGTCAGGGTGGCGAAGTCCGGCTGGCCGGTCTTCGGGCACAGGCAGGTGAACTCAGGAACTTCGAAGGAGATCTCGTACGGGCGGCCCCGCTTGGGATTCGGGAAGGTCTCGAGCGCTCTGGAAGGTTTGGTCGACATGGGCTTCCTCAACTAGCAAAACGCCGCTGATCAGTCCGGCGAGCGTTCGAACAACATGGCGCAGTGGGAGACCGTGTCGTGACTCCCGGGGAAGGTGGTCTGGGTGTAGGCCGCGATCTGGCCGCGCGCGCCCGGAAGCAGCCGCAGCAGGGTGTAGAGCGCCGAGAAGCCGCAAACGCGACGCGAGTCACCCGTCTCGCGGTGGTGCTGGAAGAAACCTTCCGCGTCGCCACGCTCCGCGTACCTCAGCAGCTTCCGATCGGCCAGCTCCACCCTGACCATCTGCTCCGGTGTCAGGCCATCCGCATCACCGTAACGCGGCCCCATGTGCGCGAGGTCGATCGAAGCGAGGAAGGACACCTTCCGGCCCAGTCGATCGATCTCCTCCAGGAGCCCTTCCACGAACCCCCGGACCCGCGCATCGGCATAAGGCTCCGTCCCCGATTCCAGGAACGGAATGAACGTCCCGACCAGCACCGGAAGAATCATCGGCGGCTCGTCAGAGCCGCCCTCCTGGCCGCCCGCAAGACGCAGGAAGAGAGCCTGGAATTCCACGGAGTGCTCCGCCAGGTGCTGGAACTCCTCTCCCAGCAGCGCGGTCTCACCCACCTTTGACAGGAGGCCATCGGCCAAGTCCCGGTCGGTCCTCACCTTGCCGATCGGCGTCCCGTAATGCTGGCGGGTGATCGTGTACAGCTCGCGCTCCGCGCAGTGGCCGGTCCCCAGCACCACCACCGTATCGACGTCTGGAGAACGCCGCCGGTGTATTGCATGGACCAGCTTCGCGGCAGCTCCCCCGAACTGCGGATCGATGTGGGGCGCCGCGAAACCGAGCAGCTCCCCCGCACCTGCCACGGGCGCAAAATTCGGAGCCTGCAGTTCCTCGTACCAGCGGAACAGATCCTCACGCGTCTCGGGGTAAGCCTGACCGGCGAGCGCGGGCGTGCGGCATTCAGCCGAACGGTATTCCCCGAGAACCGCTTCTCGATGCGCCAGGAAGCGCGGGCCGACGAGGAAGTGCGCCTTGTCCAGGGAGTCCGCCAGGCGGCGAAGGTTCCGGATCGGGACCTCTTCCCTCACCGCCTCCTTCAGCTCGGCCTGGATATCCTCGAGCGTGTGGTTTCCATCGAAGCGCTGCAGGATATAGGCCACCCCCGGTGAGACCATCACCGTGTCGGTGGCGATCCCGGTCGGATCCCGTAGCGCGTAGGTCGGATGCCCATCCTGCTCGGTGGGAATCACCTCGACGAGTCTCAGCTTCGGTTTTGACATGGAGCCAGCCTATCGAATGGAGCGGCCCCTTTCACGGATCCCGCCGATCGAGCCGCCGCGCCTGCTCGCAGATTGTCCGCAGAAGCCGCATTCCCTGTGCAAACGCCATCCCCTCCTGAAGGTCAGGATGCATCGCCAGAAGCTGTTCCAGCAAAAGACCCGAGCCGTCGGAGAGATCGCACTCGGAGGTGTAGACCACGACGGTTCCGTCATTCCTTGCCTTCAGTTCCCAGCACCAGCGTCCCCCCTCCAGGGCTCCGCTGATGCCGACCACATCCACCCGGAGCGGATCTCGGATGTCGTATTCCAGACCGTAGTGCAGGTTCTGGAAAGGCAGCTCCAGCTCCATGTCGAACACGATCCGCTTGCTCGACCGTTCCCTCACGACCACCCCGACCACCTGGTCCACCGTATCGGGATAGGTTTCCACCTCGATCAGGGCCCTGCGCACCGCCGCGGGAGAGGTCTCGACCTGGGCTGCCAGAACCACCCGATGGGGCCGGCCCGGCGCCACCGGATCCAGAACCAGAGCCACCAGACCGCCGTGCACTGAGTCGATCAGACGCTCCAGCTCGGAGGAGGAACCGACTCCCACGGAGCCGCTCCGAAGCTGGGGCACGTCGCCCGTGCTCCCGCAGGCCGGGAGCAACCCCGCGAGAAAGCCCAGGAGAACGCATCCCTTCAGCACTTGCCGCCATCCCACGGTAGCATGACCACCTTGACGGCGCTGTGTCCGGTCTTTTCACTCATGGGATCATCACTGGTGCGGCGATTCCGCCGAAGGGCTATTGGTATCAGCTCGGGACGGCACGCCCGATAGCCTTCCGCAGGCTCGAAACATACCTCACGGAGGGCCGGAGAAGACAGCATGAACCAAGCCGAGGACCACGTCCAGAAAGACTTCCTGGACGCCCTGGACGAGCCGGCGGCGATCCTGGACCGGTCCGGCATCATCCTGCTGGCAAACCAGGCCTTCGCGGACGGTCTGGCCCGGGACGGGGTGACCTGGAAGGAGTTCACCGGACGGGCCCTCGAGAGTCTCACCGCTCCTCCCTGTTCGCTGGATGAGTCGGCGGTGGATCTCCTGAAGATCAGCCTTTCCGGAGGGTCGTTGCGCCTGCCGGGCAAGACGGTCTGGCGCGCCGGTGAGGACGAAGGGCACCTGATCGATCTTGTCGTCGCCCCGCTGGGGTCCGGCAAGAAGCAGCTGCTGGTGCGTCTCTTGCCGAGCGGGGACAGCGCGCGGGACCGCCAGGAGGCCGCGCGCATCGACCGGCTGGGCATGCTCGGCATCGTGGCCGCCGGCGTGGCGCACGATCTGAACAACCAGCTCTCCGCCGCCATGAACATCGCCGCGCTGCTGCGCGAGGAACTGCAGCAGGATCAGACCCACCGGCGCGCTCTCGAGATCCTCGAAGGCTCCTCACGGGCCGCCGCCGACCTGGCCCGCCGTCTGCTCCGATTCGCCGGCCGGGGCGAGCCGGAGTGCCGGAGCGAACCGCTCCGGGGCGTCATCGACCGGGTCACGCTTTTGATCCGGCACGACCTGCCGCCGTCGGAGAGGATGGGAATCTCCCTCGCGGACGACCTGGGGACCGTGCGGGGCGATCCGGTCCAGCTGGAACAGCTTGCGGCGACCCTGCTGCTGCAGGCGGCGGCGCACGCCGGACGCACAGGCCGGTGCGCCTTTGACGCGAGTACGCTGCAGCTCGACCAGGAGCGGCAGATGGGTGGACAGCGCTTGCAGCCGGGCCGGTACGCCCTGCTGGAGGCTTGCCATCTCCGCGCGGCAACAGACCCGGATGAGACGGGTCGCTCGCTCGAGGTCGCCCGCCGCATCGCGATCGACCATGGAGGAGCGCTCGAATCAGATGATGACGGCGAGACGGTGCTGCTCCGCGTCCTCCTGCCCCTCGAGGATGCCAACCGGGAACTTTCAGAGGAGCAGCGCGAGGACAAGGAGCCACGCCCCCGGAAACGGGCGACCGTGCTGGTGGTGGATGACGAGCAGATCGTGCGCGAAGTCGCCGCGGCCATGCTGGAGCGGCTCGACTGCACGGCTCTCACCGCGCAGGGCGGAATGGAGGCTCTCGAGATGGTCCGCTCGGGCGATCCGCCGATCGACCTCGTATTGCTCGACCTCTGCATGGCCGAGCTGGATGGGCCCTCCACGCTGGAGGAGATGCGGCGGTTGAATCCGGGAATCAAGGTGATGATCTCGACCGGGCTCGGACGGGAAAAGGCCAGGGAGCTGCCGCAGAGCTTGCCGATCCAGGGCATCCTGGAGAAGCCGTTTTCTCTCTCCCGGATGGAAGAAGCGCTCGACAAGGCGCTCGACTGAGCGTTGCACAGTTTTCGAGCGCTCTGCTAGGCTTCCCGGTTCGCGCTCATCATCCCCTCTCCCTTGGAAGGGCAGCCGGACTTGCAGCTCACCTTCAACGTCATCTACACACCCGGAACGGTCCGGTCGCTGCGTTATTTTGTGCCGACGCTGACCCGCTGGACCGACTGCCGCTTCCGCCTGGTGGCGAACGGATGCTCGGAGCAGGAACAGCAGCAGCTCGAGCGCCTCGCTGGGACCAACGATCAGCTCGAGTACTACCAGTTCCCCTCGAAGAAGATCCAGAACCACGGAATCGTCGTCAGTCATCTGCTGGGACTGGACTCCTCCGAGTTCTTCGCGTTCATGGACTCGGACATCTTCGCCGTGGGCGACTTCGCCGCGGAAATGGCTCCCTACCTGGAGGAACACGCCGCCTTCTTCTCGGGCCGCCCGATCTGGAGCAATGCCGCCGATCAGGTCGCCGCGCCCGGCGTGCGCTTCTGCGGGCCGCACAATCGCAGCGAGGGGGGTGTCTGTGTGGGCAGCACCTACTTCGCCGTCTACCACAGGAGGCCGCTTGAGAGGCTGATCGATGAAGAGGGAGTGACCTTCGAGAAGGTTATCTCCTTCGAGGACGTTCCGGAGCGCTGCCGCGCGCCCCTGGAGCAGATGGGGTGCCGGACCGACACCTACGAGGTCGGCAAGCTGATCAATCTGCTGCTGCAGGTGCGGGGCGAGCGGATCCAGTACCTTGATCTGGCCTCGATCCGGCATGTGGGCGGCCTGTCGCTGCTGGCGAAGAAGAGAATCGACAAGAAGCCATACATCAACGTGGAGGGAGAACAGGCGTACCTGGCCAAGGACTACTCCGAGAAGATCCGGCCCTGGATGCCGCGCAAGCGGTTCACTTGCCACTACCTGAGCGAGTACATGAGCGCCGCCCTGGAAGGCCGGGAGTATGACGGCCCGCTACTGATCGAGGATCAGGAGGTGCGCGGGGAGGTCCTCACCACGGCCAGGCAACTCGGAGAGCTATGTCGGGAATCGAGAGAGCTGTTCGCACGCCTCGATGGCGACCGTCGGCTCTCGGTCCGCTGGAAGAGCTTCCGGAGATCGCTCTTTTCAAGCCGCGGTCCGCTGAAGACCGAAGGCCTGTACGTGCTCGGCATGCACCGCAGCGGAACCTCCTGCCTGACAGGTCTGCTGGAGACCGCCGGTCTCTGGATCGGAAATGCTCCCCGCAGGTCCAACTGGAACGCCAAGGGGAATCTCGAGGACCAGGACATTCGCGTTCTCAACGAGAAGGTGTTCGGCAAGCTGGGGGGGAGCTGGAAGGAGCCGGTGGAGGACCTGCCGGCCGGGGCCGTCAAGCCGGAGCGGATCCTGGAGGTCCTGAAGCCGTATCGCCGCCACCGGCGCTGGCTGGTGAAGGATCCCAGGCTGCTGTTCACCATGTCGCTGTGGCTTCCTCACACGCCGCAGCGCCGCCTGGTGGGGACCTTCCGCCACCCGTACGCGGTCGCCAGGTCGCTTCTCCGGCGCAACGCCATGCCGCTCGAGGAAGGGGTCGCCCTCTGGGTCACCTACAACCGGCAGCTGGTCGCTCTCCACCGGCAACTCCAGTTCCCCCTGATGAACTTCGATCTGAAAGGGGAGCCGTACCTCGATCGCTTCCGCCACCTCTGCGGCCAGCTCGATCTTCCGTATGACGACAAGGCCGCCAGGGAGTTTTACGAGACGTCGCTGGTGAACCAGGGTCTCGAGCCGTCGGACCAGCTGGAGGGAGAGGCGGAGGAGCTGTACAGCTACCTGCTCGAACACCAGGTTGCCGCTCAGAAGGAGCACCCGACCGACCGATGAGACTCCCCTTCGTCTACATCGCCTCGCTGCGCAGGACCGGATCCACGGTGCTGAGCGAGGCGCTGACCCGCCTGCCGCACGGGTTCATCTTCCGGGAGCCGCTGCTTGGCGAGGGAAAGTTCCAGGTGAAGACCGCCGATCGGGAGCGCTGGAAGGAGCATGGCATCGACCTCGACCTCTTTGCCCGGGATCTGGCGGCGGACTCCTCCCTCGAGGCGAACGCGGCGATCGCCTTCCGGGACCGGCTGCTCCCCAGGCTGCTGGAGGTGGTTTCCCAGGTTGGCGTCAAGGAGATCTTCCACGACGGCTGGCGGCGGTACGCCCGGGCCTTTCCCGGAATGAAGGTGCTGCTCACCGGGAGGGATCCGCGAGACCTCTATCTCTCGCTGCACGCCCGGATCCATGAGAGCGGCGGCAAGCGCTGGCCGGGCCGGTTTCACCCGGAGTCGGCGGCGGCCGATCTGAACCGGCAGTTCCGGTTCCAGTTCGAGATGTTCGAGGACTGCGACTGCATGAAGGTCCGGTACGAGGACCTCTGCACCGATCCGGGCCTCTTCGATCAGGTCAAGCGGTTCTGTGAGAGTCCGATCCCAGGCATCGGCGACATCGGGAGCTTCAATGCCTCGAACCCCAAGCGGATCGCCGAATACGAGCTGCACCGCGACCAGATCACGGATCAGAGGATCGGGCGCTGGAAGCGGGAACCGGACGAGGCGCTCAGGAGTCAGGCCGGCGAGATTCCGGCGCTCATGCCGGAGTACTGCCGCTTCTGGGGATACGATTGAGCCATTCCGTCATCCGGGCCACGATCTCCGCGTGAGTCGCGGCCAGGTCGACCCGTTCCAGCGGATCGTTCTGCAGGTCCACCAGCCAGGGGAGCGCTTCCGACCGCCCGGAGAGGCCGGCGCCAGCATGCCCCTCCACCAGCTTGTGGCGTCCGTCGCACGCCATTCTCCAGTCGCCACAGGCGGACCGGACGAACGGGCGGCCCGCCGCGAGGTCTCCCGAGAGGAGCCGGCGCATGGAACGGCTCTCATTGAAGGTCTCGGAGCCGCCTCCCGCGAACTCCAGGAAGGTGGCGGCGAGATCGAGCACCGTGGCCGGGCCGCTCACCCGCAAGCCGGGGCGGACACCCGGGCCGATCATCGCCAGCGGTACGCCCGACGATGGCTGATACGGCTGCCTCTTCTTCCACAGCTCCCGGTCGCCCAGCATCTCGCCATGATCAGACGTGTAGACGACGAGGGTGTCTTCCCGCAGGCCGAGAAGCCGGAGCCGCTCCAGGTAGCGCCCGATCCAGCGATCGATGTTCTCCACCATGGCGGAGTAGTTACGCCGGATCTGCTGATGGATCTCCGCGGTGAACTCCGTGCTCCCGTCGGGTTGGGGAAAGAGCACGTTCTGATACCAGCGGTGCATCTCCGCGGTCACATCCATCGGCGGATGGGGACCGGAGAAGTTGACCTGCAGGAACCAGGGTCCCCCGCCCTGCAGCCGCTCCAGGAGCTCCAGGCCGGAGCGCCCCACCCAGTTGTCGGCGTACGCCTCCGCCGGAATCGGCGTGGGGTGGGTGAGCAGGTAGGGCGACTCCGCCTCCCTGCGGGGTTCCAGGTCGTCGTGGAAGAGGTCCGCCAGGCCCTTCTGCTTCAGGTAGGCCCCGTACGGCCCGCGCGGCTTCTTCGCGAAGCGGCAGGCCGGCCCCTTCCCCTCTGAATCGAAGCCGTCGCTGAATCCCCACTCCCGGAAAACGCTGCGACCGTCAATGAAATGCTGCCCGTCCAGGCCCCACGAATGGCTCTTCTTGTTCAGGTCCAGCTTGCCGCAATTCGCGACCCGGTACCCCAGCTCGCGCAGCCGTCGGTAGAAGGTCCTTTTCCGGGCCTCCTCGGGCAGATCGGCCCGGTTGACGCGCACCGCGCCTCCCCGGCCGTATTCGGTTCCGAGCGCCAGGCAGGTGCGGGCCGGAGCGCAGAGCGGCGAAGGGGTGACCGCGTGCTCGAACCAGGCGCCGTGCCGGGCCATCTCGAGGAGGTGCGGAGTGCGCACGGGAAGCTTGCCGTCCACACCGTGCCAGTCGAACCGATGCTCGTCCGCCATCAGGAACAGGATGTTCGGTTGCCGAGCGCCCGCCATGAGGATCCGTCCGTCAGCGCCAATGCGAGATGAGGATCAAGGTCTACCGTGGCACCGCTTGAACTTCAATCCGCTCCCACAGGGACATGGATCGTTGCGGCCCGGGATCCGCTCCGGCTGGCCGGCGGCGGCCTCGCGGAGCAACGCCTCCAGGCGCGGTTGGCTGTGCTCGAAGAACGACCGGTATCCGGCGCACAAGCGGTTCAGTCCCGCGGCGTCCCGGTTCTTCGGGCATTCCCCGAAGCAGCGGGAGAGCCACTCGCAGCAGCGACACGCCTCCGGTAGGGTCGAGCTCTTGCTCCGGCCGAAATCGAGCTGCTGGCGGCTTCGGGCGAGAGCCGCCAGCGGCTGCTCGAGGATGTTCCCGAGCCGGTGCTCGGCATCGACGAAATGGTCGCAGCTATAGAGATCGCCATCCTGTTCCAGGACCGGCGCTCCTCCGCAGATCTCGGCGAACACGCAAAGACCCGCGGGGCGTCCCGCCGCCAATCCGAGCTGCTCCTCGAACAACTGAATCGAGACCTTCCCCAGATCACTCCGCAGCCACTCGTCGAACACGGCAATCAGGAACGCTCCCCACTCTTCCGCCGGCACTCCGTCCTGACGGCCGCCCCGCCCCACGACCAGCGGAATGAACTGGAGATGAGTCGCGCCGATTCGTTTCAGGAACTGGTACAGCTCGAGCGGACGCCGGGCATTCTCCCGGTGAATCACGCTCAGCGTGTTGAAGGCGACCCGCTGCTCAACCAGCCGGCGGATCGCCGCGAGAGTCCCCGCGAGGCTCGGCCGCCCTGCCCGGTCGACGCGGTGAGGGTCGTGCTGCTCCTCCGGCCCGTCGACGCTCACACCGACCAGAAACCGCTGCTCCGCCAGAAACCGGGCCCATTCATCGTCGAGCAGGATCCCGTTGGTCTGGATCGCGTTCTCGACCCGCACCCCCGGCGGACAGTGCCGCTCTTGAAGCTCCACGGCGCGCCGGAAGTAAGCCACACCCAGGAGCGTCGGCTCCCCTCCTTGCCAGAGGAAGGAGACGGCCGGCCCGGACCTGGACGCGAACCGCTCTTTCACGAACCGCTCCAGCAACCGTTCCGACATCCCCTGCCCTGACGTCCCCCCCTTCTCCAGATAGAAGCAGTAGTCGCAGTCCAGGTTGCACCGGGACCCGATCGGCTTGCAGAGAACATGGAAACTGGTCGCGACCATGGCCGGCCGCTCCTTCAACGGCCCGCTACTTCACATCATGCGCGAGCAGCGCCAGCGCCTTCACCACCGCCGCCATCTCCTGCGCCTGGTCCGGATCGAAGCCCGCCGCCCGCACGTCGACCCCCACCACGAAGCTTCCCTTCCCGAAACCGACGCCGGCCAACTCGGTGGCCAGGGCGTCCTTGAGCGGCTTGCGGTACTGGTGATCCTGCCATTCATGGCAATCGACGCAGCCCCGGCCGACCTTCTCGTCCACCAGGCTGCCGGCCCTCTCGGCGTCGTCCCCCTCCAACGCTTCCAGCGCTGCGGTCGCGTCAGCCACGAGACTGTCCAGGAAGCGGCGGTACTCCCCCACCTCCTTCGGCTCGAGCACCGCCTTGAGATTCGTCCCGAAGCGATGCAGCTCCGCCACAAGCTCCAGGAGATCCTTGAGCGGCTGCCGCAGAGACTCCCCGTTCTTCCTCGCCGTCTCCAACCTGCGGAACAGACGATCCGATTCGAACATCAGCAGGTGGTGGCGGACCAGCGTCCAGCGCTTACGTTCCGATTTCTTGGGCGGGGCCTTCTCCTGGGCCAGCACCTCATCCCGTAGCTGCATCACACCTCCCAGGGATTCGGTCGAGACATCGCTGAGCCGCACGGCGCCGTCCCCCCGGAACTGGTCCAGGAACAGATCGACGTCGGTGACTTCCTTCCCGAATTCGTCGAACGCCTTGGGGCCGTACACGCTTCCCTCAGATGTGACCGAGTAGCCGAGACGGACCGTCTTCCCCCGCCACCTGGCATCCAGGAAGGCTGTCCGGGAAGGGACGACCTGCCGTTCCAGCAGCACGTCGTAAAGCCTCAGGCTGGGCAGTAGATCGTGGGAGAGTCCGGTCCGCGCCACCAGCCGCCCTTCCGGCTGAGCCGTCAGGCCCGGCAACGGTTGCACGATCTTGATCGGCTTCTCAAACAGACGCTTGAGCCGCTCCCCGTCCTTGCGGCCGGCATCCTGCACAGCGGCGATCGCAGCGATCCCCAGCAGACAGACAAGAGTGGTCATGACGATGGTTCGTGCCATGCATGGACTTTACACCACCACCCCCGAATATCCGCACCCGGTGAGAGTCTTCGTCAGGTGAAATCACCTGGCGAAGACTCTCACCGGGTGCGGATGTTCGGGAGCAGGCGATGCACCAGCAGATAGACGCCGCCGCCCATGGAGATGGCGCCGAAGACGTGGACCAGCCGGGGGCCGAGGCTCGTGCCGGGCAACCACCCTTCCAGGAAGGCGAGGGCATACCGGCAGGTGAACCAGAGGGCCACCGTGGCCAGGCCGATCCGAATCAATGCGCCGAGCAGGGCGGCCTCCCCCAGGGAGCCGACCCTTCTCCGCAGAAGGAGCCAGAGCGCCAGGGCGTTCAGCGTCGCGACCGACGCGGTGGAGAGGGCCAGGCCCCGATGTCCCAGCGGGCCGACCAGGACGGTGCAGAGCAGCAGGTTGAGAAGGATCGAGAAGAGGGAGATCCTGGCCGGTGTCTTCGGGTCGTCCACCGCGTAGAACGCGGGGGCCAGGATCTTGACCAGCGCATACCCGACCAGTCCGACGGCGAAGCAGGTCAGCGCCGCCGCGGTCTGCTCCGTGTCGGCGGGAAGGAAGTTCCCCCGCTCGTAGATCAGGCCGACAATGGGACGCCCCAGCACGATCAGCCCCGCGGCGGAGGGCAGCGTCAGGAAGAGCGCCAGCCTGAGCGATGAGGAGAGGGTCTCCCGGTAGTTCTTTTCATCCTTGCGGGCGATGGCCCGGGCGATGGCCGGCAGGGTGGCGGTAGCGATCGCCACGCCGAAGATGCCGATCGGAAACTGCATGAAGCGGAACGCGTACGACAGCCAGGAGACCGCGCCGTGCTCCAGGCGCGAGGCAAAGTTGTTGTTGACGAACACGTTGACCTGCACCGCCGCGGTGCCGATCACCGCCGGTCCCATGAGACGGAAGACCTGCCTGAGGCCCGGGTCCTTCAGATCGAACCCCGGCCGGAACCTGAATCCGGTCCGGTGAAGAGAGGGAGTCTGCAGCAGCAACTGCAGCGCTCCGCCGGCCAGCACGCCGATGGCCATGCCGAGGATCGCCCCGGCGGCAGCGTCCGCACCGCCTTGAAACGATTCGCCGGCAAAGGCCGCGCGCGCCGTCCCGAGCATGTACTCCGGCTCCATCAGCGCCGCCGCCAGCAGCCCGAACACCAGCGAACCGACGTTGAAGAAGGCTCCCGCCAGCGCCGGGATCCCGAACCGATTCGTCGAGTTCAGGACACCCATGACCACGGCCGCCAGGGAGACCAGCAGCAGGAAGGGAAACATCACGCGCGTCAGCCTCGTGGCGAGGATCTTCTGCCCCTCGTCGAACCCCGGCGCCATCGCATGGACGATCCAGGGCGCGGCGAGAATCCCGGCGAGCACGAGCAGCGAGACCAGGGCCGCCAGCACGGTAAAAACCACCGAGGCCAGCCGCCAGGCGCGCTTCTCTCCCTCCCGGTCGAGGGTCTGGGAGAAGACCTTGACGAACGCCGCGGAGAGGGCGCCCTCGGCCAGCAGGTCCCGGAACAGGTTCGGGATGCGAAACGCGGTGACGAAGGCGTCGAAGACGGCCCCGGCGCCGAAGAACGCCGCGAAGACCTGCTCCCGGACCAGTCCCAGCACCCGGCTGGCCAGCACCGCCATGCCGATCACCGACGCGGCACGGGTCACGTTCGACCGTGGCTGCGGCGGACCCTCTTCGCTCTCTTGCTGATCTGGACTCACGGGGACCATTCAAGAAAGAGCCGGCCCAAAGGAGAAGGGCCGTTTCGCCGATGATTCTCCCGCTTCGGGCAGCCCGTCCAGGGAATGGGAGATGCGCGGCCGCCCGCCGGCTTGCTAGTGTGGCGCATCATGAAGACTGGATTCGGCGCCAGGCTGCTCTCTCTCGGTCGCATGCGGAACCTCCTGCAGGTCGTCTACTGCGGCATGCTGGGCTCGCTGGTGACCCTCTCGGTGGTGGTCTTCTTCCTGCTCGACCGGGTCGAGCCCCTGGAGGCCATGCCGCCCTGGATCCTGCTGGTGCTGGGGGCCGTCTTGAGCTTCCTGACCGTGGGCGTCTGCACCATGCTGCCGCGGATCGTGCTGGGAGGGCGGGGCGTTCCTCCCAACATGGCGCTCCAGTTGCGGGCGGTGGTCTTCTCCCAGATCCTGTTCGCCACCGGCATCGAGGGGGCCGGCCTGTTCTGGGCCATTCTGGCCCTGCTGCTCAAGCAGCCGCTCTGCCTCATGGGGCCGGCCCTCGCCCTGGCGGCGCTGCTCCTGCAATTCCCCACCACGGGGCGGATCGAGGAGAAACTCGGCGCCACGGAAGAGCAGATCGACAGGGAGCTGGAGCGGCTCGCGGAATCGCTGAAGTAGCCCGGCCTTCTCACCAATCGATCACGAACTTCTCCGGCGAGCGCAGGAACTGCAGAACCTCACTCTCCGAGGTCGCATCCAGGAGCCATTCGAGGGTGTGCTCGTGCAGGAAGAGCTCCGCCGCCTCCTTGTAGATCTTCAGGTAGAGCCGGTCGTTGTACGGCGGCCCCACGATCACCAGGAAGATATGGACCAACTCTCCATCCGGAGCCCCGAACTCCAGACCCTCGGTGGAGCGCAAGAGCGCCACCGTCGGCTCCTTGACGTTCATGGTGCGGACATGGGGAATGGCCAGTCCGCCGCCCACCCCCGTGCCGGCCTTCCGCTCCCGGTTGATCAGGTCGGTCAGCAGCCGCTTGGCGTTGCCGACCCGGGACGTCCCCTCGAGGAAATCCGCGATCTCGGCCAGAATCCGCTCCTTCTGGACCCGCTCGGCCCGGGGGCCCAGCACTTCCAGTTCGTCCACGTCAAGTGGACGGGTGTCCATCTCGAGCTTGATGCGGTCGCTGCGGAGGTGACGGGAGAGATTCATGGCGGCTTCATCAACGGCGGGAAAGCACATCAGTCTAGCAGTCCATTCTGAAGCTGCGCAACGGCCAGAGGCGGCCCTTGCGGCGCATCTCCTCTGGCAGGACGCGACCTGCAGGGCACTCGCCGAAAGAAGAGCTTGCGTCTGGAGGTTGCCCGGCGGGTAGTGCAGTGGTATTCACGTAGTTGGCAACCGGAGTCATCATGAGCGACGCAGCGCTGCTCTCCAGCAAGGTCGGCTTCTTCGCGGCAGCCCTGCTCCTGCTCGGTTCGCTGGTTGCGGTCGTCTGGCTGGCGAACGGCGATATCGTCTTGCAGGGCGATCTGTTTGCCGATCCGAGCCCGGAGACAGCCTCGGCGGACGGTCCTCTGACCACGGAGGGACCCGGCGCGGCGGATGCCGTTGCCGCCGTCCCTGAATCCTCGGAGGACGGGCCAGAGCGAGTGGCGGTTCCCGATTCCCGCGTCGCTGATCCGGCGCAGCCGGCACGCGAGTCAGGCCGGGTGATCTTCCGTCCTTTCGATGCGATCACTGGACAGCCCCCTCCCGGAGTCTCGGTCCGGTATCTGAGCGATGACCGCTTCGCGGACAGGGGGCAGGTCGAGGGCACGGTCGAGGCTCTCCTGACCGCGGGAACCTATCGGGCTTCGCTGGCCGCCCCGGGGTACGAGCCGAGGGAGCTCGAGCCTTTTGCGATCGAGGCGGAACACACGCTCGACCTGGGATACGTGGCCATGAACCGGGGCCTCGGCACCATCTCCGGCAGGGTCCTGGCGCCGTCCCTTCCGCAGGGTACCGAGATCACCGTGGAACTGCGGGGCCGGGGACGCCACCCCTGCCAGAAGGCCGAGGCCGACCGGCAGCGCGTGGCGGACCCCGATTCTCCCGGCGCGGTCTCGCCCTGGAATCAGGATGAGCCCTGCAAGTACTGCGGGTTCGCGCGCGACGCATCTCGCTTCCGGCTCGTGTCGGGCGATCCGTTCGAGTTCGGCTGCCTCGCGTCCGGGCCGTATCTGCTCCGGGCCTTCATCCAGGGCCCCGATCCAGTGGACGTCTCGAAGGAACTCACGCTGTCGCCCGCCGGACGGCTGTTCGAGGAACTCCTGCTCTCACGCACCGTCCAGATGACGGTCGACCTGCGGGATCCAGACGGGAATCCGGTCACGGGCTTGTTCGAGACGGAAGAAGGCACCGTCGGCCACGCGGTGAGATTCCTCTACCTCGAGGGAAGCCGGACGCGAGCCGAGGCCCGGGTGGGCGGTAGCTTCCACGTGCTGCAAGGTGGCGCCGCAGCCCCCCTGTTGCGGGTCATCCCCTTCATAAATCTCAGGAGAACGGACTGGGTCTGGAACAACATCCAGTTTAGCGACGAGGTGGCAGACCAGATCTTCACCGCGGACGGACAGGCCGTGGAGCCACCGCTGGACCGGCCGCGCGCGGAAGATGACACGCTGTTCGCCCGTCCCTCTCCGCTTCACCAGGAACAGCAAGCCCTGCCTGCCCGGATGCAGGAACCCGGCAGGTATGTCGTCGATGCGGTCCCGGCGGAACAGACCGATCTCGTCGTGCGCTGCGGCCCCCTGATGAGCGACCGGATCTCCCTGGACCTCAGGGCCTACGACGGGCGGGTGATCTTCCTGGAGATGCGCGAGACCGATGAACCGCCCGAAGAGGAGGAACCGGAGGGGACTTTCCTTCTGGCGCAGGAACTCCTGATCCTCAGCCACACGGCGCACGGCACGGGCGATTTTTCGGATTCAACCGGCGTGAGCCGGTTCCGGATCACGTTCGGCGCGGAACCGCAGACGAGCGACGAGGACGGCAAGTAGCCGGCCGGGTTCCTCGAAGGAGGAAGGGCCCGGCCTTGCGGCCGGGCCCTTCGCGAGAGGGCGAATCGTTCAACCGGAGGTCGTTCTCTTCCCTTTAGTTAGTCGCGGCGTGCTTCTGGATCTTCTCGATCTCGGCCAGGAAGTGCGGGCCGATCGGATCGAGCGGCCGCTCCTTTGAGAGCTTCCTGAACGACTGCGCCGCTCCGTCCAGGTTTCCGCCGAAGAAGTCGACGTATCCGAGCACCACCAGGGCCGCGTGATCGCCGGGATTCGCCCGCAGGTGTTCGGCGAGCGCGGCGCGCTCTGACTCGAGGTCGGTCGCCACGCTGTAGAGCTGGCGCAGATCGTTGCCCGAGCTGACCCATTCCGGCATCCGGTCGAGGCCGCGGCGGATGTTCAGCGCCGCATTCTGGAAGTCGCCCATGGCGAACTGCGCCTGGGCCAGCGAAAAGAGCGGCAGCCCATTATCCGGATCCAGATCGGCGGCCTGGGCGAAGTGGATAGCGGCGCCCTGGTAGTCCCTCTGCTGGAACTGGTTGGTCCCCTGCTGCATGCTCTCGGCGGCGCCCGGAGTGGCGTTCAGCGATTCGATGGAGCTGGTGATCGCCTCCGGATAGACCGCCTCGCCGGCGGCGGGCTCCCCGGAACCCTCGGTCGTGTTGTTGATGATCACCGTGGTCTCCTCGGCCGGCTGGCCTTCCTCGTAGACGTAGGTCACGCTCGCACTGCAGGCGGGGTAGTAGGCCGGGTAGAAGGCCGGCACCACGCCGAAGTACGCCGCGCAGCTCGGCAGCGCCACCGCGACCCCGTACGCCGGGGCGACATACGCTCCGTACGCTCCGTAAGCGCCGTACACTCCGCAGTAGGGAACTCCGTCCACGTCCAGATCGGCATCCACGTCGATGTCATAGTCGTACGACCCGCCGTCCGCGGAAGCGCTGGAGCTGCTGTTGGAATTCGAGCTGGTCGCCGCGTCGGAGCTGCCGCCCGACTCGGCAGCGCTGCCGCTGTCGGCGGTTCCAGACCCGGTCTGGGCGTTCTCGAAGTTGCTCTGGGCCTGCTCGCGCCCCTGCCCCTTCTCGAAGCCGGCCTGCTCGGCGGCGCTGGAGAACGGTCTGTTCTCGGGACGGCCCTCGCCCTGCCCGCGGGGATTCTCTCCCTGACTGCGGGGCCCCCTGTCGCCGCCCGCGCTCGAGAACGGCCCGCGGCCATCCTTACCCGGTCCGGCGTTGCCCGGGCCCTGGTTCCGTCCCGGACGGGAACCGATGCCGCCGTCGCCCCTCTTTCCGCCGAGGCCACTCGCGCCGCCATGCTGCGAGCTGGAGCCAGGACCGCGCGTACCGTGTCCCTGCGCCCCGCTCCGACCGGAAGAAGGCCTGCCGCTGCTGGGCCGGAAAGGCTTGGAACCGATCCCGCCGGAGCGGGAACCGCCGGAGCGGCCCATCGACGAATGCCCACCCCCCCTGGACGAACCGACAACAGGCTTCGAGCGGCCTCCCCCGCTGCCCTTGCCTCGACCGGCATCGGCTTGAGCGGCGACGAAGAGGGTGAGCAGGACGGTGGCGATCGTGGTGCTGAGCTTCATGGTGTGACTCCCTGTTGAGCGCTTTTCTGTTTGACGCCCTAGTTGTCCGGGAGCCGCCAAGGGGGGACAGAAAGGTCGGGACTATTTCCATATCCTTTGTAACTTCCACGACTTGTAACCGGATTGAAGGATCCGAACTGAAGCCGGATCACGCGTTTTCTCGGTCTCTCGGACCCTTCTTCACCACGAAGGAAAACCAAGTGGAGAGGAGCCATCCCGTTCTTGTACTCAACCGCGCAGCGACGGCACACGTGCACGTACACGATCGATGCGCGTTGAGCGTGCTGGGAACGGGATCATCGTGTATGCGTACCTGGTCGACTACGACTGCACCTCACAGGCCGGCGACCGCACCCTGCTTCCCGCGTCCATCGGTCCATGAGATCGGCCTGGTCGATGCAACGTCCAAGGAAAGGGATCGCCGCGCTCCGCCTGGCTCCGAAGGGCCCGCTCCGCGCGGCTCGCTCCCTTGTGCCGTGTCACATCGACCGCAGCTGTCCAGCATGCCCGCGAAAGTCAGCAAAAGCCCTGGACAGCGCCCAAGGCCTGTTCCGTGGCTGACGCCCATGGATCGGGCCTTCCCCGAAGAGCAGTGTGAATCGAGAAGACTGGCAGACCTTACGAACTGGGTTTCCCTTGAACCGACACGCCCCTCCATAGAACCACGAGCACGAGTACAAGCACGACCACACCTCACAGGCCGGCGACCGCGCCCTGCTTCCCGCATCCATGGAGGGACCACCTCATTGCATCCATCGGTCGTCCCCACCTTCCGTAACCTCCCCCCCAAAAAGAACCGAGGCGGTCCCCCCGCCTTCCAGCCTTCGAAGTAATGATGCGGTAGCTCTCGGACGTGCTTCCCGGGCGGGCCAGGCAGAGACCCCAACCAGGAGTCACCCTGGACCCGACATTCCCCAAACCCGCCCCCGACCACTCGCCTTCCCCGACAGCAGGACACTCCCCGTTCGTCGCGCCCGGAGCGCACACGTCCTCCCCCAGTCCTGGCCCCCCCCCGGCAGCACGCCCGAGAGCCACCCCCCACCCCCCCCCCCCCCGGCCCCGCCCCCCCCCGCCCCCACGCCCGAGAGCCACCCAGATCCCTCACCCCAACCTTGGACCCCAGCCGCTCACACGAATCCCCGGCGAATCGCAAGACACCAAAGTCCCAGGTGCTCCCGCGCACGAGTACGTGTACGGGAGAATCTGCGCGTGCCGCGGAGAATTCGCAGGCAAGTAGCACGAAGGGAGCTCTTCGTGCTCTTCGTGTCCTTCGTGGTGACTGAGAGCCCGTACCTTTCTACTCAGCCCGTTTCTCGATCAGCGCCCGAATATTCTCCCGCTCCTGTTCCTCCTGGCGGCCACGCTTCTTCGCGAAGCGCGCGTAGAACCGAAGCTCCTCCTCTGACCACGTATTGTGCTCGAGATAGTCGCCGCAGTACGGGACCAGGAGGTCGATCCAGCAGGCGATCTTCTCCAGCTCCTCGGCGCTGAGGGTCACGCCCTGGTGCCCCTCCTTCAGGAGCGTCGTGAGACTGCTGGTAGTCGAACCGCGGTGCCTGGGAGGGAGCAGCGCCGGCCCGGACATGGAATCGATCCAGTTGACCAGGGGGTGGTTGCAGTCGCCCCTCTCGTTGCTCGTGTGAGTGAGCTCCAGGTACGACTTACTCACCGCCCGCTTCATCTCCTCCAGACGCACCGGTTCTCCCGTCAGGCAGAGGGGAACGTCGCCCTTCCCGTCATGGCAGCCGGCGCAGTGACGGTCGAGGATCGGCTGCACCTCCTGCGTATAGCTGAAACCCCGCGGCGGACCGTAGAAGGGCGTGAGCTCCTGGGGGCCTCCCTGGAGGGCCAGAGCGCGGCCGAGTTCCGCGCGTGACGTGCTGTTCTTGTCCTCATGACACCCCACGCACGACTGGGTTTCGCCGGGCATCAACGTCGTCCAACTGCGCATGGTCTGCACACAGAAGCCGTCCCGATCGAGGGCCTGGAAGTAGACCGGCTTGAGTGCGGGCACCTTGAAGAAGGCGGAACCGTCCTCGTGGACCTTCGCGCTGCCGAGCACGACCTTCACGTCCCAGGAGCCGTTGCCGACGGCGATCGGGCTCGACACATCCGCGAATCCCCCGGCCCCTTCCTGCTGCGCATGGCCGACGCCGGCCGCGCGGTACTCGAGCGCGACCACGCGCAGGCGATCGATCGTTCCCTTCTTGACGCCCGCGAGCCCCGGCCCCTCGTAGATGTTCTGCATGAAGACGGCCCCCGTCTCCTTGCGGTAGTCGACCAGGCTGGGGCGAACGTGTCCGGTCGGGCGAGGGGCGAGGGGCACGAGCTGCCGGCAGCCGATCCCCTCTCCGGACTCGGCGCCCTCGACGAGCAACTCGCGGCGCCCGTCCCGATCGACCAGATAGATGTTGAACCGGCCGAGACCGCCGTCGGGTGTCGGCAGGGCCAGGGTCACGAGGAAACGCTCCTCATCCAGCGGGTAGGGGTACTGGTACTGGTCGCCGCCCATGCCGTACATGTCGATCCGGATCGGCTCCGCCTCCCTCACCTTGGCGATCAGCTCGATCCCCTGGCCTTCCTGCCGGCCGAGGGCCGGATCGATGATGCCGAGCTTGCCGTGCGCTGGCGTGTGGTGGCCGGTGACGACCGCCACCACCTCGCGGGAGCCCGGAATCTTCCGCGCGTGGACCAGGTTCGTGGGAAACCAGGAGCTGCCGCCGTAGAACTCCTGTTGCCCCGTCCCGTCGGCGTTCATCTGGAAGAGCGGCTGCGTGAAGATCTGGGCGCGATCGTTGTAGTCCCAGCGCGTGTACAGGACGCGGCCGTCGTCCGTCACCGTCGGGAAGATCGTGTGCACCTGATCGTAGCCGAGGCGGCGCATGAAACGCCCTGCCCCGTCCATGGCGAAGAGGTTGCTGACCTCGACCCAGTTGCAGTCGACGATCTGCACACAGCGCGTCGAGCTGAACACGATGTTCCCGTCCGGGAGGTACACCCCCTCGTAGTCCGCCTGCCCGAGCCCGTGGGTCAACTGCCTGATCTCCCGGCTCTCCACGTTCATCTCGTAGAGGTGAAAGTCGTCCTCACGATCAGACTTCTTCCACGCGAACAGGATGCGCTTGCCGTCGAACGAGACGTCCGGGTTGCGGATCACCCCTCCTCGGTCCTCGAGCAGCCGCGTGACCTGGCCGTGGGCGCCTTCGAACTCGAGGAGTTCGAGCGAAGACCCCGGAGCGAAGAAGCGGAAACCCTGCGCGTCGGAGAGGCCCTCCGTGTACTTCCAGCTCCAGGGAACATGACGGTGCTGATCGAAGACGAAGCGCGTCCACTTCGCGAGGAGTGGAGCAAGCCGCCGGACCCTTCGCAGCTCGCAGGCCCGCGCGTAGAGCTCCTGCCACTCCGGCGCCCGGCCGGGAAGCCCCGTGCCGAGAAGACGCTCGAACTCAGGTCGCAGCACCTCGCCAGAGGTGCCGAGCTCCTCGAGAACGCGGGAGACCATCCTCTGCTCCACCACGGCGTCCGCATCGCTCAGGAAGCAGGAAAGCCGCTCGAGCACGGGGGAATCCGGTTCTGATTCGCGCGCCGCAAGATGCTCGGCGCGCCACGCCTCCTTCTCCCGCTCGAGCTCCTCCGGCAAGGGAACGGCCATGTAGTCCTGCAGCATCCAGTCGCGCAGCACCGCGTCTTTCGGGGCGGCCTCCCGCGGCTTCTGGAACGACTCCTTGGATCCCGCAGGTCGGACGACGACCTTTTGCTTGCCCGTCGTCTGCACCCCCTCCACCACCGTCCTCGCGGTGACGA
>JAZDLC010000308.1:0-3944 GCA_043802345.1 Planctomycetota bacterium | reverse complement strand
GCGAAAGGGATGCTTCATACTCGTACTCGAATCGCGAGCTGCCAGGTTCGTACGAGTACGTGACCTCCCGCTACCTCGGAGCCCGCACGTAAGGGTCCTTGCGCGCTTTCATGGAGTACTCCGACAGCACGAACTCGGTCCATCCGTCCACGAACTGGCCGATCGAGAGGCCGTACGCCTGCTGCAGCACGTCCCGGATGTCCGGCTGGGTACTGGTCATCAGCCGCAGCATCGGATGCATCTTCTTCGGGTCGAGCCACATCAGATAGTCGATGTACGACCAGGCGAACTGATGCTCCATCGGGTCCAGAGTCCCCGCGCTCTTCCGGATCACCTCCTGGAAGGATGGCTGCTTGTGGGCCTGGACCGCCTTCTTGATGTTGGCCTCCCAGGTCTTCCCCTGCCAGTTGGAGAAGCTACCGCCCTCCTCGGTGCACCAGCAGATCGGCGGCCCGAAGTCCCGGATCTCCTGGAAGTGGGCCAGCCCCTCGTAGACCCAGCCGTACCGCACGAAGAGCCAGTTCGAGCGGTCCTTGATGGCGTCATGGATGTGGTGGCTGACCGCATGCGCCAGGAATTGATGCCGGTCCTCGTCGTTCTTGATCACCTCCTTGTTGTCCCAGGAGACCATGTGGGATTCGATTCCGAGGAGAGAAATCTTGTGGGTCCCCTTGGTCAGTGATCTTCCGGTCACCTGAGGCGCCATCGCCATGGCGGTCTTCTGCCGCTCGAACAGGTACAGATGGTGCTTCACGCCGTTCGTGTCGGCATCCGTCATGCCGAACTGTCCGAGGATGCGAGCTCGCAGGTCCTCCATCCGCTGCCCGTAAAGGTGCATGGCGGCATGCCGGCCGAAAGTCTGCTTGCCGACCTTGATCGAAGGAAGATCGAAGGCGATGACGAAGTGTTCGGTCTCGAGATGGTCCACCTTGCTCTTCACGATCTCGTCGACCGCTCGCCTCCGCCCCTCCAGCCAGGACCGCTTGGCCGCCACCTCCCGCTCGAACTCCTCTACCGCCCGCGCCCGGGCCGAGGGTCGCAGGCACTTCGGGCAGGGTATCCAGTCGAGCCCGAGCGCCTCAGGGTCATTCTCCATGAAGACCGAGCAGAAGAGAGCACCCTTCTCCAGCTCCAGGGCTTCCGCCTCATGGGGGTGCGGGACGCGGCCCGTGCTGCCGCAGTCTCCGCAGAGCGGTTCAGCCTGCTGAGCGGAGGCGGTTCCGGAGGCGATGAGCAGGACCGGGAGGAGCAGAAGGGAGAGCGGTTTCACGAGCATCTCAGTTCTTCGCCGGCAGGACGAGCCGGGTGCGGGCGTTTCCGTCGCTGGGTTGCACCACGATGGTACGGACCTTGGCGAACATCCGTTGAAGCGCGTCCAGCCGGATCCTCTGCCAGGCGAGGTCTCCCTGCCTGCGCACCTCCTGCTCCAGCCTCAGGAAGGCGGTGGCCGCGCCCCGGGCCCGGTTCAGCACTTCGTTGCGATACGTCTCCGCTGCCCGCAAGGTGTTGTTGGCGGCGGCACGAGCCCTGGGCCGAGTCTGGTTCGCATACCCCCGCGCCTCGCTCACCTGCCGTTCCATGTCCGCCCGGGCGCTCGACACGTCGTTGAAGGCGCCGATCACCCGGGCAGGCGCGGCCACTTCAATGATGTTGACCGCCGTCACCTCGAAGCCGGCGCCGAACGAGTCGAGCATCTCCTGGACCTCTTTCCGGGCCTCGAGCTGAAGGCGGGTCTTCCCGGTGGACAGCACTTCGTCGATCGGCATGGCCGCCACCAGACGGCTGATGACCTCCTCGGTGGCCTTTCGGATCACCCGGTCCCTCGGCCTGCCGTCCGGAAAATCGCTCACTCCAAAAAGGTAGTCGACCGGGTCCTTCACGGTGTAGAGCACGATCGCCTGCTGCTCGACAATGTTGGTGTCGCCGGTGAGCCACTGGAGTTCTACCGGCGTGGGCGGCATGTTCCGGGCCCGATCGCTCATCTTGAACCCGACCGGCATGGTTCGCACCACCGAGGTCTGCACCCGCACCAGGGTCTGTAGCGGCCAGGGCAGCAGGAGCTGAATCCCGGGAGGCACGGTCCGGGAGACCTTGCCGAACGTGAGCACGACACCCTGTTCGTTCTGGCGCACGACCCAGACGGCCGACCAGCCCGACCAGCACAGGCCGCCAAGGACCAGCAGCAGGACCAGCGCCCTCACGGTCCAGCGCACGCGCGTCGTCTTCGGCTCAGCCATCGCCCTGTTCCGTCGGCGTGGGCTGCTTCGCGCCAGCGGATCCCAACACCTCCAGCAGTTCATGATCACTCGGCAGCACCAGGGTGGAGCTCTCGCCGAGCAGCGTTTCCAGTGTCTCGAGCGAACGGAGGAAGCGGTACAGCTCGGGGTTCTTTGAATACGCCTCGGCATAGATGCGCGTCGCCTCGGCGTCCGCCTCACCCATGATCTCCTTCGCCTTCCGCGCTGCGTCCGAGACGAGCTGCGCCTCCTCCCGGTCGGCATCCGCCTTGATTCTCTCGTACTGTTCGTCTCCCTCGGACCGGATCCCCTGGGCGATGCTCCCGCGCTCCTGTTCCATCCGGCCGAAGACAGCTTCCTTGTTCTGCATCGGATAGTTCAGGCGTTTGATCCGGGCCAGGCCGACCTTGATCCCGAACCCTTCCAGCGCCTTGGACGCGGTCATCTGAGTAATCTGCTCGCTCAGATCGAACATCGTGGTCTCCTGCGATTCGTCGGAAACCAGGGCCGAAAACGGGTTGGCGCTCAGGACATCCCCCACCACGGAGCGCAGGATGTCAGTCAGCCGGCTATCCGCCCCGGTCCTCGTGCCGATGCTGACCCAGTACTTCAGCGGATCATCCACGCTCCAGACCAGGAACGAATCGACGATCACGTTCTTCTTGTCGCTGGTGAGGTACTCGTTCGGCGCCGGATCGAGCACGTGCATGCTGCGGCTGACCCGAATCACGGAGTCGATGGGAGGTGGCCATCGGAACTGCAGACCGGGTTCCTCGATGGTGCGCACCGGATCGCCGAACCTGGCGACGATGGCGAACTCATTCTCCTGGACCTGGAAGGCGCATGCCCACACGGCCAGCACCACCAGGGCCAGGACCACCACGCAGCGGAAGAACGACTTCATGGGCCCACCTGTTCGATGACTTTCATCATTCATCCTCCGTCAACACGGCGGCGCCAGGCCGATCACCCAGGTAGATGTCGGTTGTCTCGGAGAGCAGCAGGATCAGGCGCGCCTTCTGAAGAGCCTTCTCCGCCGCCTCCCGCCGCAGCCGCAGCAGGTTCACGTCGCTCGTGGCGCTCGGCTCGGCCGCCAGCGCCAGGAAAGCGGCCACCTCGCCCCGGGCGCGATCGAGCGCGGCCCGCTGCTTCGCCTCGGCTTCCTGGAGCAGACGGTACGCGTCCGCCCGGGCCTGCGAGACCCGCTTCACCTGGTACCCCTCCGCCCGGCGAGTGCTTTTCAGCTTGTCCTCCTGCGCGCTGGCCACATCCCGGTAGGCGTAGTGCGTCTGTTGCGGGGAGTGAACGTCCAGCAGGATCACGGAGCAGAGGGAGATGCCCGAGCCGAGCCTCTCCAGGTCCGCGCTCAGCAGCCCGCCGATCTCCGCCTGAAGCTGGTCGCGGCTGGCCACCAGGATCTCGTCCGAGGAGTGCCGCGCCATGACGCACCGAAGCGACGCCTCGGTCAGGGCCCGGACCAGCTCGTCCGGATCTTCCAGGCCGTACCGAAACTGGTAGGCGTCCGAGACCGCGTAGTGCACTGCATAGCTGATACTGAGCAGGCTTTCGTCCCCGGCCACCACCTCCGATTCGGCGTCGAGGTCGCGGCGAGGGGCGGCTTCCTGGTCCAGAGACCAGGGCTTCGAAAGGTCGCCGGTAGCGAAACCGAACTCCAGGCTGCGCACAAGGTCATCTTGCACCTTGTCG
>JAZDLC010000307.1:0-6641 GCA_043802345.1 Planctomycetota bacterium | reverse complement strand
CCATGATGAACCGACCATCCTGATGGCGACGATGGATCTGGAACATCAGAACACGCCGCAGCTCGTAGCGCGGCTGGTCGCGGAATCATCGCGGAGCCTCCGCAACATGCAGCAGAGGAAACAGCTTCCGGCGAACTACGTCACCGACGTCGCGCGCGTGGACGTCTCCGATCAAGCCGAGGGCGCAGAGTACCTCGTCACCTGGGTCAGGCTTCCCGCCGACGCTGACCTGCCGAGCCGCATCCAGACCCTCTCGTCCGGCCGCCACCTCGATCCCCCGAAGATCCACACGCGGTGAAGATGTTTCACCGGGTGTGGATCTTCGGGGGATCGAGCCGCTCCACCAGTTCCTGGGCGCCGGGGTCGGGCCGCTCTGGATCGGTCGCTCCATGGAAGGCGCTTGCTTCCACCTGCGCGAAGTAGCGGGCGACGTCCTCGGCCAGGGCTGGATCGACCCCATGCTGCAGCAGCACGGCGGCGGACTCCTTGCCAAAGCAACGGCCCGGCTCGGAATCGAAGCGGTCGGCCAGATAGCGGGCCAGCAGCCGGGCCTCCGCAACCGGGTCGGCGTCACCCTCCTTCTGAAGGCGCTCCAGCCCGCGCTCGAATCCAGGCCGCGCTTCTTCCCCCTTGGACTTCGCCTCTCCCGCGCGGACCGGACGCCGGCGCACGATCGCTCGCAAAAGCAGGGCGAACAGGAGGACGGCCGTCAGATAGAACGGACTCTTCCGGAAGAAGGAGTTCCGTCCGGCTTCCTCCGGTTCGTCGACCAACTCCTTCCCCTCGGGGTGCGGCCGGACCTGGAGCGGGATCGGAGGAGTCCGCGCAACGTGATACTCTTGGTCCAGCGGATCGAACCAGGCGAACTCGAATGACGGAATCTGGCTCACCCTGGCGGTGGCCGGCGACAGATCCAGCCGGATCGTCCGCAATCCGGGAGCCTGGTCGGCCGTCTGCTGGAACAGCCGGAACCCTTCCACCTCCTCGTACGGTCCCAGGCGAAGGTACCGGATGTTGGTGCTTTTCTCGCGCGTCTCGCGCAAGGAAAGCGTGACCGACACCGTATCTCCCACGGTGACCGACTTCCTGTCCGCGCTCGCCTGGAAGGTGAAATCACCGACAGCATCCGCGAAGCCGGCTGGGCGCCCGACCACCGGCAACGGCAGCACCTGCACCGAGCGGGGCTCGGCGATCGCGGACCCGATCTCGCCGGAGTCGACGTCGAAACGCGAACCAGCCAGGGAGAGCGTCGCCGGCTCCGGCGCCAGCACCACAGCAGTGCAGCTCAGCACGTCATAGAAGACCCCATCCCGCCGCACCCGATCCGGCCCTGAATCGAGCAGCAATGAACAGTTCCCGTCCACCAGGGGGAACCGCTTCTGGAACGGGCGCAGCGCCGTCTCCTGCTCGAGAGAAACCACATTCGTCCAGAAGGGGAAATGGAACCTGGCGTTGGCGGAAGTCAACTGTGGGCTCACCCGCGTGTCCACTTCGAGCCGGACGCGCACCTGGAATGGCTGCCGGGCGTAGACCTGCTGCGGCTCCGCCTCGATCCAGAGCGCGATCGGCGCGGCGTCGGCGTCCGCGGACACCGCCCGCAAAAAAACCGGATTGGCCAGCACTGCCATGTCGCTCTGACACAAGACGCTCAGATCCCGGATATCGTACTCACCCGCGGCCAGGGCGCGGACGCCCACCTGATAGGTCGCGATGTGCAGATCTCCCAGGCCGGTGCCGGTGCTGGCCGAGCGGATCGAGAAGTTCGGTCCGGAAATGGCCCGGAAGGCAAGGCCCGGGATCTTGGGGAACGGCATCAGCTCGGAATCGGTGGCGGACTCCCCGGTGATCTCGAGGATGAGCAGCGCTTCCTGCCCCACCGAAACCGTGTCCCGCTCGAACCGGGCCGTGACCTGGGTGGAGGGTTCCTGACCCGACGCGCTTCCCGCAGCGAGCAGAACTCCACTGAGCAGCCAAGAACTGAATCTGCTTCGCCTCACCAGTCACGCTCCACGCCGGCCCTGGTCTTCTGGGCCCGCCGGTGATCGTACTCCCTACGGTCCCGTTCGTATCTCTGCACGATCCGTTCGAGATTTCTCGCCTCCTCGCGGAACATCCCCCCTGGAAGGCGCGTGGGCAGGTCGGCCAGGGAGTCCACGCTCCCCTCGCGGTCCGCCTTCTGGCCATCGGTCCTGTCGCCGCCCGCCGGATCTGTCGGTTGCTCCTCTCCGGCGTTCTGGTCGGGGTTCCCCTCTGCCTGTGAATCGTCCTTCTCCGCGGGCTCCTGCGGCCCTTCCTCTTGATCCTGCTTCCCCTGGCCGCCTCCCGGATCGCGCTGCCCCCGCATGCGGCGCTCCAGATCGAAGAGGCTGAGGGTCACCAGCTCGAGGTCGACCGCCGCGGGACGTCCGTAGCCGAGGCGCAGCGCCCGGACGAGCTGGCCGCGGGCCTGACGCAGCAGCGTCACCGCCGGTCCGAGACGGCCGAGATCGTCTCCGGCCTGCGCGACGATCGCCGCCGCTTCCCGCGCCCGGGCCACCCCGCCGCCGAACGCGGCCTTGGCCGAGAGAAGAGGCTGCGCCTGCCTCTCTACCCGGTCGAAACCCCGGGAAGCCTGGTCATACCGCCCGAGGCGGTAGGCGGTGACCGCCAGATCGAAACCGATCTCGGCCGATTCCGGATCGGCCAGGAAGGCCTGCTCGAACTGCCTGAACGCCTCCTCGAACTCCCCCTGATCGAACTGCCGGACCGCTTCCCTCGCCAGGTCGGATGCGGTGGAACCGCCGAACGTGAACGGGAGCAGGAGCAGCAGCAGCAGCAGCGCGAGCGGAACGGACGCCGGGATCGGCCGCGCCTCCCTCCTTCCGCAAGGCAGCAGGAGCAGCAGCAGGCCGAGGGCCAGGCACCACCGGTACCGGTCGACCGGCGCCTCCCGAAGCGCCATGCCGGACACCCCCGTGCGCGCCCCGTTCAGTCGCTCCTTCAGGATCACCGAGACGGGAAACGGCTCCAGGTCCGCGTCGAGGAACAGGCCTCCGGTGCGGTTCGAAATCGTCTGCAGCAGGCGGCTGTCCGGCACCGAGATGACGTCCCGCCCCGCTTCATCCTGCAAGAAGCCGCCGCCCGCCAGCGGATCGCGCGGGACCTTGCCGCCGTACTTCGAGCCGACCCGCACCGAGTGGATCACCACTCCCTGGCTGTAGGCGGTCCAGGAGCCCGCCTCGATCCGCTCATCGTCCTGGAGATTCTCGCCGTCGGAAATCAGCAGGATCGCCCGCTGGGCGCGTGACTCCGGATCGAAGGCCGCGAGCGCCCGCTCCAGCCCGGCGCCGATGCTCGTGCCTCCCTTTGATGTCAGCAGCGGATCGATCTCCTGGACGAAGCTCGCGAACCCGGCCCGATCATGCGTGAGCGGGCAGACCAGATCGCCGGCGCCGCCAAAGGTCACAAGTCCGAGCCGCCCTCCCTGGAACTCCCGCGACAGATCGGTCAGCTCCCTCTTGGCGAGTCCGAGCCGGTCCGGTTGCGAGTCCCGCGCCCTCATCGAGAGGGAAACGTCCACCACGGCGATCAGGTCAACGCCCGCGATGGGCGCCTCGACCAGTTCCGTTCCCCACTCCGGTCCCGCGAGCGCCGCCAACGCAAGCAAGAGCGCCGCCGACAGGAAGCGCAGCCTCCCAGGAGACGCACCCCAGGCAAAGACGGCCCGGGAGCCCGCGAAGCGATCCAGGTCGACCCGCCTGAGCCCGCGGCGAACCAGGGCAGCCACCGGGAAAAGCAGCGCCGCGAGAGCCACGAACCAGAGCCAGTCGGGCCGGAGGAAGTTCATGGAATCCTCCGGAAGAACAGGAGCTCGAGACCGATCTCCAGCAGCATGAACAGCACCGAGCCCCACAAGAGGTGCGGGTAGAGGTCGGACCACTCGATGAACCGATGTTCCAGGACCTCCTGCCGCTCGAGCCGGTCGATCCGTTGGTAGACCGCGGCGAGCGCCCGCGCGTCGGTGGCGACGAACCCCTGGCCGCCGGTCGCCTCGCCGAGCGACCGCATCTCCTTCGCCCACTTCCCGGAGCGCATGGCGACCGCGATCGCATACACCTTGATGCCATGGGCCCTGGCCAGTTCGGCCGCTTCCATCGGCTCGATATCGTGCTCCTTCTCCTCGCCGTCGGTCAGCAGGACCACCACCCGCGTCCGTTCCGTCTCGTCCTTCAGGTGCAGCACCGCAGATGCCAGCGCCACCCCCAGCGCGGTCGTGTCCTCCTCCGATCCGGACTGCGCCGGCCGGGTCCGCTTCAGGAACTCCGACAGCGCCTCATGATCCAGGGTCAGCGGGCAAACCAGGCGCGGAAACCTCGCGAAGGTGATGAGGCCGATCCGGTCCTGGCTCCTCGCCTTCACGAACTGATCGATCACCCGCTTCGCCACGTCCAACCGGCTCTCTCCGGCCGCGAGACCGGTGCGAGTCATGGACGGGGATGTGTCCAGCACGAGCTGGATGTCGATCCCCTTGGCGGAGAGGACCACTTCCTCGCTGCCCGCCCGCGGGCCGGCCAGGCAGAGCACGATCACCGCCCCGGCGAGGAACCGGAGCAGCCGCGGCAGGGGTGACAGCCGTCTCTTCCAGGAGGGGTGGATCCGCACGGCCAGCTCTCTCGCGGGAAACGGCAGCGACAGAGGCGCCCGCGGGCTCCTCAGGGTGAAGAACGCCAGCGGCAGAAGCAGCAGCAACATCCACGGCAGGGCGAGGATCATTCCGCCGCCCCCCTGGCATGCCCGTTGGAGCGGGAGCGAACGAAGAGCACGGATCGGTTCAGCAGCTCCGCGACAGCCGAGGGGGCGGGAGCCCTCCCGGAGAACTTGGCCAGCTCCGCGTCCTGGAACAACGCCCGGGGCAGGTCCGATTCGCGGTCTCCTTCCAGATCGTGAAGCAGCGGCTCGAACTCCTCCAGCGTCCTGCACATCGACATCCGGTCGACCCTTGCGCTCAAGTATCGTCGCAGTGCATTCGACAGGTCGGCAAGCAAGAGCCTGGCCGGATCGCCCGGGGCCAGCTCCCGCTCCAGCAGCCGGGAAAGCTCCGCCAGGGCCGAGGCCTCCGGATCGAACGGCGTGATCCTGCTCGGCGCTCGCGGGCGCGCGCGCTCCCTCGGTTTCTTCC
Organism: Planctomycetota bacterium; assembly: GCA_043802345.1. Classification (GTDB taxonomy): domain Bacteria; phylum Planctomycetota; class B15-G4; order B15-G4; family JADJEK01; genus JAZDLC01. The sequence goes on along the minus strand of JAZDLC010000307.1, from coordinate 1,483 downwards.
GCCTGCGAAAAAGCCACAGCGCGACGAGGAACGCGGGGAGCAGCAGCCACCAGAGAGTGGCAAGGCGAAACCCGTCGAACCGCTCCAGGAGCAGCTCATCCTGAAGGCGCAGCTCCTCCCCCTCGGCGAGGGCGCTTCCGACCGAGAGCAAGAACGGCTTCGTCAGCACCTGCGCGGGAGCGTCCCGCCCGCGTCGCACCAGGATCGGGATGGGCGGAATCGTCTGCTGGCCCGGAATCGTCGGCATCAGCGCGCAGGAGGCTTCATCCCCGGCCCGGCTCCCTTGAAGGAAGATGAAAGTACCGAATTCCGTTCCTTCCGCCGGGAACTCCAGACGCGCGTCCACGAGCGAGGAGACCTCCAGCGAAAGCAGCAGCGCCCGGCCGACCAGCACCGGATCTCCGCCCCTCTCCACACCGATCTCAAGGGAGCCGGGAGCCGCGAGCAGAACGGCCAGCAGAACGGCGAGGATCGACGGAGGACTCATCGCTTGCGCCGCTCCCTCCGCTCGAAGAACCGGAGCAGCGGCGGCAGGATCTCCAGGTCGGTGCGGAGCTCGAGCTGCTCCACCGCCAGACGCCGGAACGTCTGCCTCCGCTCCTCGTTCCGGATCCGCGCGAGCCGCTCGAACTGCCGGCGCTCCTCCTTCGAACCCGCGTCGAGCAGAAAGCGCTCCCCGTCTTCCGGATCGACGCAGGCGACCAGGCCGGTTCCTTCCAGCCGCGCCTCCCTCGGATCACGCACGCAGACCGCGATCAGATCATGCCGCCTCCTGATCCTCGCCAGGATTTCGGTCGGCAGCGGATCGAGAAAATCGGAGACCAGGAAGATCACGCTCCGGTGGCGGATCCGCCCCTCCAGATCCGAGAGCGCCAGCGCCAGGTCGGTGCGCGTTCCCTTCACCTGATGGAAGAGAAGATGGTGCAGCAACTGGTGCGGCCACCCCTCGCGCCGGTCAGGGGGCAGAAACATCTCGACCTGGTCGGTAAAGAGCGTCATGCCGACCCGATCGCGGTTCTGGTGCGCCGCCAGGGCCAGCACGGCGCTCACCTCCGCGGCCAATTCCGCCTTCGTCCGCCCGTCCGATCCGAAGTCGAGCGATGCGGAACGATCCAACGCCAGGATCACCGACCGTTCCCTCGACTCCACGAACCTCTTCACGTGCGGCTTTCCGGTCCGGGCGGTCACGTTCCAGTCGATCGAGCGGACGTCATCCCCGAAGACGTATTCCCGCACCGACTCGAACTCGACGCCGGTTCCCCGAAAGACGCTCTGGTACTCGCCAGCCATGGCCATGGAGACCAGCTTGCGGCTCCTGATCTCGATCCGGCGGGCCTTCCGCAGCAGTTCCTTGCGATTCGCTGGCATCGAAGGCAAAAACGCTCCCGCTGGCACCCGGTTCAGGGAACCTCCACCCGGTCCAGGATTCTCCTGATCAGGACGTCGGTGCGGACCTCGTCAGCCTCCGCCTCGTACGTCAGCA
>JAZDLC010000306.1:0-5650 GCA_043802345.1 Planctomycetota bacterium | reverse complement strand
CGAATCCTGAAGCTCCGTGCCGCACCAGTTTCTTCAACTTCCGGCTCCGGCCCGGCCCCGCGGCTGGAGCTATCTCCCCTCGTGGCGGGCTGTTGCGAAAAGGCTGAAGAAACTGGTGCGGCACGGAGCTTCAGGATTCGGGTGGTCCGAAAGACTGCGCATCGGCCGCTCTTTCTGGTAGGTTGCGTGGTTTCCCTTTTTCCCAAAACGCATCCTCCCGGAATCTCCACCATGATCGAGCGGCTCCAGAAGCTGAACGTCACCGCGCGCCCGGTATCGATCCGCCTCCAGGGGCGCATCTTGTTCCTGACCGAGGATCCGGACCTGATCCGGCGCCAGCTCGCCGGCGAGGATCTGGACTGGAATCCGTCGATCAAGCTGCGGGATGACATCTCCACGGACGAGATCACGCCGGCCTGGATCTGCTACCACTACGACGATCGGCTGGGGAACTTCCCGTACACCGGCCTGAAGTGTGGCGGGGAACTGCCGATCGGGGAAGGAAGCGTGCGCCAGGGCGGATTCGTGGTGTGCGTGTCGGGGAAGCGGCGCGGCAAGGGGTCCAGCCGGGAACAGTCGCCCTACGCCGAGCGGGCCGCGGGCATCCAGATCGTGATCGCCGAGAACATCGAGCGGATCTACCGGCAGAATTGCCAGAACCTCGGTTTGCTGGTGAGCACCGACTTCTCCCTGATCGATGCCATCCGGGAGGGACGGGAGATTCCCCTGAAGCGGTTCACGGAGGGAGAGGATCTGATCACGCGGCAGATCGTGAGCCTCGGCGGTCTGTTCGAGTACAACGTGGCCCGGGCCAGGGGCGAGGCGGAAGTCCCGGCCATGACCGCGGAAGAAAGGCCGCTGAACCTGGCCGAGAAGCTCATCGCCCGGCACATGGTGACCGATCTGAAGAGCGGGGCGCCCGGCGTCTCGTCCGTGAAGCCGGGCGACTCCGGGTTCGTGAAGGTGGACGTGCGCTTCAGCCACGAGTACGTCACGCCGATGGCGGCCATGGCGTTCGAGGAGCATCTGGGGAAGGAGGCGCGCGTGACCGATCCCGGCTCGGTGTTCTTCTTCCGGGATCACCTGACCTTCCTCTCGCAGGTGATGCCGAAGGAGAAGGCCCACCTGCTGGCCCTCGCGGAGGAACTGGCGGCGAAGCAGCAGCAGTTCTCTGAAGACCAGGGCATTCGTCTCTACGGCGAGACGGACGAGGGCGGGTCCGAGGCGATCTGCCACAGCATGATCCTGGGGGCGCATGCCGAGCCGGGCCAGATCGTGATCGGTTCCGATTCCCACACGCCGCATTCGGGCGCCATCGGTTGCCTCGCCTTCGGCGTCGGCACGACCGCGGTCTTCAACGGCTGGGTGACCGGCGACACCAGGATCTCGGTGCCGGAGTCGGTGCTGATCAGGGTGGAGGGGAAGCGCCCGCCCGGCGTCACTGCGAAGGACTTCATGCTGAAGATCCTGGCGCACAAGAGGGTCAAGGGGGGCGGGATGATCGGCAAGATCCTGGAGTACGGCGGGTCGGCGGTGCGCGAGTTGAGCATCGATGAGCGGGCCACCATGACCAACATGGCCGCCGAAGTCGGGGCGTTTACGGGGTTGGTCGCTCCGGACGGGAAGGCGGTCGAGTTCCTCGTCGCGCGAGGCATGGATCGCTCCAGGGCGGAGCGGATGGTCGAGGAATGGCAGCCGGACGCAGGGTGCACCTTCGCCGAGGTGATCGAGATCCGTGCGGACGAGATGCGGCCGATGGTGGCGCGTCCGGGCGATCCGGGAAACGGCGTACCGATCGACGAGATCGGGCACGTCAAGATCGACATCGCGTACGGCGGATCGTGCACCGCGGGCAAGAAGGAGGACATGGACATGTACGCCCGGGTGCTCCAGGACGGCCTGAAGAAGGGGCGCAAGGTGCACGCCGGGGTGGTCTTCTGGATCCAGTTCGGCTCCCGCGAGGTGAAGCGGTACTGCGAGCAGCAGGGGTATCTGAAGATCTTCGAGCAGTCCGGGGCCAGGACCATCGAGCCGTCCTGCGGTGCGTGCATCAACGCCGGCCCGGGCGTCTCGAACCGCTCGGACCAGGTCACGGTCTCCGCCATCAACCGGAACTTCCCCGGTCGTTCCGGGCCGGGAGACATGTGGCTGGCGAGTCCCCTGACCGTCGCCGCCTCCGCGCTGGCCGGTGAGATCGTGCCTTTCGAATAAAAGCCCCCCAACCTCCGCGGCGAGTCCAGGGAAACTCCTCCGGGAAAAGCGCACCTTTTGGAGCTCCTGCTCGTCGAAGCGGAGTGGTTGGCGGTCGAGGAGTTGGAATGGTCACTCGGAGAGGCGTCTCCCAGAGGGAAGACGAGCGAGAGAACGGACATCCCGGTCAAGAGACGTCCGGCGGCGTGCCCGACCGATTGCGCGGAGCAAGGATCGGCTCCCTGACGGCCACGGACCGGGACTCCGTGGCCGCCTACCTCGTGGGTCTGCGGCGATCGTCACGTATCCTCGTGGATCCCCGGCTGTTCGACACCTCCGCCGAGAGGAGCGGCGACGACCTGGTGCTGGAGACCGCAGTCGGCGCCAGCACGCCGTGCAGCTTTCGCGCTGCCGTCGTTCGATCCGGCATCCAGTTGCGACTGGAAGACAGCGTCGAGGGGAGGGTTCTGTTCTTCCGCCGTCTCCTCTCGAGCTTCGGTGCGAAGTGGGAAGCGCTCGCGATCAAGGAGCGGACCCGCGAGGGCGCGCCAGGAGAACAGTACATGCTGTCGGGGTTTCTCGAGGACGCCCGCAAGGCGCACCGCCTCGAGATGCTGGGTCGGATCGGCGCGGCGCTGCCGTTCCTGGTCAGCCACGGGTCGGCTTCGAAGGAGCTTTCATACCTTCTCCCGCCGCAGGGAGCCGAGCGGGTCCTGGTCTGGTGCGCGCGGGAGGGCGTCGGCACGACAGCGTTCGCCGCCCGGGGTGGCTGGCGCCTTCTGGAGGAAGCGCTCGCGCCGCTGCTGCACGCCCACGGCAGGGCATTGACGGCCGTGCTCGGGATGGAAGGCACCATCGCATTCGTGAAGAAGATCGTGCTGGTCGCCCACGATGCGGAGAGGAGCGGGGAGCCCGACAGGCTGGTGGGGCGGAAGCTCCGCAACGCCCTCCGCAGCGCATTCTACGCGGATGGCTGCGGCGCTCCGGAAGCGCTGGCGGAACTGGCGGAGACTCTTGGAGAGGAGGCGGCCGAGTTGGCGGCGCTGTCCCGGCCGGCCGGCTGCGCGGGTGGCGATCGCGCCGATTCGCGGCGGCGCCGGCTCGAGACCCTGGGCGGACGTGGGGATCTGGTCGCGCGCAGGTTGGTGCGGGCCGCCCGGTCCGATCGCTCGTCTGCCGGCCTCGAGGTGGCGGCGCGCCAGCTGGGAAGCGCGAGCGGCCTGATGCTCGAGATCGCCCGCTCCTCTTCCCTCCCCCTTCGCGGAGCGGGCGCAGATGCGGCAAGGGGTCCGTTCGAGAGCGCCCTCCAGCGCCAGCTGGACAGAAGTGTCTGCGCAGCGCAGTCGTTCCTGCGGGCGGCGCTCTCTTCCAGGGACCGGGTTGATTCGTCTCACGAGGAGATCGGGAGTCAACTCTGGACGCTGAAGGAGGTCGCCCGGCTGGCTCGGGACGAGGAGCATGCGGCCGTCGCCGCTCCCCGGGAGGACGCGGCGCAGCCACTCTCGTCGGAGCGAGAGCTGCTCTGGTTGCTAGGCCGGCTGGGGGAGGTGTGCCGGCATCTCTCTGCGGCCTGCGAGGAGCTGTTCGAGCATTCTCTCGAGTGCTCCGCACGGGAGGTCGAGGAGCTGAATTGATGCGCTCCGCAGGGCTTCTCATCGCTCCACTCGCCTCATCCGGAGCGGACCCCTCCCAGCAGGAGGCGTCTGTCTCCCGGCTCGCGGCCCTCGGCCTGCCGGTGCCGCCCGGTTTCCGGATCTTCCCGCGAGAAGCCGGTTCTCCGGACGAGGTGGACGTCGCGGGATTCCGACCGTCGCTGGAGCAGGCCCTGCATCAATTGGAGCGTCAGACCGGAGCGATCCTCGGCGACCGGACCAGGCCTCTGTTTCTCTCGCTGTTCCGGGAGGAAGATCGCGGCGGCGAGGAACTCTGCTTCGGCCTCAGCCGGATCACGCTGGACGGCCTGACCCGCCGCACCGGTCAGCCCCTGCATACGTTCGAGTCGCTCAGCCGACTGACCGCCCATCTCGGCGTGGCCGCGAAGGGGCTTCCCGAGGGGTTGTTCAAGAAAGTGCGGGCAGAGGAACTTGGCCGTCCGGGGAGCGGCCTGGATCGCGCCCGCCGGGCGGCGCTCAGATCCCAGGAGCTCTACGAGGCGTGCACCGCGGAACCGTTCCCGACCGACGCCGCCCAGCAGCTCCTCCTGGAGCTTGCCGCTCGCGGCCGGCGAGGAAAAGGCCCCCCGAGAGACGCCCCGCTCCTGATCCATGCCTCCGTGTTCGGCAACGCCGGCGGCCGCTCCGGCGTAGGCATGCTCTCTACCCGGGATCCGGTCAGCGGCGTCAGCAAGGGACGGATCGACTATCTCCCCAACGCCACCTGGTCTGAATTCCGCTCCGGCGTCCGGTCCACGGTCTCCGAGGAGCGGCTGGGGATCGAGCTGCCCGGCATCCGCGCCGCCCTGGACCGCGCCCGTCCCGAACTGGAGCGCTGCTTCCACAACATGATGGAGGCGGAGTTCGTGGTGGAGGATGGTCATCTCTGGTTCCTGCGAGCCCGCGCCGGACGGCGGTCGGCCCGGGCATCTCTCAGGATCGCCCTCGACATGGTGGACGAGGGTCGCCTGGACCGGCTGGCCGCCCTCGATCTCCTGCGGGACGTCCGGCTCGAGCGGCTTCGCGGCGACCGGATCGCCGCCGACGAACTGGTCCGACCGCTCCTGACCGCGCTCCCCGTGGCCGCGGGCGCGGCCTCCGGGAGGTTGGCTCTTTCGGGTGAGAGCGCCCGAGCCTTCCATGCCGCCGGCTTTGACGTGGTTCTCTTCCGGGAGGAGAAGGACCTGGGAGACCTGTTCGGGCTGGCGGTCTCGCGGGGCGCCATCCTGCTGGGCGGCGGCCCGGCCTCCCGAACCGCGGCGATGTCCAGGCGTCTGGGCATTCCGTGCGTGGTGGGCGGTTCCGATCTGGCGGTGGATTGCCGCGCGGCGCTGCTGCACCTCGGCGGCCAGCCGATTCGGGAGGGAGACGAACTGACGATCGACGGACAGTCAGGCCGGATCTACGCCGGCCGGCTCCCGGTGCGGGAGGCGGCGGTGCCGGACGAACTGGTCCATGTCCGGCGCTGGATCTTCGAAGCAGGACAGCTCGATCATCCGCTGGGTTAGATCCCGGGAATCGGAATGAGCAGAACGCGCAGCCGGTGCCCGGTCCGGGAGGACGGGCCCCAGTCCGCCCTCATGGCCAGGCCCCACAGGAGCTGGAATCTGCCGTCACCCCGGGTATTCCTGTAGTCGATGGAGCTGAGCAGCAGGGAGAGTCGCTGGCTTCTCGCCTCGCCCGTGCCCCGGCCGTGCCAGTTGATGAAACCAGGAACCCTGGCGAAGGAGTAGTCCAGGGTGCGGTCGCTGGTGAAGCCGACCAGGCCGAGCCCCAGCCAGAACGCCGTCCGGTCAGGGTTGTTCTCG
>JAZDLC010000305.1:0-2102 GCA_043802345.1 Planctomycetota bacterium | reverse complement strand
CTGCTCAGCTTCAGCCCCTTCGCCTTCTTGTGCGCCAGGGCCGCCGCCCGGCGGACCTTCTCGGCGTCCACTTCCTTGGCCGGACCAAGGCCCACCAGCAGCAGCCGCTCGTCCCCCTGCTTGCCGTACAGCAGCACCGTGGAGCGGAACTTCGCGGTCCACTCCTTGCGCCGCAGCAGCTTCGCCGCGATCTCGCCGGTCGCCCCCGAGATCTTCGGCGGGTTTCCCTCCGGAAGGATCACGACACGCAACGCGGCCCGCGCCGCTTCGGCGGCAGTGGCGACCAAAATCTTCATCAGCTGGTTCCCTTCGGTGAAGACAGCGTGGAACGATGTTCACGGACGCCGGTGACTCCGGCGATCCGGGCAAGCCCCTCGACGGCGGCGGAGACATCCTCCACCGTGTTCAGGGCTCCGAATGAAAGGCGCGTGGTCCCTTCCGGGAAGGTCCCGAGCGTCTGGTGCGCAAGCGGCGCGCAATGCAGGCCGGCCCTCGACCTGACTCCGCATTCGGTCTCGAGCAGGGCCGCCAGTTCGTGCGGATCGAGGCCCTCGAGGCTGACCGAGAAGACCGGCTCGCGATCGACCGCCCGCGTGGGCCCGTGGACCTTCAGGTTGCCGATCTGCCTGCACCCGGCCAGGAAGGCGCGGGTCAGCTCCAGCTTGTGCGCCTGGATCTCCTCCAGCCCTCTCTCCAGCAGGTAGTCGAGCGCCGCAAGGAGGCCGGCGATCCCCGGCAGATTGTGCGAACCGGCCTCATGCCGGTCGGGGAACTCAGGGGGCTGCACATCTTCCTCGGAGCGGCTGCCCGTGCCACCCTCCCTGAGCGTGCGGAGCTCCACTCCCTTGCGCACGTACAGCGCTCCGGTGCCGAGGGGACCGAGCAATGCCTTGTGTCCGGGGAAGGCCAGCAGGTCGACGCCGAGTTCGTCCGGATAGACCGGGCGGGCGCCCACCGTCTGGGCTCCGTCCAGGAGGAAGAGCGCGCCCACCGCCCTCGCCCGCTCGGCGATCGCCGCCACCGGGAGCAAGGAACCGACCACGTTGGAGCCGTGCACCATCGCCACCAGCCGGGTCTTCGCCGTCATGGCACGGGCCACGGCGTCCGCAGCGACCATTCCCTCCACGGAAGCGCGCACTCGCGTGACCGTGATCTCCCCCCGCAGTTCCAGCTCCCTCAGGGGCCGCAGCACCGAGTTGTGATCCATCCAGGAGGTGACCACGTGATCGCCCCGCTCGAGCACCCCCTTGATCGCCAGATTGAGCGCGTCGGTGGCATTCAGCGTGAACAGGATGCGAGCCGCGTCGTCCACCCGCAGCAACCGCCGCAACCGGTGCCGGCAGCCATCAAGGATCTTGCCGGCCTCGATCGCCTCGGCGTACGCCCCCCTCCCGGCGCTGGCCCCCACTTCACGGTTGTACCGGTCCACCGCGCGATACACCTCCTCCGGCTTCGGAAAGGAAGTGGCGGCGTTGTCCAGATAGAGCTGTTTGGTCAGGTTCATGGCGAACGGGTCAGATTATCGGCCTGGGATTCGGAAATCGAGGCTCCAGGACACTTCGGAAACGAGCACACCGGATTCCGGGTCCCTAATAGCCGCTGCGCCGCGCCGGTAGGGCATTACCCATTCTCTTGGGGGCTTGCTAGAGTGCGGCCATGATGATCGCCGAGGTGGTCGGACCTCTTGTAGCACCGATCCAGCATCCTTTCTATGACGGCAAGACGCTGCTCCTGGTGCAGCCCCTGGACGCGGTGACCGAATCCGGATCGCGGGGGGCGCCGCCCCCCGCGGCCGACACCCTGGTGGCGGTCGACCGGGTGGGCGCCGGCGCGGGGGAGCGGGTGCTGGTGCTGAAGGAGGGATCCTCCGCCAGGTCGCTGTTCGAACAGGAGTCGGCTCCAGTGCGCACGGTCATCGTGGGCATCATCGATGAAATCGAGCTCCACGGCCGCACGGTCTTCTTCAAGGGCGAGAGGTAGCATGAGAGAAGCGGAGCTCTTCGTCCACAAGCAGCAGATCGCCGAGATCGCCCGGCTCTGCTGGGAGCGGGGATACATCGGCGCCATCGATGGGAACATGTCGGTCAAGCTCGACGACGGCA
>JAZDLC010000304.1:0-6698 GCA_043802345.1 Planctomycetota bacterium | reverse complement strand
GCGCCTCGTGAGCGCGTTGCTCCTACAGTTGCTGCGCGAAACGGCTCTGCGCTGATCGATACGTCTCCAGCCGGCCACGTTCCATCGCCAGGGCGGACCTGGCGGCCGCCTCTTCCGGATCGCTCGCAAGCGGATCCTCGACCACTCCGACCGTGAGCTCCAACGGCTTCGCTCCGCGCAGGATCGTCAGGGTGATCTGGTCCCCGGGCTTCAGTCCCGCGAGAGACTTCAAGAGAGTCGCCCGGGAGGAAACCGGTTGACCATTGACGGCCGTGATCACGTCATGCTCCCGCATGCCGGCCTGGTCCGCGGGCATCCCGTCCAGCACGCTGGTCACGAGGATTCCCTCCTCGGGAGACAAACCCAACTGCGAGGCCAGCGGAGCGCCCAGATCGGTGACATGCACGCCGATGACTACGCTTGCTTCGCCTTCATCCGGGATGATCTCCGCGGTTCGCGCGGACGGGAAGACGGCCGGCAGAATGAACACTCCGACCAGGAAGAGTTGCTGAATCATCGCACGTTTCCTTTCCTTGAGAGACGGTGCGTCACATTCGCTCGAGACTGGGAAGCGGCGAGGAGTGAGCGAGCGAGGGCGCGGGAAGCTGTCATCTCCCCATAGTGATGCGGCGGAGATCAAAATCCGGCGCGGAAAGAAGAGAAGAGGAACTACGAAACACGCGAAAGACGCGAAAACGGGATCAGCGGCTTCTCGTGAGATGGCGCCAGGTCAGATAAGCCACGGCCAGGCCGCCCGCGCCCAGGTAGATCAGGAACGGCACCGGCGCGAAGATTTCCTTCCGGATCAGCAGGTGACTGCCGACCGCCAGTCCCAGCAGGCCCGCGGCCAGGAACCTGCGGCGGTTTCGCCAGGGGCCGAGAACCAGCAGCAGGAGCACGCCCAGCAGGTAGGCGACGGTATCGGTCAGAGGCGCGCCCTGCGTGTCGGCGTTGGCATAGAGGGGGATGAGCAGGTGAAGCGGCGCGAGAATCTCCAGGAGGCGCGCGCCGCGGCGCAGGTCGAGGCTGGAGGATCGCTCCAGGAGCAGCATCAGCGCCACCAGGAACAGCCCGTTCAGGGCGAAGGAGTACCCCTGCGAACGGGCCTGATCGAGGCCGAAGGGGAGGCCGAGCATCTCCAGGGTGGTGCCCTCTTCCGCGATCACGTCGAGCGCCAGAATCAGCGTGATCAGTGCGATCGCATGGAAGGGGAGCGCCCAGCGCACTCGGCCGGTCGCTTCGGCGCGCAGGGCAAAGAGATCGAACAGGACCAGAGGCAGGGCCCAGAGCGCCTGGATCTCGGGCTGCATGTCGAGGTAGTTCCTTGTCAGGAGCCAGCCGAACCAGGTGGCCGCCCCCAGCGCCGCCGTGGTCCAGGCCAGGGCGGTGAACCGCAGCAGCAGCAACGACCCGACCGACAGGGCCAAGGCAGAGGCGCTGGCGAGCAGGATCTGCTGGTTGGTGTACGGCTCCTCCAGCAGTTGGGTGATCTGTTCCGGGCGGACGGCCCGCACGTTGAAGGCCGCGAGCAGGGAGAGGATGGCGGGAACCGCGGTGAGCACCGCTCCGGCCAGCAGCACCGCCGCGGTTTCCACCTGGCGCTTCGCCTGCAGGAGACCGCCCGAAAAGAGCAGTGCAAAGAAGCCGGCGCAGGGCAGCAGCCACCGTGCCGTGTCCGACAACTCGTCCCGTGCCAGCCAGACCAGGAGCGTCACGGCGACCACCACCAGCCAGATGCCGGAGTTGAGGATCGTCTGCGGCAGGGACAGCCGCCGGGCGTCGAGAATCCAGTGATCCTCGTCCGCCACCACCCGCCGCAGCACTGACCGGACCCGGTCTCCTTCCACAGGAGAGATCATGCCCTGGCGCTGCCAGTCGTCCAGGCTCCGTAGCTGAGAGACGACCTGTCGGTCGAGGATGTCGAGGTAGAGCGCGGGCCGCAGCCGCACCTCGTCGCCCGCCAGGAACCGTCCAAGGTCTGCGCGCACCTCCTTCGCGGTCGGACGCTCTTCCGGCTTTCTCGAGAGGCAGGCCAGGCAGATTGCCTGCAGGCTCTCCGGAATGGTGGAGTCGAGGCGCCGCGGAAACGGCACGGCCTCCTCGGTGATCTTATGGAACACCTGCTCGATCCCGGGCGCCTCGAATGCCGGCTGCCCGGTGAGCACCTGGTACATGACGCTCCCGAAGGAGAAGACGTCGGACGGTGGGCCGACCGCTTCTCCCAGGATCTGCTCCGGCGAGGCGTACAGGGGCGTGCCCTCGAACCGGCCCGGCCCCCGGGGCGGCGAGTCGGATTCCGTGGCCAGCCCGAAGTCGAGGATTTTCGGTTCGAGGGCCGGCGTGACGAGGATGTTGTCCGGCTTCAGGTCACGATGGACGATTCCCTGGGAATGGGCCGCCGCCAGCCCCCCGGCAATGGCGGAGAGCAGGCGGGCCCGCTGGCGCAGGTTCAGCGGTGCGGCGACCTGATCCAGCGGGAACCCCTCGACCAACTCCATCACGATGGCCGTGGTGCCGTCTCCTTCGGCGCCCGTGGCAACGGAGTGGATCGTCACCACCGCCGGATCCGTGAGGCCGGCGGCCCGCCGGGCCTCTTCCAGCACGCGCCGGCTCGTGCCCCGGCGCAGGAGTTTCAGGGCGACCCGCCGCTGGAGTGTCTCGTCGAACGCTTCATAGACGACGCCGAGGGAGCCCACCCCCAGTTCGCGGTCGATGATGTAGCCCGGGAAGCGCGGCAACGAAGTCGTATTCGCGGCGGCAGTCCCTCCTCGCCGCAAGGCCTTCCTGAGCCGCCCCAGAGATTCGATCCGATCGATGAAGGCGGTGCGCCGTGACGCGGGCAGGCTCCTCAGATGCGTGGCCAGATCGGGATCGCGACCCTGTTCCTGGTCGGACAGGATCTCGAGCAGCAGCCGATCTTCCTCCTCCGAAAGCGGATCGCGCTCACTCATGGCCGTCCCCGTCCTGCTCGGAGAGGATCCGGTCCAGCAGCCCGTTGGAGAGTTGCTCGACCCGGGCCTGGAGCTGGAGTAGGGCCCGGTGGAATCGCATCCTGGCGGCGTCCCCAGTGATGGAGAGTTCCTGGCCGATTCTCGAGAACTCCCACCCGTCCCACTCCCGCCGCAGGATCAGACGCTGCTCCTCCGGCGGCATCAGTTCGAGAGCCAGGCGGACCAGGGCCCGCTCCTCTTCCAGTTCGATGCGCTTGCTGGGAGATTCGACTTCCTGGACGGGAGGGTCCAGCCGCAGGATCGTGTCCCGGGCCAGCGGACGCTCCCGGTGCATCTCCCTGCGCCTGGCGTTGAACCAGTCCGACCGATCCCGCAGCACATTCTGGATGATGGCGAGCAACAACCGGCGAAACATGTCGCCGCTCTGGATCGTGAAGCGCGGAGAGTAACGCAGCGCCTGAACCAGCGCGTCCTGAACGAAGTCCTGCGTTTCGGCCTTCTTCCGCAGGGCGGTCCCGAGGCGCTTTGAAACCTGGGCCTCGATCCAGGGAAGATGACGGGCCAGCAGCTCGGCCAGGGACTCCTCGTCGCCCCCGTGCCAGCGGGAGAGCAGTTGCTGTGTTGCGGTTTGCTCGTCTGCCATGGCTTGACCCGGAAGGTGGAGAGATGGTCACCCTCCCGCACGAAATAGAGTACTTTCCTGTTCGTTGGCGGAATGGACGCCTCTCCTTATCTACCGAGACGACCACCCGGTTCAACCCAAGGAGCCACCCATGTTCGGCAATCGAGCCCACCCCGCCGCCCTCGCGGCCCGCTTTCTGATTCCGCTCTGCCTGCTCGGCCTGAATTCCTGCGACATCGAGTTCCCCGAGCAGGAACTTCATCTTAGCCACGATGCCGGCACCGACACGCTCGAGATGTTGATCGTCTATCACGGCATCACGGCACCTTCCGAGGGCGAGGAGGCGGTGGGGAAGAGCGTGGACGTGGTGAAACGTCTGATGCAGGGAGAGCGGGAGTTCATGTTGATCGACTGGCCGCTCTACTTCGAGATCGACAAGTGGGAGCGGAAGGCCAGAGAAGGGTTGGAGAGCGAGGATGAGTCGCCGTACGACCGCGAGCAGGCGGCGCGATACCTGCAGGTCGCGGAGCGGATGTCGCTGGTCTCCCATGCGCTGTTCCTGGACGAGGAGGGGCGGCTTTCCGGCTACCAGTTGTTCCACGTCCGTCAGTTCTCCCAGGTGGTCGTTCTTCTGAACCAGATGATCTCCGCCGATATTCTCGATGAGAAGGCGGCCGGAGGCCTGAAGGCGGACGACGAACTGGACGAGCACACGGTCCAGCTCGTTTCGGCAAGGGCGGAGAGCGGCGAGCCGTGGTTCACGGTGGATGGCGACGGCATCAAGGTCGACCTGCCGTTCTCCCTGGAGACCACCCGCAAGGGACGTCAGAAGCTGGTTCACGAACTCCTCGAGTCGGACGACGACGACGGGCCGTTCGCCGACCTGACCGCGGTCCTGGCAGGGTCGATCACCAGCCTGTCCTTCGAGAAGGACCGCTGCGTGGGTGTGATCACGCCCGACGAGCCGGGACGGTACGACTGGACGATTCAGAACCCCGCCGCCTGCTACTCCGACTCGTTGCTCGGGGCGCTCAAGGACGCGGGCGTTCCGGTGCGGGAAGACCTGAAGATCGACCAGGTGCGCTCGCTGGTGAGGTAACTCCCGATCACCCGTTCCCTCAAAGAACCGTCAGCACCGAACCGCAGTGATCGATCACATCGGTGGAGGTCAGGATGCCCAGCAGGTCGCGGTCCTCGACGATCGGCAGGGAGGAGATCCGGAAGCGGGCCATGAGGCGGGCCGCCTGGGTCAGCGGCTCGTCCGGCCCCAGGGTCACTGATTGGGATGACATCACGTCGGCCACGAGCGCGTTCATTCCCTTGCCCTGGCCAAGCGCCCTGCGCAGGTCCCGATCGGAGAGCATGCCGCGGAGCCGGCCCCTTTCCACCACGGGCAGATGCCGGAAGTAGTTGTCATGGCGGATCTCGATCGCCTGGCGGAGGGTGGCTCGGGGTGAAATCGTCACAGCGTCGGGCGTCATGTGATCCCCGGCGGGCGGGTCGGCGCTTCGCGGGAAGCCGTCGAGTTGGGCGTTGCCGTACGCCTCCAAGAGGTCCATTTCAGTGAGAATGCCGACCAGCTTGCCGTCCTGATTGGTGACGGGAAGGCAACCGATGCCTCGGCTGATGATCTCGATCGAGGCAGCGGCGATTCCGGTCTCCGCCGTGACCGTGACCGGCGACGTGGTCATCACATCCGCGACCTTCCTGGCGCCACCGGGGCGATTCGGATCGTAGAGCCAGCCTGTTGCCTCCAGAATGTCACGGTCCGAGAGGATGCCAGCGAGCATGCCTTGCTCGACCACCGGCAGGTGCCGGCAGCTCCGTTCGTCCATCAGCAGCATCGCCTCGTTCAGGCCAGCGTCCCTCGAAACCGTGCAAGGGTCCGCTGTCATGATGTCTGAGATTTCCATTCTTCACCTGCTCCGATGGGGCGCTCCACTCGCGTGGCGAAAGGGATGATCATGGGTGTTTCTGCCTGGTGCAGCATACTCCGCCGCCACCGATTCAGCCCAATAGCGTCTACTCGTTTTCTGTCGTGATTCGTCTCGCCTCACGCACGCCGCGGACGCTCCGTCTCCAGACCCTGACCGGCACGCCGCATGCGAATCTGTTTGGGCTCGAGCTGCGCCGACGAAAAGCCGCGTTGCGTTTCCACGATCAGTGTACGATGCCACGCGATGAGCAAGACAGCTTCTGCCTCCACGTTGGCCGAACGGCTCTCCGCCTGGCCGCGGCGTCACTCGCTCCTGTTCTCCTTCCTCTTCGTTCTGTTGCTTGATGTCACCGCGATCTCCGTCCTGCACATCGGGTACGCGACGAACGACGATCCGGGCATGGCCATGCGGGCCGCCGGCGTCAGCAAGCTCGATGCTCCGAGCGAGTACCTGTTCAACACCAATGTGCTGGTGGGGTACGCGCTGAAGGCGCTCTACGACACCGTGTCCGGAGTGCCCTGGTATGCGCTCTACCTGATCGCCCTTCATTTCCTCGCGACCAGCGTCGTTCTGTTCGCCGTCGTGCGGGCGCGCTTCAGCATCATCCGGTTGCTGCTGTTCCTGCTGTACTACGCGGTGGCGGAGGTGTTCTTCCGCCTCTACCTGCAGTTCACGCAGGTGTCGCTGATGCTGGCTCTGTCGTCCACGCTGCTGCTGTTGTCGGAACTGCGCAAGGAGAGGGGCGCTGGGCCCGCGTGGAGGGTGTTGGCCGCCTGCCTGCTTCTGTATTGCTGCGCCGGCCTGGTCCGGGAGAGGAGCCTGCTGCTGGCGCTCGGCGTCTCTTTTCTGCCGACCGCGCTGGCGCTCTGGAAGCTGCGGAGTCTCTCTGCGCTGAAGCGAGTCCTCGCCGTGGGAGTGACGCTTGGCATGGTGGCGATGGCCTTCCATCTGGTTGACGCCAGGCATTACGCCAGCGACGAGGAGTGGCGCGCCTTCTACGAGGGGAAGAAGGCGAAGGTGCAGATCATCGACTTTGAGAACGTCTACTGGCACCCAGAAACCAGGAAGTACTTCGACGAAATCGGCTGGAGCCGCAACGACTTCTTGATGATGCGTTTCTGGTTCTATGCCGACGACGAACATTACTCTCTCGAGAAGATCCGGCAGCTCTCGTCGCATTTTCCCGGG
>JAZDLC010000303.1:0-2508 GCA_043802345.1 Planctomycetota bacterium | reverse complement strand
CCGGCCGAACGCCACGATCACGGTTTCGCCCACGCCCGCTCCCAGCGGATCCGCCGCGACGACCACCTGGGAACTTCCAGCCTCGCCCAGCGCGAACGGTTGAATCAGCAGGAAGCGCAGACCTTCCAGGCTCTCGTCCTTGCGCGTGGCCCAGACGTTGCCGATCACTTTGCCCAGCAGCATCTCAGTGCAGCTCACTTCCGGTGCGTTCGTCCACGATGCCCACCACCGCCGCTTCCGCGGCGATGTCATGCCCCCGCCCGATGGCGACCCGGCCGGCCCGGCCGTACGCCACCACCACCTCCTCGCCCACGCCGGCCCCCAGCGGGTCGGCCACGACCACCAGTCCGGCCGGCTTCTCGCCCGGCCGCTTCAGGTCGAGCGGATCCACCAGCAGAAGGCGCAGACCTTCCAGGGTCTCGTCCTTCTTCGTGCTCCAGATCTCGCCCACTACCCTGGCCACGAACATGGCGCCACTTACCCCTTCTGGCTCTCGTTGGGACGCCCCTTGATGCCGGCCAGGGCCTTCTCGGCGGCGATCACAGCCTCCCGGATGTCCGCTTCCTTGCCCCCGAGGTACAGGCGGCCATACGCCCCGATGGGCCGGATCTCGAGGATCTTGATCGGGGCGGCCTTCTCCGCCTCGTTGGCCGCGATCGCGGCGTATCCCGCCGGATGGGTCTCGAGGATGTAAAGCGTTTCCCCCCCGAGCAACATGTTCCCCTGCCGCATCCGATTGACCAGCATGGTCTGATAGTCATCCACACCGGTGATGATCTCCGAGGACATCACCCGTGGCTCGAGCCGGTCCTCTTCCTTCAGCTCGAGGTAGTCGAGCATCGCCTTGCCCGCCGCCAGAACCTCCGCCTGGGAATCGGAGTGGATTTCCAGCACGCCGAAGGCCCTCTCCACGACCTGCAGCGCGGGCCGCACATCGTTCGCCTTGAGCGCGATGTCAGTGATGCGGTTGATGGCGATGCCGGGCGCGATCTCCACGTACAGCGCCGCCTGGCCCGAGACCGGAAGGTATCCCCGGGCCGTGGACGCGACGTACGAGGCGAACTGCGGTTGCATCGAGTCCAGAAAGACATACGTCCGCAGGTCAACCACTAGCTCGACACCTCACCAAGCAACTCACGGGGAACCGGGAGGATCTTCTCAACCTCTGCGTGCGGCCTCGGAATCACATGCACGGAGATCAACTCTCCCACTCGCCTCGCGGCAGCGGCGCCGGCGTCGGTCGCGGCCTTCACCGCCCCGACTTCGCCCCGCACCATGACCGTGACGTACCCTCCGCCCACCTTTTCCTTGCCGATCAGGCGGACATTGGCGGCCTTCACCATGTCGTCGGAGGCCTCGATTGCCCCCACGAGCCCCTTGGTCTCGATCAGACCGAGCGCGATTTGGCTCATTCAACTCTCTCCTGTCGGTTCGTGTCGGAACGAATGATTACCCGCCGTCGGATTCTCATCCTGTCGGCCCGGGCGTGGAATACTGCCCCACGAACGCTGGTCGCGGCGGCACCTGGTACTTCTCGATGAACCCCGGCTTGGTGAACCCCACATGCTTCCGCAGGATCAGGTTGTGGGCGGACACGTTGTCCGAGGTGATGTTCAGGCCGGCCGCGCCGCAGCCGAGCGTCAATGATGGCCTCAGGTAGGTGGAGGAACCCACCCCACCCTGGGAAGTGGGGCCGTTGACGATTACCCGGTGGGACGGCTTCTCGTTGGCGAACTGCCAGATCACCTTCTCGTCGGTGCAGTAGATGCCGAGGGTATGGCCCAGGCCACCGAACTCCAGGATCTCGAAGCAGCGCTCGCACCCGGATCGCCACCCGTCGACGGTATAGACCGCCAGCAGCGGGCAGAGCTTCTCGGCCGAGAGCGGATACTTCCAGCCCACGCCGGTCTCCTCGGCCAGCAGCACGGTGGTGGAACGCGGCACGCTGAACCCGGCCATCTCGGCGATCCGGAATGGAAACTGCCCCACCAGATCGGGGTTCATGCCGCGCCCCCGCAGCACGATCTTCTCCAGCTTCCCCTTTTCCTCGGGAGTGACCAGGTACGCCCCAGCGCCCCGGAAAGCACCCAGGACCCGTTCCCGCAAGGGAGAGTCGATCACCAGCGATTGTTCCGACGAGCAGATGGTGCCGTTGTCGAAAGTCTGCGATGCCACCACGCCACGGGCCACAAGCTCCGGGTCGGCGGTTCGATCGATGTAGACCGGGACGTTCCCGGGCCCGACGCCGTACGCGGGTTTCCCGGCGGAGTACGCCTCCTTCACGAGGCCGGGCCCTCCGGTGGCCAGGATCAGGGCGCAATTGCGGTCGCGCATGGCGGCCTGGGTCCCCTCCATGGTCGGCTGGACCATGCAACTGATCAGACCCTCCGGAGCCCCATTCCGCTCCGCCGCCTCCTTCACCACACGCACGGCCTCGGCGATGCATTTCACCGCTCGCGGATGAGGCGAGACCACGATTCCGTTCCTCGATTTGGCGGCGATGATCGC
>JAZDLC010000302.1:0-2109 GCA_043802345.1 Planctomycetota bacterium | reverse complement strand
CAGCCGGAGATCCCCGCCGGCGCTCCGAAGCGTCGTCAACCCGGCGATCAGGCCCCCCAGCATGGCGCTCCCGAACCAGCGAACACTCGAAAAATCGACCACCACCTTGTTGGCGCCGCCCTGAGACAGGCTCTTGATCCGCTCGTGGAACGGGGCCACGTCCTGGCCGGTGGTCAGATCCTTGCTGACCTTTAAGACCACCACGTCGTTCTGGACCTTCTCCTCGATCTGCATGGCATCCTCCTTGGGAATGGCAGACGGCAAACGGCAGATACAGGCATAGTGCGTAAGATACCTGTCACCGCGTTCGTTTTATAAGCTGCGAAAATATGGCATACAAAAACTCTTATGTCCCAAATCCAGCATATCTCCCTCCTTGATTTCACGTCTGCCGTCTCCCGTCTCAACCCTTCCAACGATGCACTGCATCGTTCCGCCGCCCTGTCTGCCGGTTCATAACCCCGTATCCGGAGGCGCCCATGCCTCGATGTAGGGCAGCACAGCCCGCTTGAGTTCAGGCCGGATCAGGTTGTCGAGCAGTTCGATTGCGTTGGCCCTCAACTCGCGCTTCCCGCTTTTCAATCCGGCGTAGGCGCGGTAGATGTCTTCGATAGGGTAGATCAGCGCCAGGAGCCCCATGGCGCGTCCGAGGTGGCGTTCGGTGGCCTCCGCTCGTTTTCGGGGCTGCAGGGGAGCCTCGACCTCGCGCAACAGGGCCGCCTCGATGACCCCGGGGTCGAAGATCAGCTCCGGGCGCCGGTGGCGCATCTCACCCAGCGCCTCCACGATCGCGTCCCCGAATTCCCGCTGGTGATCGGCCAGCATTTCGACCAGAACCCGGGCCGCCCGGGGCGTGCCGATGGCGGTGAAACATCCCGGGATAGCGCGCCGGATCCCGACCGGCTCCGCGGGATCGTCGATGTAGTCCCGGAGTGTACCCAGGATCCGGTCTCCGTAAGCCTTGATGGTCCGTTGCGCGTAGATCACCAGCCGCTCGTCCGCCAGGCGGGGAAGGACGTGGGGACCGAATACCCGCCGGCCGATCCGCTCGACCCCCTCCAGCGCCGCGCGCGCCACCTCCGGCGAGGAATCCTTCAGGAGCTCCGTCAAAAAGTCGTCGAAGTCGGGGTTGTCGAGGGTCCCCAGCACCAGGGCGGCTTCGGCTCGGATCTCTCCGGAGGCCGAGTCCTGATCCTGCCAGAGATTCTTGAGCGCCGCCCGAATCTCCCCCTTGCCCAGGTCCCGTGAACCCGCCACGGAAGCGATCGCAGCGGTGCGGATCCGGGGATCCTGATCCCTCAGAAAGGTCGCGGCCCTGGCACGCTCGGCCGTTCCGCCGAAGCGGCAGAGGTAGCGCACGGCCTCCACGCGAGTCGCCGCGTCCGAGTGCGACAGAAGGGCCTCTCCCTCCCGGAGGAACTCACCCACTCCGGCGCGTCCCAGCAGTCCGAGCGTCTGCGCCTGCACCGCCGGCGAGGAATGGGTCATCAGCCGCTTCAGGTGAGGTACGAGGTCCGATTTGTCGTGGACGAGATCCAGCATGGCCAGCGTCTGGCAGACCTGAACCTCGTCGTGTGCCTTCAGATTCGCGACCAGCATCCCCACGGTCTCGGGATCGAGTACCTCCGCGGCCCTGTCGTGGGAGTGAACCGGCACCTCAGAGAACATACTCCGCAGCGCGTCCAGGTATTCCCGCTTGATGGCCAGCACCGCGATCGTCCAGACCAGGATCATCCCGATGGAGATCAGCCCCAATCCGCCCACCGAGATGTGAAGAAACGCCGTGCAAAATAGGATCAGCAGGCCCGCCAGCCCCTCGAACAGGCGCGCGCCGAAGATGTCGATCAGGGGCCTGGCCTGGGAGCGCACCTCGGACGGCAGGGGCAGGTAGAGGATCTCCCGCGTGGCCTCGTGCAGGGAGTAGCGAAGCCCTCCCTCCGTCAGCCTGGCCCCGACGGCGACCCAGAGGGTCGGATTCACCAGGATGCCCAGGGAACCGCCGCAGAGCGCCAGCGGCAGCATCAGGAGGGCCACCCCCACGCCGAAGCGATTCAGAACCACCCGCGTCAGGACCACCTGGAAGACGAAACCCGCCAGGTTCTGGGCCGC
>JAZDLC010000301.1:0-6458 GCA_043802345.1 Planctomycetota bacterium | reverse complement strand
CCAGCCCCCCTGGTCCCGCGCGCAACAGGATCCGTGTCGCGACGCGGATTCTCCGACAGGACGTTCAATCTTCACCCTGCCGGCCGCCGATAAGGGAAGGTCCTTTGAACACCTGACTCGGGAGCCCTACATGGTCCAGATGCAGGAGCTGCTTCAGCAGCTCGTGGATCGGAACGGATCCGACCTACATCTCAGTGCCGGCGCGCCGCCGAGAATCCGCATTTCGGGGAACCTGGTCTCCACCGACATGGATGCCATGAGTGCCGCGGACACCAAGGCGTTGGTCTACTCGATCCTGACCACCGATCAAATCGCCAAGTTCGAGAAGAACCTGGAACTGGACTTCTCCTTCGGCATTCGAAACCTGGGGCGGTTCCGGACGAACGTGCTGATGCAGCGAGGAGCGGTGGGGGCGGTGCTGCGAGTCATTCCGTACCGGGTGCGCGGGTTCGACGAACTGGGGCTGCCGCGAAAGGTGTGCGAGGGGCTCTGCAACAAGCCGCGAGGACTGATTCTGGTGACCGGCGCCACCGGCTCGGGAAAGTCGACGACCCTGGCGGCGATGATCGACTACATCAACGAGACTCGGCCTTGTCACATCGTGACCATCGAGGACCCGATCGAGTTCCTGCACTCGAACAAGAAGGCGCTGGTGAACCAGCGCGAAGTCGGCTCCGACACGCTCGGTTTCAAGAATGCGCTGCGCACGGTCCTCCGGCAGGATCCGGACATCGTTCTGATCGGCGAGATGCGCGATCTCGAGACGATCGAGGCGGCTCTGCTGCTTTCCGAAACCGGCCACCTGACCTTCGGAACCCTGCACACCTCGGATGCGGTCCAGACCATCAACCGGATCATCGACGTGTTTCCGCATAATCAGCAGCAGCAGATCCGCACGCAGCTCTCCTTCTCCCTGTCCGGCGTCTTCTGCCAGCAGCTGCTGATGACCGCGTTCGGGAAGGGACGCGCGCTGGCGTCGGAGATCCTGCTGGTCAACACTCCGGTCAGAGCCCTGATCCGAGACGACAAGGCGCACCAGATCTACTCGATCATCCAGACCAGCAAGAAGCTGGGAATGATGACCATGAACGCCTCACTGGCCGAGCTGGTGCTGGCCGGGCAGATCACGTCGGAGGATGCGATGGCGCGCTCTTCTGAACCGGATGAGTTGAAGCGCCTGATCCACAGAAGCTGAGTAGACCAGGGCAGTGTCAATATTCGACAAACGATTGGCCCAGACGGTTCGGCAATCCGGATGTCTGGAAGAGGTGCAGCTGAAGGAAGCGGTGGACGTCGCGCTGCGCGACGGCACGTCGCTCTCGGAGTTACTGGTCAGAAACGGGCATTTCGAGGAGAAGGAACTTCTCGGACTGGTGGCGCACGAGACGGGAGTTGCTCCGGTCGATCTGGACCGCCTCAGCATCAAGCCGGACGTGGCCCAGCTGATCCCGAAGGAAATCGCCGAGCAGCACATGATCCTGCCGGTGGCGAAGATCGGTCACGTGCTGACGGTGGCTGTCTCGAATCCATTCGACGTGCTCGAGCTGGACCACCTGCGATTGCTGCTGAAGTGCGACCTGAGACTCGTGCTGGCCTCCGAGCGGGCCCTGAAGACGGCCGCCAGACGTTGCTACAGCGCGGACGCGAAGGAGCTGGAGGCGCTGGTCGGAGACGCCTCCACGGGCGACGAGATGGAGGTGCGCTCGAGCACCGACACGGATAATGATGACGTCGATCTGACCGACAGCGATGGCGAGACCTCTCCAGTCATCAAACTGACCAACATGTTCATCGCCAATGCGATCCGGGAAGGCGCCTCCGACATCCACATCGAGCCGTTCGAAACGAAGCTGAAGGTCCGGTATCGTCAGGATGGAATCCTGCGGGAAGTGCTGAGCCCCCCGAGGAAGTTGGCGGGAGCGATCGCCTCGCGCATCAAGATCATGGCCAGCCTGGATATCGCCGAGAAGCGCAAGCCCCAGGACGGCAAGTTCCAGGTGAAGATGGAAGGCCGGGCCATCGACTTCCGGGTTTCCACCCTGCCCGTGGTGCATGGCGAGAAGATCGTCATGCGAGTCCTGGACAACACGAACCTGGCGCTCGGTCTGGAGACCCTGGGCTTCGAGGATGCTTGCCTCGCGGACTTCACCAAGGCGATCCGCGCCCCGTACGGGATGATCCTGATCACCGGTCCCACGGGCTCGGGCAAGTCGACGACGCTCTACTCCGCCGTGAAGGAGTTGTACTCGGAAGAGATCAACTTCGTGACCGTGGAAGATCCGGTCGAGTACCAGCTGGAAGGTATCAACCAGGTCCCGGTCAATCCCAAGCGGGGTGTCACTTTCGCTACCGCCCTACGTGCCATTCTGCGCCAGGATCCCGACACGATCCTGATCGGAGAGATCCGGGACGCCGAGACGGTCGAGATCGCGGTCAAGGCGGCCCTGACCGGGCATCTGGTCCTGTCCACCCTGCACACGAACGACGCCGCATCCGCCATCACCCGTATGAGCGACATGGGCCTGGATCCGTTCCTGGTGGCGACTTCCGTGCTGCTGGTGGCCGCGCAGAGACTGTGCCGAAAGCTCTGTCCCTCCTGCCGGGAGGAGGTGGTGATTCCCACGGAACGGCTGCGCTCCATCGGCTTCTCGGACGAGGAGATCCAGGCCGGACCGACGCTCTATCGGGCTGTCGGATGTGGTCGGTGCCACCAGGGATACCGTGGCCGTTTCGCTGTCATCGAGACGCTCAAGATGTCCGATCCGGTTCGGGAACTGGTGCTCCATGGCAAGTCGGCGATCGAAATCAAGAAGCAGGGGCTGCTCGAGGGGATGGTGACCCTCCGCCGCTCCGCCATCAAAAACGCGATCCGTGGAACCACCTCTCTGGAGGAGGTCCTGCGGGTGACCATGTCTGATACATGAGTCCTCTGAACAGGAAGACTGTCGAATGAAGAACTTTCGGTACTCGGCGAAGAAGAACGACGGGCAGACAGTGAATGGCTCGCTCACTGCCACCGGGCGGGAGGAGGTGGTCGGCGAGCTGAGGCGGAGAAACCTGACGATTCTGGAGATCAAGGAGGTCAACTCGGCCCTCAGGAGGATCGGC
The DNA here is from genome assembly GCA_043802345.1 of Planctomycetota bacterium. Lineage (GTDB taxonomy): Bacteria > Planctomycetota > B15-G4 > B15-G4 > JADJEK01 > JAZDLC01. The sequence continues at coordinate 3,350 of JAZDLC010000301.1, read as the reverse complement.
AGTCGCAAGGCGCGTCCCGGCAGGCCGAGGAAGCAGGACGAACTGGTCGTCTTCACGAGGCAGTTGGCCACCATGATCACCTCCGGCATCACCTTGCTGGAGGCGATGGAAATCCTGGTGGAGCAGGCGGAGACCCCGGCGTTTGCGTCCACGCTCCGGGCGGTGACCGATGACGTGCGTACAGGCTCGGACCTGTCGAGGTCGCTGGGGAAGCACCCGAAGGTCTTCACCGAGCTGTTCGTCAACATGGTCAAGGCAGGCGAGGTTTCCGGCCAGATCGACGAGATCCTGGTCCGACTGGCGGACTACCAGGAAGCAGCCGCGAGGCTCAAGCGCGAGATCAAGTCGGCCATGACCTATCCGGTTGTCTCGCTGGTGCTGGTGGTCAGCATCACGGCATTCCTGATGGTCGGCATCGTGCCGCAGTTCCGCCCCATCTTCGAGTCACTGGAAATCGAGCTGCCGGGACTGACCACCTTCGTACTCGGGATGTCCGACGTCATCCGTACCAACGGGCTGTTGGTGCTGGGGATGACGGCGGCGTTCATCACGATGATCGTGATGATCAAGAGGACGGAGAAGGGCGGATACTCCTGGGACTATCTGATGCTGAAGACCCCGATCTTCGGGACGCTGTTCCGCAAGGTGGCCCTGGCCCGGTTCTCGAGGACCTTCTCCACGCTGATCAAGTCGGGCGTGCCGATTCTGGGCTGCCTGGAGATCGTGGCGGACACATCCGGAAACAAGGTCGTTTCCAGGGCGGTCCACGCCGCCAAGGACCGGGTTCGGGAGGGAAACTCCCTCTCCGAGCCGCTCGCGGCCAGCCCGGTGTTTCCCCCCATGGTGACGCGCATGATCGCCATCGGCGAGAAGTCAGGCGCCCTGGAACATCTGCTGGAGAAGATCGCGGAATTCTACGACGAACAGGTGTCAGCCCAGGTGAAATCGCTGACCTCGCTGATCGAGCCGCTGCTGATCAGCGTCATGGGCTTTTTCGTGGGCGCCATCGTGCTGGCGGTCTTCCTGCCGATCTTCAAGATCCAGGAGAAGCTGACCCATGGTTGAGGGCAGGACCGGAAACGTCTCCTTCTCTTCAAAGGCGGCCAAGAGGGACTGGGTGCGCCTCTCAGTTTGGGGCTTGACCGTGCTGGTCGCCTCCGGGTTGCTGTTCGCCGGTTTCGTGCACAAGCCGAGGCCGAATGTCGACACGCTGGTCAGCGGCGCCAGCACGCTCATCAGCATGGGCCTTCTGGAGGGGGCCCGGGTCGATCTGGAGGAGGTCATTCAGCGCGAGCCGGATCATCCGCAGGCGAATCTGCTGTTTGGCTTCGTGCTCCAGGCGGAGGGAGAGTACGGACGCGCCCTTCAGCATTACGAGAGAGGCGAGAGCGTGGTCGTTGACAGTCCGGACCCCGCGCTGCGCGCTGACTACTACGTGACTGTCGGGCTGTTACGCCTTGCCTCCGGAGACTTTGCGGGAGCGGAGAGCGAGGCATTGCAGCTCGAGAAGGCGGGTCTTCGTTTGCCCGCGGCTTTCTTGATTCGGTCCTTCAGTCGCCTGGGGGCCGGGGACGATACTAGTTTTCAGACAGGACTTGAGCGGGCGTACCTGTTGGACCCCACTGACCCCATCTTTCGGTTGAGTGCGGAGTTCCTCTCGGAAGCGATTCCCTGGTCGGCCGCATACTTGATACGGGACTGACTTCGGCGCATGTGCGTCCGGGGCAAGTGACTTGAAAGGAAACGGGGATCCACTTCCAGGTGGCTTCCCGAATGGTAACGGAACTCAGGACAAGGACACCTATGAAGAAGCACACCAAGGGTTTCACTCTTATCGAGCTCATGATCGTCGTGGCGATTATTGCCATCATCGCTTCGATCGCCATTCCGAATCTGCTGTCGGCGAGGCTCAACGCCAACGAGTCGGCGGCCATCTCGACGCTGCGGAACGTGGTCTCGGCCCAGGCTCAGATCCAGGCCCAGTCAGCCATCGACGTGGACGGCGACGGCATCGGCGAGCACGGATACTTCGCCGAGATGGCTGGTAGTGTGCCATTGCGCGGCTCAGGCATCGTCTTGACCCCCGCGGTCTTGTCGGGCGCGCTCGGCATCGTCAACGCCAGCTTCGTGAACAAGGCCGGCTATCTGTTCGGGCTCTACCTGCCCGCGGCTGGCGGCGCTCCGGTCCTCGAGGCGGCGGCCGGCGGGGATCCGGGCGGCCTGAACGACGACCTGTGCGAGAATTCGTGGGCTTGCTACGCATGGCCGGTCAACCGGCAGAATACCGGTAATCGTACCTTCATGGTCAACATGAGCGGCGACCTGCTGCAGACCAACAACGCGGTCCTGAACTACAGCGGCGCGGCTGCGGCTCCCGCTGGCGATGCGGCGTACGTTGTCGCATCTGCGGGCGATATTACCGGCGCTCTGGCGATCGGTGTCGCGGGTAATGACGGCAACACATGGACGTCCGTGAACTGATCCTACCGGTCACGGCAGAAGCCAAGTACATGTAGATTCATCCAAGAGAGTGTCCGCCCAGTTAGTTCGGCGGGCACTCTCTTTCTCATTCTCTGAATCGGGAGATCAGACAGTTGTACCCCCCCCTCACCCGAAACTCCCCCAGGGGCTTCACGCTCATCGAGCTGCTGATCGTGGTGGCGATCATCGCCATCATTGCTGCAGTAGCGATTCCGAATCTACTCTCGTCGCGGTTGACCGCGAACGAGTCGTCCGCAATCAGCACCCTGCGCACGATCGTTTCGGCGCAGGCCCAGGCCCAGAGTCGGTCGTCGTGCGACAACGACGGCGATGGCCAGGGCGAGTCGCTCTACCTGGCGGAACTTTCCGGCACCGTCAATCTGCGAGGTATGGGCGTCTCGTTGGATCCAGCCGTGGTCTCAGTGAGCCTTGGCCGGGTGGCCAACTCGGCGGTCAACAAGGCGGGCTACTTCTTTGCCATGTTCCTCCCCGATCCTGCGGGCACGGGGGTGCCGGAAGATCCGAACGGTGGCAAGGCCGCGCCGGGCGCGATCGGCGCCGACCTGGCGGAGGTCTTCTGGGCCTGCTACGCCTGGCCGGCGAACAACGGCAGTTCCGGCCGGCGGGCGTTCCTGGTCAACCAGTCGGGCGATCTCCTGCAAACGGACAACTCGGTGCAGGCGTACGCCGGCAGCGCGGCCGCTCCGGCGGCCGACGCGGCGTACAGCGCGGCGGGTGACATGACCGCCCCGGTTTCGCTCGGCGGAGCTCCCGCGCCGGCGCAAGACGGCGGGACCTGGATCACGGTGAACTGACCCGTCCGGCGAAGATCGGGAACGTGCACGGGCACGGAGAATGAAGAGGAGAAC
>JAZDLC010000300.1:0-8209 GCA_043802345.1 Planctomycetota bacterium | reverse complement strand
CATCCGCCGGAGCTGCTCCTCGGAGTACTGCTGGTTGGGAGCGCCGGTGAACTTGTAGTGCTTGCGGGTCCTCTCGACCTGTCCCAGCCGTCTCTCGAGCTTCTTCGCCATCTCCTGGTTGGTCAGATACAGGTTGTTCGCTTCCCTCGGATCCTGCTCGAGATCGAACAGCTCGTGATTGCCGTCGGAGGAACGAATCAGCTTGAACGGCCACTCGAAGACCGCCGAGCGCACTCTCCAGAAGCGATGTCCGTACTGCTTGTTGTACAGATCCTTCGGCCGGGTGTAGTAGTTCTGGGCCACCACCGGATGGCGCCCGGGCTCGTCCGGGAAGTACCTGCGGAACCGGACGGCTCTTTCTCCCTCGAAGAGCGAGTCGATCAGGGCGGGGATGTCGGTGGAGGAGGCCAGTTCATCCACCACCTCGCCGGCTGTCTGGCCCGGCTTCCTGACGATCAGCGGCACCCAGATCGCTTCCTGGTAGATGTCCTTGGAGTGCTCGACCAGATGATGCTCGCCGAAGTACTCGCCATGGTCCGAGGTGAACACGATGATGGTGTTGTCGAGGACCCCCGTCTCTTCCAGCTTGTCCAGGAGCTTGCCCAGTTGCTCGTCCAGGTTGCTGATCGAGGTGTCGTACTGGTCGATGACCTTCCGGGCCAGATCCTCCGGCACCGGCCCGGTGGCCGGCAGCACCTCCGCGATGAGCTGATCCAGCAACTCACCCCGGTCCTGGACGGGCGGAGCGTCCAGGAGGCCGGGTCTCGGCCGGACGTTGTACGGCCGGTGGGTGTCGATGTAGTTGATGAACAGGAAGAACGGCCGTTTGTCCCGCTGGTCGAGCCACTGGAAGATCGGCAGGTTGAGCTGGTCGGCGTAGACCCCGTCCAGGTGGTAGGTGTCGAATCCCTGATTGAGCTGCAATTGCGGAAACATGTAGGCCCAGTTCGAGACAAAGGCACCGGTGCGGTACCCCTCTTCCTGCAGCGCCTCGGCCAGGGTCAGGTTGTCGAGACCGAGCGGATAGACATCTCCCATCGGGTGGGGCGGGTCGATCGAGTGCGCCCCGTGCTCGAACGGCAGCTTGCCGGTGAACATGGAGGCGTGGGACGGGACGGTCCACGGACTGGTGGAGAAGCACTTCCGATAGAGGGTCGCGGCGGAGGCCAGGCGGTCGATGTTGGGAGAGGTGCTTCTGTCGTACCCGTAGCAGCCGAGGTGGTCGGCCCGGAGAGTGTCGGCGCTGATCAGCACGATGTTCGGTCCCCGCGGGATCTCGTCCGGGGAGCATCCGGGCGGGGCGGCGAGCACCAGATAGGACAGAACGGCCGCCAGGAGCAGCCGGCCTCTTCGGGCCTCTGCCGCAAGGAGTCGCCGCATACGTGTCGGTTCGAGGATTCGCATGGGGTATCGACGGTATCAGACGTGACGGATCCGTTCCAGAGCCGCGGAGCCCGCGCCGGCGATCCTTCGGATTCGACGCGACCCGGTGGCGACGCGGCTGTGGTAGATTCTCGGGCCGGTTTGGTCGGACAACGTGCGGCGTCGAGATGGAGCGAGAGTCCATGGCTGAGCAGAATGCGAACACATCCTCTCCCGGGGGAGAGGGCGATCGGGCCTGGACTGTCCAGGACTCGGTCGATCTGTACGGACTCGCCGACTGGGGGAAGGGGTACTTCAGTGCGGCCAGGGATGGTCACGTCTGCTGCAGACCCCACGGGGACCCAGAGCGTGTCATCGACCTGCAAGAAGTGGTGGAGGGGCTTGCCGATCGGGGCGTCACGTCGCCGGTGGTTCTCAGATTCGACGATCTGCTGAGCCATCGCCTGCAAGAGCTGCGGGACGCATTCGAGCAGGCGATCAGCCAGGAGGAGTTTCGCGGGAAGTACTTCTGCGTCTACCCGATCAAGGTGAACCAGCAGCGCCAGTTGTGCGAGCACATCCTGGAGCAGAACGCCCGGCTCGGTTTCGGCTTCGAGGTCGGGTCGAAGTCGGAGCTGCTGGCTGTCTTGGGCTTGACGGCCGGCTACAACGACATGCCGATCGTGTGCAACGGTTTCAAGGACAGCGAGTTCCTCGAGACTGTCGTTCTGGCCACCAAGCTGGGCCGGCGGATCATCGCCGTGGTGGAGCGCACCTCCGAGCTGCAGATGCTGGTCGAGCATGCGAAGAACTACGACGTGCGCCCCAGGATCGGCGTGCGGACCAAGCTCTCGTCCCAGGGGGCCGGCCGCTGGGGAGCTTCCGGCGGGCTGCGGTCGAAGTTCGGCCTGACCATCTCCGAGATCCTCTCCGGGGTGGGGCTCCTGCGCGAACACAAGATGCTCGACTGCCTGAAGATGGTCCACTGCCACCTCGGCAGCCAGATCGGCGATATCAGGCACTTCAAGAACGCGGTGACGGAACTGGCCTACATCTACGCGGAGCTGAAGCGGCTGGGCGCCGGATGCGACACCATCGACGTGGGGGGCGGGCTCGGCGTGGACTACGACGGCAGCCAGTCGGACAGCGCGTCGAGCGCCAACTACACGATTCAGGAATACGCGCAGGACATCATCTACCGTATCAAGAACGTCTGCGACGACGCCCAGGTCGATCACCCCACCGTGGTGTCGGAGTCGGGCCGGTTTCTCGTGGCCCACTCCAGCGTGCTGGTGGTGGACGTGGTGGGGCGTTCTCGTTTCGACACGCAGCCGGAGGTGGAGAAGATCCGGGCGCAGGTGATGGCCTTGCCGCTCGCGGAACAACCCCAGCCGCTTCTGGACCTGCTGGACGCGCAGGCCCGGATCACCGACAAGAACCTGGAGGGGGTCTACCACGACGCCCTTCAGGCCAGGGACGAGGCGATGAGTCTGTTCAGCATGGGGTACATCAACCTGGAGCTCCGGGCGGCCAGCGAGCAGTTGTTCTGGGCCGTCGGCCGGGAGTTGGTGGAGCGCTCCAAGAAGCTCGGAGAGCTCTCCGGAGAGCTCGAGGAGCTACCGGCGCTGCTCTCCGATATCTACTTCTGCAACTTCTCGCTCTTCCAGTCTGCTCCGGACTCATGGGCAATCGGGCAGTTGTTCCCGATCTGCCCGATCCACCGGCTCCAGGAGGAGCCCACCCGTACGGTGGTCCTGGCCGACATGACCTGTGATTCCGACGGGAAGATCGATCACTTCGTCAGCTCCGGAGAGGAGAAGCGGATTCTCGAGCTTCACGATCTTCTGCCGGACGAGCCGTACTACCTGGGGATCTTCCTGCTGGGCGCCTATCAGGAGGTGCTGGGCGATCTGCACAACCTCTTCGGCGACACCAACGTGGTGCATCTGAAGCTGGATGAGGACGGCGGCTGGGAGATCGACGAGGTCGTTGCGGGAGACACGGTCCGGCAGGTCCTCGGGTATGTCAACTACGACCCGGAGGCGCTGACGCGCGCGATTCGCAAGGACGTGGAGCGGGCGGTGAAGCGGAAAGCCCTGAACGTCCCGGAGAGTCGCGCCCTGCTGAAGTTCTACGAGGAGGGCCTCTCTGGGTATACCTACCTGGAGTAGAGCGGCGTTGCCTTCGCCTGGCCCGGCGGCCTTGGGAAGCGATGAGGGGTGTTGCCGACCTTCCGGATCGTGACGAGGAATCCGCCTCCCTCTCCGATCGGAGTCAGCTCGGCCGGCCCTCCTCCCAGGAGCTGGATCGCCTTCCTTGATCCGGCCAGCTCCTGCTTCACGGTCCGGCCCTTCAGGGCAAGCAGGACGCCGCCCTCGCCGAGCAACGGCAGGGCGTACTCGGCGATCACGGCGAGCGGTCCCACGGCCCGGCACAGCGCGACGGAGAAGCGCGCGCGAAAGGCCGGATCCCGCCCCGCCGTCTCCGCCCGGTCGTTTTTGACCCGGACTTTCGGGAGCGCCAGTTCTCTGATGCACTCTTCGAGGAAGCGGGTCTTCTTGGCCGTGGCCTCGAGAAGGGTGAAGGAACGATCAGGCAGACAGATCGCCAGCGGCAGGCCCGGAAAGCCCGCACCCGAGCCGATGTCCACGACGCGCAGCTTCGGATCCAGGCCTTCCAGGTGACGGCACAGGCCCAGGCTGTCGAGGACATGCCGCCGCCACATCTCATCCGTGTCGCACCGAGCGGTCAGGTTCGCCCGCTGGTTCCCCTCCTCGACCAGGGCCACGAGCCGGCTCAGACGATCGAGCCGCTCTTCGGTCGGCGCGATCCCGAGGCGCTCGAGTTCCGGGATGACGAAGGGTGGAGGTTGGGTCGACGGCATGGCGGCAGCATACCCGAGTTGGCAGGTTGTTGAAGAGGCGGTCGAAAACGGGGGATTTCACCACAGAGGGCACAGAGAGCACAGAGGAGATGAGGAGGAATGTCCGTGAACGGACGCTCTTCTTCAAGCTCTGACCCTCTGTGCTCTCTGTGGTGAAGTCGAGTACGTATCCAAACGAGAGGGACCTGCCGCAAACTCCGTGAACCGAGCGATTCCGATCTTGACCCCGGTTCCCTTCAGCCCAGGACCTTTCTCGGCCGGAAGACGCCGCCCTCATGATCGGGAAGCACCACCGCCAGCAGTTCGCCGTTCTCCCTCACCGCCCGGTACGTCCGCTCGTCGTCAGCCTCCGGGCGGGCCCCGTCCCGGAATGGCACCATCCGGCCGTGGCCCAGCAACTCCGCTTCGTCGTGCGTGAGACGGAGCGTGGGGAGTCCCGTCAGCGCCTCCGCGGGCGGGAGCAGGAAGTCCCGCCAGGAGTCGCTCTCGGCGAGCGCCTCCAGCTTCAGGGCCTGCTCGACGGAAAAAGGCCCGCACGCGGTGCGGCGGAGGCGTGAGAGGTGGGCTCCGCAGCCGAGCGCCTGCCCCAGATCGTGGGCCAGGGAGCGGACATACGTGCCAGCCGAGCAGCGCACGTCGAGGGTGAGGTCGGGCGGATCGAAGTGGACCAGTTCGAGCCGGTGCACCTCGACCGGGCGCTCGTCGAGATTCACTTCCCGGCCCTGCCGCGCCAGTTTGTAGGCCCGCTGCCCCTCGATTCGGACCGCCGAGAAGCTGGGTGGGCGCTGGAGGGTGCTGCCGAGGAAGCGGGCCAGGATTCTCTGAACGGACGGTTTGTCCGTGGCCACACCACATGTCTCGAGCACCTTCCCGGTGGCGTCGAAGGTGTTGGTGGTTGTTCCGAGGCTCACCCCGGCCAGGTATTCCTTGTCGTGTCCCACGAGGTACTCGGCCAGCCGGGTCATCTTGCCGATGCAGATGAGCAGCAGGCCGCTGGCCATCGGGTCGAGGGTGCCGGTGTGGCCGACTGTTCTGTAGCCGATCTTCCGGCGGACCGCGTCCACCACGTCATGCGAGCTGGGGCCCTCCGGCTTGTCGATCAGCAACAATCCCGAATCGCTCATCGGTCTCCGGCTGAGATCGAGGTTTCCATATCGTTGCGTCTGCGCGCTATGATCAGTCCATGGCTGATCACCAGGCGATTACACTTCTTTCGGACGAAGACCTGTATCTTTTTCACGAGGGCTCCCACTTCCGCATGTTCGAGCGGTTGGGGGCGCACAAGATCCGCGTCGGGGACGTGGAGGGGGTGATCTTCGGCGTCTACGCGCCCTCGGCCCGGACCGTCTCGGTCATCGGCGATTTCAACCACTGGGATCCAAACGCCGATCCGATGACTCGCCGCGGTACGGGAGGCGCGTTCGAACGGTTCATTCCAGGGGTGAACGAGGGTGCGGCGTACAAGTATCACATCGTGTCGAACTTTGGTGGCTACACGGTCGACAAGGCGGATCCGTACTCCTTCTACCAGGAGCTTCCTCCGAGAACCGCCTCCCGGGTCTTCGATCTCTTCTTCGAGTGGCACGACTCCGACTGGATGAGAAACCGGGGCGCGATCCAGGCGCTCGATCAGCCGATGACGGTCTACGAGGTTCATCTCGGCTCCTGGCTCCGCGGGGAAGGGAACCGGCGCCTGACCTACACTGAACTGGCCCCCCGGCTGTCAGAGTATGTGCGGGATATGGGCTTCACTCACATCCAGCTTCTGCCGGTGTCGGAGCATCCATTCTACGGGTCGTGGGGCTACGGCGTGTCCGGCTACTTCGCCGTGACCAGCCGCTACGGCAATCCGCGGGAGTTCATGCGGTTCGTTGAGCAGATGCATCGAGAAGGGATCGGGGTCCTGCTCGACTGGGTGCCGGCCCACTTCCCCTCGGACGAGGCGGCGCTCGGTTTCTTTGACGGGACCCACCTGTACGAGCACGCTGATCCCCGCAAGGGATTCCACCCCGACTGGAAGTCGCTGATCTTCAACCTGGGCAGGCCGGAGGTGCGCAGCTTCCTGATCAGCAACGCGATGTTCTGGCTGGACCGATACAACATCGACGGCCTGCGAGTCGACGCGGTGGCCTCCATGCTGTACCTGGACTACTCGCGCAAGGAGGGCGAGTGGATTCCCAACCAGTACGGCGGCAGGGAGAACATCGAGGCGATCGAGTTCCTGAAGCGGTTCAACACGGAAGTGTACGCCGCGTTCCCGGATGTCCAGACGATCGCCGAGGAATCAACTTCCTGGCCGATGGTCTCCCGGCCGGTATCACACGGCGGGCTGGGATTCGGGCTCAAGTGGGACATGGGCTGGATGCATGACACGCTGAAGTACAGGTCCACCGACCCGCTCTTTCGCAAGGAGCGGCAGAACGAGATCACCTTCCGCCAGTTGTACGCGGACTGCGAGAATTTCATGCTGCCGCTCTCGCATGACGAGGTGGTCCACGGCAAGGGATCGCTCTATTCGAGAATGCCCGGAGACGGATGGCAGAAATGCGCCAACCTACGGCTGCTGTTCGGCTGGATGTTCGCCCAGAACGGGAAGAAGCTGATCTTCATGGGAAGCGAGTTTGGCCAGCGAAGCGAGTGGTACCACGAGACCGGACTCGAATGGCCGCTGCTCGAGCATCCGCTGCATGCCGGGGTGCGCGAGTTCGTGAAGAGCCTGAACAGCATGCATCGCAAGCACGCCTCGATGCATTCAATGGATGCGGAGCAGTCGGGGTTCGAGTGGATCGACTGCCAGGATGCCGATTCGAGCGTGCTGATCCTGATGCGGCGATCGCGCGAGCCCCTGGACGAGATCGTGGCCGTCTTCAACTTCACGCCTGTCCCGCGCCATGACTACCGGATCGGCGTCCCTTCGCCGGGACGCTGGAGCGTTCTCCTGAACAGCGATGATCCGAGGTTTGGCGGCGCGGGTGACTTCTCCGGGGAGGATTTCGAGAGCGAGGCGAAGAAGTGGCATGGGCGAGAGCACTCGCTGGTGCTCTCGCTGCCGCCGCTGGCCGTGATGTTCCTCAAGGTGCGGTCTGGGTGATTCCGTTGGTGGCGGAGTATCCCAGTGGTCCGATCGGGTCGGCCACCCAGTATTGCAGGTAGAGGGTCGCGCCGCTAGTGACCGGGTTGTTCGGCGAGGTCGCAAAGTGGAACTCGCCGCTGGAGTCGGTCGTGAGACCGAACAGGATCCAGTCGGTCGCCGGAACCAGGATCCCTCCCTTGAGTGGGATGTCGGCCCGCGAAAAACCCATGACCAGGACAAACGGCGCATTCTCGAGGGCGTTGGTCATGTCCAGCGCGAGCGTGCTGCCCTGGGCCAGTGACCCCTCGCCGGTCAGTACCGGCAATCCGTGCGTTCCCGCCAAGCCGTTGCCGAGATCCTGCCACGGAGCGGTGACCGTGATGTAGTCGGTCTTGGTGATCGTGTCGTTTCCTCCCGGCCCGGTCACGGTGAGCGAGACGGTGTAGGTCCCGGACGTGGTGTAGGTGTGGGTCGGGTGCTGAAGGGTCGAGGTGCCGGTGTCGCCGAAGTCCCAGCTCCAGCCGGTGACCGGGCCGCCCGACGTGAGGTCGGTGAAGGTGACCAGAAGCGGCGCTGTGCCGGAGGTGGGAGTGCCGGAGAAGTCGGCCACCGGGGGCTGCTCGTCAACGGTGATGTAGCCGACCTTGGTCTCGGTGTCGACTCCGCCCGGCCCGGTCGCCGTCAGGGAGACGGTGTAGGTGCCGGCGGAGGTGTAGGTGTGATTCGGATTCTGGAGGGTCGACGAGGTGGTGTCGCCGAAGTCCCAGCTCCAGGAGGTGACCGGCCCGCCGGAGGACAGGTCGGTGAAGCTCACGCCGAGCGGCACCACGCCCGAAGTGGGAGTTCCGGAGAACTCCGCGACCGGCGCCGGAACCCCCGAAACCAGCTCG
>JAZDLC010000299.1:0-25649 GCA_043802345.1 Planctomycetota bacterium | reverse complement strand
GACTCGAAGGCGCTGGACGCCCAGGCTGGAATCGAGACGTCGATGGGAGCGACGCTCGCGACGCTGGCCGGCATCAACAGCATCTCCGGTCCGGGAATGCTCGATTTCGAGAGCTGCCAGAGCCTCGAGAAGCTGGTGGTCGACAACGAGATCGCCGGCATGTGCCTGCGCCTGGCCCGGGGAATCGAGCCGAAGGAGGACTTTCCGGCCCGGCCGCGCTTCGAGGAGCTCCTGCGGGAGAAGCATCTCCTGATCTCCGACCACACCCGGAAGTACCTGCGCGAGGAGCACTACTTCCCGGGGCCCACGATCGTGAGGGCGAACCTGTCGCGCTGGAAGGAGATGGGAAAGAAGACCATTGGCGAGCGCGCGCATGAGGAAGTCGAGAGACTGATCGCCGAGGCCGTGCCCAGCCGCCTGGGGGACGACGTGAAGAGGGAGCTGGGGAAGTTGATGCGGGACGAGGTGCGCTGCCACGGAATGGACGATCTTCCCGGAAGCCGCGCGTGAGAGAGACAGTCGACAACATCCTGCCTGCCGACGTCGCCTGCGAGCCGGCTGGCGTTCTGGCCCTCCAGGGAGTGCCGGAACGGGCCTGGACGGACGAGCGGATGGTCGGTCTCGCGATCGAGGGGATCGAACTGTTCCGGGAGGTCTGCGCGCCTGTCGGGCTGTTCGAGGAAGTCGGGAAGGAGGAATTCGCGCGGATCTTCGAGGGGGAGGGGCGCAACGAGCCGGAAAACCCGTTGCTCGTGGTTTACCCGAGGGCGGAGCGGCTCGCGCTGTTCGCCGTCACGGTCGGCGATGAAGTGAGCGCGCGGATCGACGCCCTCTTTCAAGCGAACGACTTCGCTCTCGGGGCGATGCTGGACGCCGCCGCCTCAAACGGCGCCGAGCGGTGCGCGCAGATCGTCGAGCGGCGGTATCGCGAAATGAACGGCGTCGTCACCATGCGCTACTCCCCGGGGTACTGCGGTTGGCACGTCAGCGGCCAGGCGCGGCTTTTCGACCGTCTCCGGCCCGGGGCGATCGGCATGACTCTCCGGGACAGCTTTCTCATGGAACCTCTGAAGTCGATTTCCGGCGTCATCGTCGGCGGCCCCGGGGAGATCCACGCATTCAAGAACGACTACACCTTCTGCGCGGAGTGCAAGGGCAAGGAGTGCCGCCCGCGGATTCGCCAGGTGCTGAGGGACAACCGGTAGGGACATGACATGGAGCTTCTGCAGAGGATCAGCGAGGAGCTGCAGCGGGGCGACGACCAGGCCGTCGGCCAATCGACCCGCGACGCGGTGGCTCAGGGAATCGACGCGAGGAGTATCCTGGACGAGGGACTGATCGCCGGCATGGCGGTCGTGGGTGAGAAGTTCCGGAGGTACGAGATCTTCCTGCCGGATGTTCTCCTGGCCGCGAGGGCGATGTATGCCGGTATGAACGTGGTCAAGCCGCTGATGGCGGGCGGAGAAGTGCCGACGATCGGCAAGGCCGTCATCGGCACGGTGCAGGGCGACCTGCACGACATCGGAAAGAACCTGGTCGGCATCATGCTCAAGGGTGCGGGGTTCGCGGTGATCGACCTGGGGAACGACGTGGCGCCGGAGACGTTCGTGGAGACGGCGAAGGCGAAGGGCGCGCCGGTGATCGGCATGTCGGCTCTTCTCACGACGACCATGCCGGTGATGAAGAAGGTCGTCGACCTGATCCGGGAGCAGGGGCTCGCGGGCGAGATCAGGACGATCGTCGGCGGCGCGCCGCTTTCCGACGAGTTCGCGCGGAAGATCGGGGCGGATGCGTACGCGTTTGACGGCGTCAGCGCGGTCGATCGGATGAAGCGGCTGATCGGCGGATGAAGGATCTGACGTGAGCGATCTGCTGGCGCGACTGTCTTCCAAGAAGACCCTGCTGGCCGACGGGGCGATGGGGAGCATGCTGTTTGCGCGCGGTCTCGCGGCGGGGGCATGCCCGGAAGAGTACAACCTGTCGCGGCCGGAGCTTCTCGAGGAGATCGCTTCGCTCTACCTGGAGGCCGGCGCCGACCTGATCCAGACGAATTCCTTCGGCGGGTCGGCTCTCAAGCTCGAGTCGTACGGCCTGTCCGACCGCACCGAGGAGATCAATGAAGCGGCCGTGGCGGCGGTCAGGAGGGCAGTGGGGGACCGGGCGCTGATCTCCGGATCGTGCGGGCCTTCGGGCAAGATGCTGAGACCGTACGGCGACGCCGAGCCGGAGGAGGTGCTGGCGAGCTTCCTGCGCCAGACCAGGGCGCTGGTCCGGGCCGGGGTGGATGTCATCTGCGTGGAGACGATGACCGACCTGGCCGAGGCCTCCCTCGCGATCGAGGCGGCCTTGTCCGCGGCAAGAGAGGCGGGCCGTGACGTGCCGGTCATGGCGACCATGACCTTCGACCGGACGCCTCGCGGCTACTTCACGATCATGGGGGTCGACATCGCGGCTGCCGTGACCGGCCTGAAGCAGGCCGGCGCCGCTGTGGTCGGCTCGAATTGCGGCAACGGCATCGAGAACATGGTCGAAATCGCGAAGGGATTCCGGGAGCGAACGGAGATGCCGCTGATCATCCAGTCGAATGCCGGCCTGCCGGAGGTCCGGGGAGAAGCGGTGGTCTACACGGAGACCCCGGAGTTCTTCGCCGAGAAGGCGAAGGCGCTTCTTCAGACTGGAGTCTCGATCCTCGGCGGCTGCTGCGGAACCACGCCTGACCACATCCGGGCCCTGAGAAAGTTGCTCCGGTAGTGGCCGGGAGAGCGAAGCCGGAGGACCGGGTCGACGAGCGGGATACCATGTTCGCGCGGATGGCGTTGGCAGCCGGTACGCCGCAACATCGGGAATACTACTCCCGGCATCCCGAACTTCGCGAAACCGACGACCGCATCCGGAGGCTGCCGGGCCTGCTCGAGCCGGGTGGAAGCTACTACGACCGGGAGATCGCGGAGGAGGCCGGGGAGTTCTTCCGGCTGATCGGGGAGATCGAGGTGGAGGATTCGCTTGTCCGCGCATGGGCCGGGCGCCTCCAGGCGGCTGAGAGCCCGACGTCATGCCTCAAGGAACTGCTCATCGCGGAGGGAGCGGTGGCGGCCGGTTGCGCGGCGCTGGACGAGAGGTACGTCTACACGCACAAGGGACGCTTTCCCGAGGAGTCGGGCCGCGAGATCGGGCTCGACCATCCTTCCGTCATCGTCTTCCTGGTGGAGATGGACTTCGACGAGATGCAACGGGCGCCGCAGGCGGAGACGATTCGCGAGTCGGCGCAGCAGTATTACCGCGCCGCGCGCCTTTCGTTGCTCCTCGAGAAGGTGCTGCGCGCGACCGGGCATGCGGCGAAGGCGCACTATGACGCGCACTACGACCTGATCCTGCCGCCTCTCGCGGTCCTGGCGGGGCTCGGCGAACTGGGGCGGAACAACATCCTGATCGCCGGCCGGTACGGCAGCCGGGTCCGGATCGGCGCGGTGAGCACCGACTTCCAGGTGGAGCACGATGCGCCGGTATCCCTCGGCGCCGATGCGCTCTGCGAGGTCTGTCGGAAGTGCGCGGAGAACTGCCCGTCACGCTCCCTATCGCTCCTCGAGAAGGAAGTGGTGCGCGGGGTGAGGAAGTGGCCGACGCGGGTGGAGACGTGCTACGGGTACTGGCGCTCTGTCGGCACGGACTGCGGCGTCTGCATGGCCTGCTGCCCGTTTTCTCACAGGAACAACGCCTTTCACAACCTGGTGCGCTGGATGATCCGGCGGTTCCGCTTCCTGCGCCGTCCGGCGGTCTTCTGCGAGAACCTGTGCTACGGCCGCACATGGAGACCGCGGTGAGGGCAATGCGGCCGGCTCTATCCCTCCGGGTCGCGGATCTGTTCGAGCGCCTCGCGGGCGACCTCGGCCACGTCCGGGTCCTTGTCGTCGATCCGGGCGGCGAGCGCCGGCACGGCGCTCGGGTGGCCGATCTGGCCCAGGAGATCGGCGGTGTCTCCGCGCAGGGCGGCGTCCGCGGCGGAAAGCGCGGGGAGGAGCGACGGGACGACGCTGTCGAGCGCATGCCGATCGCCCGCCAGAACCCGCCCGGCGAGGAGGAGGAGGCCCATCCGGAGCGACATGGCGCTCTTTAGCCAGGCCGCGGCGAACTGATGAGCGCCGCCGGCGTCCCGGACGCGAGCGGCGGCGTCCTCGAAGCGCGCGGCCTGGACCAGCGACACGAAGACGCGGTTCTCGTGTTCGGGCGTTCCCACCTCGAGAATCCTCTCCACCAGCTCTCTTGCGGCCACCGCGCCCGTGAATCCCAGGCCGGAATCGATCAAGGTCACGGGCACTGACTGAACGTTGAACCGGGCGGCCATCTCCGGCAGGCGCTGGGCGTCGACGATGTGCGTGGTGATGAGCGGATTCGCCAGGGACAGAGCATTTGCCGTCCGCACCGCCTGAGCGCAGTGCGGACAGCCGGAGGCCACGAAGACGAGCAGTTCGACCGCCCTGTCGAGCCCTGCCAGGAGCTGGACCCACTCCGCCTTTGGCGAATCTCCGCGCGCCAGGTCGAGCACGGGACCGTCCTAGAGCGAGTTGGCGTAGAGCGACGCGATCTGCAGCGACGTCAGGGAGCAGTTGTAGATGCGCACGTCATCGATGTGCGCCCTGAGCGAAGCGTTCGAGCTGCCCGATTGGGCGATCCAGGTGACCCCATCGAACTCCTCGGCGGAGTGGGCGAGGTGGTGGGTGGCCGACGTCACAACGCCCGACACCACGCGGTACAGGGTGGCCTGGTGCGGCTCCACCACCAGGGCGCAGAATGCCCAGACGTCCGAGGTCAGGACCAGCCCGGAGTTCCAGGCGGTGGTCGCCGGATCACCGTTCCAGGTGTAGCGCAGCTCCTCGTTCACGCCCATCTGGAGGCCGCAGGCCGAATTGCCGTCCCGCGAGAAGACGATCCCCGCATAGTCCCGGGCCGTCCCCGAGATCTTCACCCAGGCCGTGATCGTGACGGTGTTGCTGTTGATGTTGAGCGGCGGAATGTCGACCCGGGCGTTCAGGCCGTTGAAGAAGACCGACGTGCCGAGCGACGGGGTGGCGCCAGGCTGGCCGAGGATCGGAGCGTTGACGTACGTCCCATCATCGTCATTGCTGGAGTCGAAGGCGGTACTGCCCGAGAGTTCGTTCAGTGCGTAATGCTGCATCACGACGGGCGTGAACTTCCAGACGTCGCCCGGAACGACCTCGGCGCCGGCGCGCTCGTCGATCCGCCAGAGGTACGGAGTCCCGGACTCAAGGGCGCTCAGCGGAAACGTGGTGGCGCTCTGATTGCCCCGGTACTCAGGCGACCAGACGTTCGCGGCCTTGACCGCGGAGAAGTCGGTCCCGAGGTAGACGTCGTGAGAGTCGGCATGGTGGCCGGCGGTCCAGCTCAGGCCGGAGGAGGTGTTGACCGCCGTCGCCCCGTCGGCGGGGTTCGGCGCGTATGCGGCGCCTCCCAGGCGCGCCAACTGCGAGACTTCGTCGGAGCTCATGGCGTATCGGAAGATGCGGACGTCATCCATGTGGCCGGCAAAGGAACGGTTCGTGCTGGACGGATCCTGGCCCAGGTAGGTCACGGTGTCGAATGCCTCCGCATGATGCGTGACCGCGTTCGTGGCCGAGTGGAGAGTCCCATCGTACAGGTAGAGCGTGGCCTGCTCCGGCTCGACGACGAGGGAGACGAAGACCCATCGCTGCTTCGGGATGATCAGGCCGGAGCTCCAGCCGGAGGTCGCCGGGTCGCCGTTCCAGGTGTAGCGGAGGTCCTGGTGATCGCCGAGATGAAGTCCCGCGAGAGTGCTGCCGCCGCGAGCGAAGATCAAGCCGGCGTACGGGAACTGGTCCAGGTAGGTGTAGATCCACGAGCTGAGAGTGAGCCGGTTGGTGTTCAGGTAGAGGGGGGGGATGTCGGCCGAGTCGCCACTGCCGCCAAACAGCAGGGAGCCTCCGTAAAGGCCGGAAGTCCAGGCTGCCGAACCGGAAAGCGTTGCGTTTCCGGAGGGGTCGATCGAGTTCGTGGCCACGTTCCCGGCGCCGTCGTCCAGTTTCCAGTACCCCGTCATTCCATCCGGGTAGAGCCGGACCGTCACGTTTCCGGTCGCCAGCCCGCCCGGACCCGCCTCGGTCTGATAGACGAAGTGATCCTCGCCCAGCACCGGGTTCGGGGGAGGGGTGTAGACCAGGCGCTGGCGCCCTCCCATCGGCCCGGAAGTCAACGAGACCGTAGCGCCGTTCTGCGTGACGGTGTCGAACGAGTGGATGACGATCCGGTCACGATTGGCGTCATGATCATTGGCCAGCACGTCGATCTCGACCCCGTTCAGCAGCTCGGTGTAGTCCACCTTGGAGAGGGTGATGCTGTCCGGGTGAGCATACGGAGGGACCGGCGTGGCGTACGGCGGAGCGTCGTCCAGGCAGGTCCTCGAGGCCCGGAACGACATGATGATGTCCTTGGTGATCGGAGCCACGTAGAAGCAGATGCCGCACATGTTGTTGCAGGGGGTCAGATCATGGCAGTGCCCCGCGTTCCAGTTGTGGCCGATCTCATGCCCCACGATCCCGGCGTTGTCCATGCTCCAGCCGTAACTCAGGCCGACGTTGCAGACCACGCCCACGTACGCCAGGCCTCCGTACTCGATCAGCCACCCGGGCTTGCCGGTCATCAGATGAGTGATGTCGCGGATCACATCGCCGTGGTTGTTGTTCCACTCCGCCTGGAAGAGGCCGAGCAGGCTGCCGCCGCTGGTCGGGAAGTAGAACGGCGCCGTCCTGATGATGTACTGGGTGATCTCGTAGGTGATCAGCACGTCCCGGGCGTAGAAAAAATCGACCAGGTTCATGTTGGCGTCGATCTTGGCGACCGCGGCCGCCACCGTTCCGCCCTGGTTCAGATAGAACTCGTAGTCGCCGTCAAAGGCGATCTGGCACAGCTTGAGCCAGGGAGCAGGCTCCGGTATCGCCTCGACGAGCGGTGCTGTGGCGGGAGCCGCGGGCGCGCCTGGCGGGGTAGCGATCGAGCGGTCCTGGCTCTCAGCCAGCGCACACCCCGTTCCCAGCTCGGGAGACGGCAGCTCTCCCCTAAAGAGCACGTGCTCCGGACCGCTCCGATCGTTGAGGATCTCGGCCAGCGGCAGGATGGTGAAGACCAGCGAGTCGCCGAACTGAACACGGGCCGAGAGGCCGTGCCGGCCGAGCGAGGCGAGAACCGTCGCGCCCGGCAGGCCCGCCGGGATGCCGCGATAGGTGGAGACCGGAGGCAGGGGCGCGTCGACCAGCGCGCCGTCGGCCTGATAGACGCGCAGGCGGGCCGTGCCGGAGCGGACCGAGTGGCGCCCCAGCTCCAACGTCCAGAGACCTCCGCCGAGGCCGACTTCGACCGAGAAGCGTTCAGGCATTCCATGAGGAAGGGAGAGCGGCTGGACCGAGAAGCGTTCGGTCCCGACGAAGGCGGCGATCCGCTCGTGGTCCCTGGTGGTGTCCAGGACGGCCCGGCGCACCTGGGCTGAAAGGCTGGGCTGACACAGGACGGCCGTCAGAAGCACTGCGATGCTCACGAAACGGCTGCCTCGCGGCGGAGGGGCGGACGTCATCTCTGTCTCCTCGGATCTGGGCGAAAGGATGGGCTGCGCGGAGCGCACAGCATACCATGCCCGGCGCCGCCCCGGCTGGCCGGACAGGCGCTGAAGAACTACGAAACACGCAAAAGGTGCGAAAAGGGGAGAGGAACGGAATCAGCCGGTCGACCTCGGCCACTGCCCGCAGATCGAACAGGAGCGCCTGGTCGACCAGCCCTTTCGCGTGTTTCGCGCGTTTCGTAGTTCAAGAAGTCCCGAGGCCCGCGCTGCAGTGCTCTACAGCAGACCGCGCGCCTTGGCGCCCTTCTCCAGCTCCGCTTGGTGGTCCGGGTGGGCGATCCTGATCATTTCCTCGGCCCGGGCGCGCAGGTTCCTGCCGAACATCTGGGCGACCCCGTACTCGGTGACGATGTAGTGGATGTCGGCGCGGGTGGTGACCACGCCGGCGCCTGGTTGCAGCATTGGAACAATCCGCGACTGCTTGCCGCCCCTGGCGGTGGCCGGAATCGCGATGATCGGCTTGCCGCCCTTGGACCGGGCCGCGCCGCGGATGAAGTCGACCTGGCCGCCGAACCCGGAGTAGATCCGCGTGCCGATGGAGTCGGCGCAGACCTGTCCGGTGAGATCGACCTCGATCGCCGAGTTGATCGCCACGAGGTTCTCGTTCTGGCCGATGATGAACGGATCGTTCACGTAGTCGCACGGATGCGCCTCGATGAACGGGTTGTTGTCGAGGAATTCGTAGAGGGTGGAGGTTCCCAGGGCGAAGGTGATGACCACTTTTCCCGGGTGGAGCGTTTTCTTCGAACCGGTGACGATTCCCTTCTCGATGGCGTGCATGGCGCCATCCGAGATCATCTCGGTGTGGATCCCCAGGTCGGAGAGACCGTCCAGGTTGGCCCAGACCGCGTCCGGAATGCCGCCGATCCCCATCTGCAGGGTGGCGCCATCCTCGATGAGGCCGCGGACATGCTTGCCGATGCGGCTCTCGACGTCGGTGGGCGGCCGCGGCACGAGTTCGGGAAGGGCCTCGGTTCCCTCCACGATCTTGTGGACGCGGTTGACATGAATGAAGCAATCGCCGAGCACGCGCGGCATCTGCTCGTTGACCTGCACGATCACCTTCTTCGCCGCCTGGCAGGCCGCCACGGTTCCCAGCGTCTCCACTCCCATGCTCATGAAGCCATGTTCGTCCGGCGGCGATACCATCACCATCGCCGTGTCGAGGGGGATGATCCGTTCCTTGAAGAGGCGCGGAATGTGGAACAGGAACACCGGCACGTAGTCGGCCCGGCCGCTGTTCACCGACTCGCGATCCGCCGGCCCGACAAACAGGGAGTTGTGGCGGAAGTGTCCCTCCATCTCGGGCGAGCTGAGTGGGTCCTTGCCCAGCAGGAGCACGTGGTTCAGCCTCACGTTCTCCAGCTCGTCCTTCCGTTCCGCGAGGGCGCGCACCAGCTTCTGCGGGATTGCCGCGTTGCCGCCGTAGTAGACCTCGGTGTTGCTCTCGACGAGAGCGACCGCCTCCGCGGCGCTGACGAGCTTGCGGTTGTAATCCGTGACCCAGGTCATGAAGTACTCTCCCCGGTCAACGATTCGAGCGATTGGGCGGCCATGCCGTGGGCACGGGCCGCCGCCTCGTTCACGAAGCGGCCGCGATGCATGTAGATGCCGCGCCTCAGGCCGGGATCGCTCCTGAGCACCTCGTCGAGGCCCTGGCCGGCGACCGCGGCGAGGTACGGCAGGGCGGAGATCGTCAGCGCGCGAGTCGCCGAACGCGGCACGGTGGTCGTCACGTTCGGCAGGCAGCAGTGAGTGATGTCGTGCACGCGGTAGGTCGGATTGTCCAGGGTCGTGGGGCGGCTGGTTTCGACGCAACCGCCCTGATCGATCGAGAGGTCGATGATCGCGGCGCCTTTCTTCATGTTCATGACCATCTCCTCGGAAACGAGACAGGGCGCCCGTCCGCCGGGTTCCAGCACGCAGCCGATCAGGACGTCGGCGATGGCGCTGAACCTGCGCACGTTGCGCTCGCTGGCGATGGCCGTGACGACGTTCTGGGGGACCTCGGCAGTGACCTGCCGCAGGGGGTGGAGCTTGTCGTCGAGCACGATCACGTGCGCGCCGCAGGCGGCCAACACCTTGGCCGCCGTCCGCCCCACGGTTCCGGCGCCGAGGATGACCACGGTCGCGGGCGCATCACCGGGGACGCCCCCGAGGACGATGCCGCGGCCGCCGTAGTGAATCTGGAGAAGCTGAGCCGCCAGATGCACCGCGACGCGCGCGGCGACCTCGCTCAGGGAGGTGAGGACCGGATGGCGGCCCCAGCGGTCCTCGATGATCTCGTAGCCGATCGCCGTGATTTCCCGGTCGACCAGTTCCTTGATCACCTCCTTGCGAGCGACCGCGAGGTGGTGGAAGGCAACCACGATCGATTCGGGTCGCAGCAGGGCCACGCTCTCCGAGTCAAGGCACCGGACCTGGCAGACGACGTCGGAGCGCAGGTAGATCTCTTCATGGCTGAAGACGATTTCCGCGCCACTGGCGGCATAATCTTCATCTCTGAAATGACTTCTGACTCCAGCACCACTCTCCACATAAACATGCTGCCCGAGGTCCTTCAGGCGCGCGACACCGAAGGGATTCAGCCCGACGCGGTATTCGTGCGGATGCCGATCGTGTGGAACACCAAAGTTCATGGCGACGTCCTCCAGTTCATGATGTGGGAAGGATACCGCTGACAGGCGGTGACTGGAAGAAAACGCGGGCATTCTCCGGCGTTGTCATGGTGCCGCAAAGCGGCGAATTAGCTTGACGATGTTCAGGCCGGTCCAGCCTCGCTGGGTCGCTGCGCGCGGGCCGGTCGCCGTACGGCCGTTGATCGAGGTCAAGTCGAACAGGCCATCCTTGCGCTGGTGCTCGAAGAACCAGGCCAACCC
Organism: Planctomycetota bacterium; assembly: GCA_043802345.1. Taxonomy (GTDB): domain Bacteria; phylum Planctomycetota; class B15-G4; order B15-G4; family JADJEK01; genus JAZDLC01. Next base: position 15,125 of record JAZDLC010000299.1, on the reverse strand, counting down.
GGCCGCGATTTCAGGGTCGTCGGCAGGGAGTCGAAGCTGTTCCAGGGAGTCGAGCGCGCTCACGAGGTCGTTCCACCAGTACGGCCAATTGAAGATCGTCCAGTAGGCGGCGGCCTTGTAGGAACTGGAACTGTCCGGCTGGAAGAAACGGGACTTCAGCAGACGGCCGGCATGCTGGATCTCCTCGCGGTTGCGATACCCCTCGTGCGCGGCGAAGGCGCGCAGGACCATTCCGGTGACCATGTGGGTGAACGGTCTGGATCGGTCCGGTTCAAGCGGAGGGGCGTACTGCGTCGAGAGCCGGTGCTGTTCCTCGCGGGAGAGATTGTGATCGATCATCGCAAGCGACCAGCCGCCATCGTCCTGACGAATGCTCAGAAGCCAGTCGAGAGCCGCATGCACCCGCGGGTCGTCCGCAAGCCCGGCGCGGATGAGAAGGTAGGTCAGGGCGCCGGTGTAGTACGTGGCGTACTGGTTGGCGAGCAGACCGCGGATGTCTCCTTCCTCCTGCTGGCACGACAGCACGAACTCGCAGGCAGCGCGGCATCCAGGATGCTCCACGGTCAGTTGATACTGCTGCACCAGGACTCGCAGCCGCTTCCAGGTCTCGAACAGAGGGTAGTGCCAGCCCGGCCAGACATCTGGCTGCGTCCTCTTCTTCGGCCAGGAGCCATCCTCCTGCTGGCCACGCAGGCTCTGCCGGACCTCAGCGGAGTCCCAGACCTGTTCGATCTCCGGCACCTCCTCGCCGAGCAGATCCCGTCTCACGAAGTAGTTCAACGCCGGGCCGGGTTCAGCGAGCAGCGCCGGCAGGGGATCGATCGGGAGGCCGGCCGTCTGCAACGGTTACCAGGGCAGGTCGGGGCGCGGAGTCTCGTTTTCACGGGGGTTGTCGGTGCGCCAGGGCCAGTCGTTGGTTCCGCCGGTGTCGTCACCCGCGAGATCGAGCAAGAACCAGCCGCCCAGGAAGTCGATGATCTCGGTGACTCGGAAGTTGAGCAAGATGCCCACGTAGACCACGTGGAGGTATTTCGTTCAGGCAAAGCTGTAGTCGGGCAGGCGCTCCGGGTAGCCGAACCAGCCGATCGGACCGATGTAGTACCGATACAGGGTGTCCGGGTCGTCCGGATCGACCTTGTCTCCCCACCCGACCTCGTCGTAGCTCCAGAGCAGCAGGCCGATGTTCCGCTGGTAGTGACGCATGACCCCGGCCCGGCCGCCGCCGATCCCGAAGAACCCACCGTCCATCTTGCCGGCGCCGATCGAGGCCAGACCGAGCAGGCAGACGCTCAGCGACCCGTACGGCTCCTTCGACCAGGTCACCCCGAAGTCGAGGATCTCCAGCGCGTCCGCGCCCCGATCATACATGTAGGTACATCCGGGAGAGAACGAAAGCAGCAACGCCAGAGCCCCCACCGGGAGAATCCTGCCGGACCATCGACCTTTCACTGTGTTCTCCTTGCGGGCCTGGTGACTTCAAGGGCGACAGAGTAGAGAGTTCCCGCCTCCGCCTCAACCGTCTGATGGCCCAACCGGGCAGAGTTCGTTCCTTGCTGTCGTACCGCGGGCGTCTGGCTGGGCTAGACAGCGGGTTCCACGCTGGCGCAACTGCAGGCGTGTTCCTTGGAGGCGGCCACCAGTGCCTGGTCGAGATCGGCAATCAGGTCGTCCGCGCTCTCGATGCCGACGCTCAAGCGGACGAGTCCGTCCGTGATATGCGCCTGCTTGCGGGCTGCCGCGCCCATCGATGCGTGGGTCATGCTGGCGGGATGCTGGATCAGGGTTTCCACACCACCGAGGCTGACCGCCAGGGTGCATAGCTTCACGGAGTTCATCATGCAGCGCCCGGCGTCGATCCCACCGGAAAGCTCGAAGCTGATGATTCCGCCCGGCGCCTTCATCTGTCTCGCCGCGAGTTCGTACTGAGGATGGCTCTTCAGACCGGGGTAGCGGACCCAGTCGACCGACGCGTGCGCTTCCAGATATTCGGCGATCTTCTGTGCGTTCTCGGTGCTCCGCTGCATGCGGAGCGCCAGCGTCCTGATGCCGCGGTGTACCAGGAACGCCTCCATCGGCGGCAGCACACCGCCGAGGTGGTTCAGGGTCTTCCTCATGCGGGTGTACATCTCCTGGTCCCGGACCACGATCATGCCGCCAACCACGTCGGCGTGACCGTTCAGGAACTTCGTCAGGCTGTGAACCACCACATCGACACCGAAGTCGAACGGCCGCTGCAGCACCGGGCTCATGAAGGTGTTGTCGACCACGACCAGTGCGCCGCCCCCATGCGCCAGCTTCGAGATCTGCTCGAGATCGGAGATGAGCAGGGTCGGGTTGCAGGGCGTCTCCACGTAGACGACCTTGGTGTTCGGTTTGATGGCAGCTCGCACCTCATCCAGATTGGCCGTGTCGACGAGGCTCGATTCGATACCGAACCGGGCGAGAATGCCGTCCACCAGGGTGCAGGTCGGGCCGTAGACCGCCTCGCTGCAGACGACATGGTCGCCGCTTTTCAGCAGCGCCATCAGGGACGTGCTGATCGCGGCCATGCCACTGCCGCACGCGAGGCCTGCGTGCCCCCCCTCGAGAGCCGCCACGGAGTTCTCGAGCGCCTCGACGGTCGGGTTCAACATGCGGCTGTAGATGTACCCCTTCCGCTCACCCGCGAACAATGCAGCCCCCTGCTCGGCGCTCTCGAACGCGAAGGTCGAGGTCTGGTAGATCGGAGGCACGGCGGCCAGGAACTCGGTCTTGGTGTTACCGGCGTGGACGGCAATCGACTCGGGGGCGAGGTTCTTCAGGTTGGTCATGACGTTTCTCTCTGGACGTGAGTTTCGGTGGGGCGGGGCGTTGTTTCAGCCGCGACTCGACGATTCGGGAGCGAAGCCGGTCGTGGAGCAAACGACAAAATGGCGCCAGCGTCCTTTTGGTGCAGCCTACGTTGAACGGCGATCTCAATCAACAGCGGGGGCGCGAACGGGGGTAGGGGATGTCCGTTCGCGGGGCGCGCAGGAATCGGCGTCAGTGTCGGCATCGGAATGGGTAGTGAATCATCACCTGGCGAAATGTTCACCGGGTGTGGAAGTTCGCAAGAAGCGAAGCGGTCCAGCCCCCCAGCCTTCAGGAAGAGAACTCAGGTGCTCTCGGCCGCCCTTCCCGGGCGGGCCGGGAAGAACTCCCAACAGGAGTCCCCCTGGACGCGAACCTCCTCGAACCCGCGCCGAACCCGCGCCGAACCACTCGCCTTCCCCGCCAGCAGGACCCTGCCCGTTCGTCGCGCCCGGAATGCACACGTCCTCATCCCCAGCCTGGCCCGCCCAGGAAGCGCGACCGAGAGCCACCCAGAACCGTCACCACCACCCTGGACTCAAGCCGCCCACACCAACCACAACCCCAACCGAACCGCGCTACATGTAGTTCAACAGGCTCGGTCCGTTCAGCTTCGACGCCGCCATGAGCGCCGCCTGATAAGCATTCTCCGCCTGCGACAGATCCAGCGACGCCTGGAAGATGTCGGCATCCTCCAGGTCGCCTCGCTTCTCCTCCAGCGACAGCTCGAACAGGCTCAAGGAGTTGGCGATGCGGTCGAACGACGCGCTCCTGGCACCGAGCTTGGCGAGCGCTCCCAGGATCCCCTGGTGATCCCGGTCCAGGGCTCCCAGAATGCTCTGGATGCGCGCCTCGCGGCCCACCGAGGAGAAGCCGCTGTTCCCCTCGATCTCGTCCCTGAGGCTGATCAGCACCTCGAAAACCGATTCCGTGCCCGGGAAGACCGCCAGCGACTCGCCGGCGCCATGCAGCCCGGTGGTGTCCAGATGCACCACCCTTCCGGCGCCGTCCTGAAGCACGAAGTCGCTCGTGAACGTGAGGGTCTGGGGCGTCCCCCCCCCGCCCTGGATCTGTCCGTTTCCCACCAGGTCGATCGTGCCCGTGAAGCCGGGAGTCATGCCGGTCAGATCGACATGGATCTTCTCACCAGCGACGTTCGTCAGGGTCAGATCAGTTTTTGTGATGTCGAGGGGAACCGAGGTGCCGTCGTCCAGGCGAATCGTGTACTCCCCGGAGTTCTCCACGGCCACGGTGAGCCGGTGCGTTCCCGTGGTCCCGATGATGGTGTCGGCGGCGGTCGACAGACCGGGCACGATGCCGCTGAGCGCGTCCCCGCCTCCGGGCCCGAGGCCATCGCCGATCACCGTGCTCGTATGGGCCACGACCAGCTTCTCGTCGCCGACCATCGTGTCATTGGCCGCCACGGACGGGACCAGGCCCAAGCTCCCGGCGATCGTCGTGTCGCCGCGGATGTACGACAGGAACGCGTCCCGGCCCGAGAGATCCACATCCTTCACGTCCGCGGGTCCGAGCCTGACCTTGCGGGTAATGTCGTCCCCCACGTAGTTGACCGAGATGATCGACTCGAATGACTTCGTGATCTGAAACGGGGTGGTATCGATGCGCGATCCCGCGAACAGGTAGCGCCCCTCGAGCGTCTGGTTGGCCCGGCCCACCACCTGGTCCAGGATGCTGTTGATTTCCGAGGCGATGGCCGCGAGGTCGGAGGGGCTCTTCGAACCGTTGGCGGCTTCCTCGGCCCGCGCCCTGGCGTCAATGATCAGGGTGGAGACCTCCTCGAGAATCGCCGCCTGAGAGTCGGTCGCCAGCCGGGCCGAGGTGACGGATTCCCGGGATTGCGCCGTCTTGGCGATGGTCGTCCTCAGGTCGAGGGCCCTCGAGGCGGCGGAGGGATCGTCGGAGAAGACTCTGATTCGCCGCCCGGTGGAGATCTGGTTCTGGGCCCTGGCGAATCTCGCATAGGCTCCAGTCACATCGAACAGAGCCCTCTGGAAGAGGACGGAAGGAGTGATGCGGTAGGTCATACCAGTCTCCGGATGAAAACTCAGAGTTGCAGCAACACGTCGTCCAGCTCGGACAGAACCGACAGGTACTTCGCCGCGGCCTCGTAGGCGTCCTGGAACTTCTCCAGATTCAGCAGTTCCTCGTCCTGATTGACGCCTGATTCCGCCGCCCGCTGCGTCTGCAGGGTCAGCAAGACCAGGGAGGAGGACTGGAGAGACGCGGCGGCTCCCGCCGCGGAGGTGCCGATCTCGGCCGCGAACGCATTGTAGAAGCTGGTGATCGAGGCGTTTCCAAGACCCGCGAGGGGAGACGAGGCGACCTCCGCCATGGCCAGGAAGTTGCCGCCGTCTCCGGAGCCACCGAAGCTGGCTCCCGCGACCAGGTGAGGGTTCGACTCCAGCAACGGGTTGACCCGGATGGTGGTGGCGTCGCTGCCCTCGAACAAGGCGTTGAGTCCGAAGGCCGCCAGGACGTCCGCGGTGTCGGTGTCACCGGGAGTCGACAGGTCGAAGAACTGATTGGCGCTCCCCTGGATGGTGCCGGGGGAGAATTCGATGTAGACGCCATCGATCACCTCGATGGGCGAACCTGGTTCGTACCCGTCTCCCACCTGCAGCGTCGTCAGGAGAGTGCCGTTGTCGTACACCTCCACCTCGAGCCCGGGGCTGATCCCGATGTCGCCATCACCCTTCGCCTTGAAGGTGAACTGATGCGGCGCATCCGAGTCAGTGATCCCCGTGATCGTGACCTGCACGGGCGTGTCGGTTCCGAACCCGGCCAGCGGGAGATTCATGGCGGCGGCGGGAGAGGAGGCTCCATCAACGACTGCAAGGGAGGAGGCCGAGCCGCTGGCGTTCGACTGCAGCACCAGCCGGCCGTCCACCACCGACGCGGTCATGCCGACCGCCTGGGCGTTGAACACGTCGGCGACCTCATCCGCGGTGGCCGCGTTGATGTTGACGAAATCGGCCGCGTTGAAGGTGATGGTCTGAGGAGCTCCTCCGTCCACGGCGACGGTCAACTGGGCCCCGTTGGTGAGATTCGCCGGGAAGTTCTCTCCGACGATCGTGGCGGCGCCGTCGCCAAAAGTCCCGCCTTCGACCGGCAGCGTGTCGAGTCGTTGCGAGAAGTCGAATCCGTACCCCGAGTTGGCCTTGATGTGAAGCTTGCCCACCCCGTCCAGGAAGGCGTTGAGTTGCGGAACGGCGTTGATGGAGTCCAGCAGATCCTGGACCGAATCGTTGGAGGGATCGACAGGGATGTCGAACCGCTGCACGTCTCCGCGGGCCAGGTTGCTGACCGCAATGGAGAAGGTGCCGCTCTGAAGGTCGAACGGCAGGCCGGCGTTTTCGAGCGTCGCGCTCCGCGGGTCGGTCCCGGGAGCGGTCTTCACGCTGTAGGAGGAGGTAAGCTGAGTGAACGGGCCGGTGGCCGGCACGCCGCGGGCATGAACCCGGTTCATCTCCAGGATCAGGTTGCGCGCCATCTGGTCCAGGTCCGACACCCGACCCGGAAGGTACCTTTCGATCATGTTCAGGATGCCGGCCAGCTGGCCGGATGGCGACTTGACCTCGACCGCCCCCCCCATGGTCATGACTCTCACGCCGCCGTGGAAGGCGACCTGTGTCTCCAGCAGGGTCGCGGAGGCGCCGGAGACCAGTGTGACTCCCTGGACCGTGACGTTCATCGTGCCGTCAGGCAGCTGCATCGCGGTCGCCCCGATCAGCTCGGAGAGCTGCTCCAATGCCACGGAGCGCTGGTCCTTGAGGTCATTCGCCCTGGTGCCCACTACCTCCTGGGTCCGGATCCGGCGATTCAGGGAGGCCACGTCCCCGAGGAGCTGGTTGGCGGACGTGATGATGGTATGCGACTCCAGGAGGGAGGTGCTCCGCATCTGATCCAGGCCGGAAACCTTCAGCCGGAACGCGAGGGCCAGGTCGGAAGCCGAGCTCAGGAAGTTCTGGCGCAGGACGGTGTCTTCAGGGGCGGATCCAGCTTCGGTGGAAGAGTTGAACAGAGCCTGGAGCTTGGAGGCGATTCCGTTCTCGGTCAGGTCGCCCAGCAGCGACTCGACCTGGTCCATGAGGGACGACTCCGCCTCGTACTGGCTGGCCTGAGAGACTTCGGCGCGAATGCGGGCGAGCAGCGATTCGTTGACGACCGAGTAGATGTCGGTCAGGTCGACGCCGGTACCGAACTGGATCATGCGGCTCCCGGTCACCGGCCGCGACGACTTCAGTATCGCAACCTGACGGGAGTAACCCCGGGTGTTCTGGTTGGCCAGGTTGTGGCCGATGATATCCATCACCGTCCGGGCGGCGAGTAGAGCTCTCAGACCTACTGCGAATCCAACTGACATTGCGTGCTCCTCTCGATTCCGCTCAGGCCTGAGCGTCCAGTCTGGACAGGGACGGACTGCTGTTGTGTGTTCCGCCCTGGTCAGCGTGGGCAGCGCCGAAGATCCCTCGAATGCTGGCGATGGCATCCAGCGAGGTTCTTGCGATGGTGACATTCCGGGAGGATTGGGAGCGGGCCGTCACACGAGCCTGGCGCAGTCTGCGGCTAGATCCCTCCAACTCGGGCACGAGGTTCTGCGGCAGGCTGGCGATGACCTTCCCGAGAGAGACTCCCATGGTCAGGTCCAGGTCGACGTGCAGGTCCGCCACGGCGCGGCGGCAGGTTTCCGCCACCTGGCGCAGTTCGTCGTAGACGCGATCCAGGGCGCTGTTGGCGGCGTGGATCTGGTCGGCCACCCCCTCCAGCATGGCCTTCTCCTGTCCACGGAGCCTCTCGGCCAGCTCCTGCTCCACCATGATGGCGGCTTCCAGGTTCTCTCGGAGGTGGGCGACCTTTTCGCGCAGCTTGTTCACGATCCGTTCTCCGGTTTCGGGACGCCCTTGCGGATGTGTTTCATCACTTCACCCGTCAGGGTCTCCATGCCGTTGCGGGCGAGAGCCTCGGCGAACGCGCCCTCGGCCAGACCCTGATAGATGTCGGCACCCGGCCCGCTTCCGAACGGGCCTTCGCCGGCAGCGCCATCGATGGAGGTCGTCATCCACATCTGCTTGACAACCATCGAGATCAGGAGCGAGGCGAACTGGACCGCGACGTCTCGTCCGGCCTCTTCTTCTTCGGCGGCCGGCCCCTTGGGTTGAGCCGGTGTCTTGCCGATTCGGCTGTCCAGGGGGAGCAGAGACGATTGCTTGTTCAGTGGCTGGAGAGGCGCCGGCTGGTGGAGGGACAGGAGATGCGTGGGCTCGATCCTGGACATCAGTGAACCTCCAACTCCGCGTGCAACGAACCGGATTCCTTCAGCATCTGCAAGATGGAGATCAGATCCCTCGGCGTCGCTCCCAGTGCGTTCAGGGCGGATGCCAGTTCGGCGATGCTCGCGGTCGTGGGCAGGATCAAGACCTCGTTGCCGGATTCGACGCTGGTGTTCAGGTCGGTCCTGGGGACTATCGTGGTGACGCCATACGATTCGGGAAGAGGCTGGGATACCTGGGGCGACTCGGCGACCGTCACGGTCAGGTTGCCATGGACGATGGCGACCCTGGAGATGCGAACCTCCTGGCCGGCCACGATCGTGCCGGTCTTCTCGTTGACGATCACCAGGGCTTTCTGGTGGGGATAGAACCGGAGTTCCGACAGGTCGGCGACATACCCGACCCAGCGATCCCGGCCCACGTTGTCCGGGATGCTCACCTGCACCATGGACGGGTTGAGGGTCCTGGCGATGTCCGACTGGTACGCGTTCAGCGCCTCGGCGATGCGCCGGGCCGATTCGAAGTCCGGTCGATCGAGCCGGAACTCGACGATTCGGTCGTCGGAAACGAAGCGGGACGGGACGTCCTCTTCCAGGCTGGCTCCCGCGGTGATGACACCGACCGTCGGGTGGTTCTGGCTCACGCTGGAGGCCGTGCCGGAGGCAGCGAATCCGCCCACCGTGACCGGCCCCTGGGCAACCGCGTAGACGACTCCATCCACCGCGGAGAGGGGAGTGAACAGCAGGGTGCCGCCGAACAGCGACTTGGCCCCTCCCGTGGCGGAGACCACGACGTCGACCCGGTCTCCCTCGCGCCCGAAGGGGGGCAGGGTACTGGTGACGCTGACCAGCGCGGCGTTGCCGTCCTGCAGGTCGCCGACGGCGATGTTGAGGTTGTACTTCTCCAGGAGGTTGGCCAGGGCCTGGCGGGTCGCCTTGGCCGTGTCGCCGGTCCCGTTCAGGCCGACGATCAGGCCGGTGCCCCAGAGAGCGTTGGTCCGCATTCCCTTGACCTGGGCCACGTCACCGACGCGCACCTGGCTGTAGGAGAAATCATCGGACTTCTCGTCCTCCACGGCCGGGGCCTGGAGGAGCAGCGAGCAAATCAAGCCGGAGATGATCATTCGAAGCGCTCCAGTTGCGTCAGAACGGCCAGAAGAAGTCGAGGGCCACCTCGAACCATCCCGGTTTCGTGGTCCGGGCCAGCGGACCGCACGACTCGTAGGTGACCCTCGCGTTGGCCACCAGGGTGGAGCTGACCGTGTTGTTCGTCTCCACGTCGAAGGAGCGCACCGTGCCGGTGATCGTCATCCATTTTTCCTCCTTGTCGATCACCACCTTCCGCTTCCCCTCCACGATCAGGTTGCCGTTCGGCTGGACGTCGATGACCGTGGCCGTGATCCGAGTGGCGAAGTCACCCTGCTTGTCGAAGTTCCCCTTCCCCTCGAACTCCCGGTCGTAGTTCCACTCGATCGGGAAGAACTTGTCCGCCAGCTCCTGGTCCGGCGTGAACGTCGGAATCTCGGCCTTGGCCTGGGACGATTTCTCCAGCTTCACGTTTTCCTTGTTCGACACCTTCTGCTGCTCATCGACCACGATCGTGATGACGTCGCCGATCCGATGGGCGCGGTTGTCCGCCAGCAGGGCCACATGGTTTCGCCGGCCCTTCTGCCACAGGGACTGGGAGAGGGCAGCCGGCGCCAGCATGGGCAGGGCGGCCAGCAAGAGGAGGGTGAACGGGATGCGTCTCATGGTTCCATCCGATGGGGGGGGTCAAGGGTTCATCTGGACCAGGCCAGGGCCGACGACGCGGCCCACCACGGTCTTCTTGGTGACCAGGTTCTCGATCCGGATCGAGCTGCCGTAAGTACCGCTGTCCCTGGCGATGCCGTACGTTTCGGCGCGCAGGGCGCCGCGCTCGTAGACGAGCGTCACGGCGGAGTTGCGCTGAATGAGCACAGTCGGCTTGAAGTCGCGCGCCGTGATCGGCGTGCCGGCCTTCAGATCCCGGCGGGCCTCCTGGTTGAACAGGGCCTGCAGACCGGTGAACGAGGGCGCGGATTCATGGGTCGTCTCGGAGCGAACGGTCCGGATCAGATCGGGTTGAAGCGCTCCTCCCCGCGTCAGATTCTGGGCCAGCACCGGGAGGTTCTGAAAGGTCCGGACCATGAACGTGGTCGGAATCACGATCTGCAGCTTGCCGTCCACCCTGACCTCGGTCAGAACCGTGACCGGCCCGCGGCTGATTTCCTTGCCGCGAAAGCGGGGGAAGAGTTCCAGCGATTCCCTGCCCTCCGGGACCTTCGCCTCGAACGGAGCCCGGGTGAGTTCCACCTCCGAATCGGCCGGAAGCGACGCGTTTTCCGCCAGGAAGTCGCGAGCCCGGTTCAGGACATCCTCCACGCTGACGCTGGTCACCGTGGTGCGAACCGTGACCTCGTCGGGTCCCGCCAGCGGTGGACGCGGTTCGGGGAGCGCCGCCAGAATCGCCTCCCGGGTGAGCAGCCGGCCGAAGCCGGGAGAGGGGGAGCGGCCGAGGTCGACCTCCAGCAGTTCGGGAGCGAGCAGCGAGTGGTCCGCGGGATCCAGCAGATCCTTCAGCCGGATCCTGGTCCCGGGAGTCCAGGCTTCCTGGCGCAAGGTGGGGATGGGCGCGGGCGCTGTCGAGTCGGGACCGGCAGCGGGGAGGGCGAGGATCAACGCATACAGGAAACTCATGATGGCCTCACCTACCGGACCAGTCCGTTGACCTGGCTGAGCATCTCGTCGCCAGTCCGGATGGCCCGCGAGTTGACCTCGTACGCCCGCTGGGCGACGATCAGGTTCACCAGTTCTGAGACCACGTCGACGTTCGACTTCTCGATGTACCCCTGGATGATCGTGCCGGCGCCGCTCTGACCGGGAGTGACGACAGTGGCAGTGCCGGAGGCGGCGCCCGGGCGAAACAAGTTCCCGCCCAGCGGATCCAGGCCGGCTTCGTTCGGGAAGGTCGCGAGCTGGAGCTGCCCGAGCTGGGTGGGGGTTTCCGGGCTGTCGGTAGTGGTCGCCGAGATCGTCCCGTCCGCCCCGAAGCTGATCGAGTCGACGTTGGTGGGGAAGGTGATCTGGGGCTCCAGGATGTACCCCTCGGATGTGGTCAGGGTGAGATTGGCGTCAAGATGCAGGGCACCGTCCCGCGTGTAGCCGGTGGTGCCGTCCGGCATGGTGACCTGGAAGAAGCCACGGCCCGAAATGGCGATGTCGAGCGGGCGCTGGGTTCCCTCCATCACTCCCTGGCTGAAGGTGCGAGTAGTGGAGACCGCCCGCACGCCGCTGCCGATTTCGAAGCCGGTGGGGGACTGGATCCCCTGAGATGCATCGCCCGCCTTCCTGAGGGTCACGTAGAGGAGATCCTGGAAGTTGATCCGGCTGCGCTTGAAGCCGTTGGTGTTGACGTTGGCGATGTTGTTGGAGATCACATCGACCGACATCTGCTGGCCCTTCATCCCCGTGGCCGCGGTGAACAATGCCTTCATCATGGTCGGTGTCCTCCTATCCTCTCACGCCGATGCCGAGGGTGCGGGTTCTGTCGATTCCCTGCAGCGCCTTCTGGGCTGCCTGGAAGGCGCGCAGACCGCTGATCATCTGGACCATCTCGTCAATGCCATTGACGTTGGAAAGCTCCAGGTACCCCTGCTTCACGGACGACTCGAGCGAGTCGAAGGGTTCGGCATCCGGGCCCTCCTTGAAGCGCCCGCTGTCTTCCGGAATCAGGCGGTGTTCGTTCTTGAACTCGACCAGCTTCAGGGCGCCGATCGGCTCATTCTCCTGGGTCGCCTTGCCGCGGGAATCGATCTGCACCGGTCCCCGGGCGGGATCGGCCTGAATCGGCCCGCCCTCTCCGGCGACACGAGATCCGTCCGCCGCGACCAGCAGCCCCTGCTCGTTCAGGGTGAAGTTGCCGTTGCGGGTGAACCTCACGCCCTGCTCGGTCTCCACTGCGAAGAACGCCTTCCCGTGGATGACCAGGTCGAGTGGATTGTCGGTCTGGTTGAAGTTCCCAGGGGAGAAGTCGATGCTGTTGCGCAGACCCGGGAGGGTCATACCCGCCGCCTTGCGCAGCGAGGAGGCGAAGGTCTCGACGGTGCTGACCCGCTTCCTGTATCCGACCGTGTTGGCGTTGGCGATGTTCTGGGCCCGGGTGTCCTGCACCCGCCCGAGCACGTCCATCGCCGCTGCTGCGTGTAGGGATCCGCCGTTCATGAGTCGCTCCAGAATGTGGTCCGGTCTTCTTGAGCGAAGCGGGTGCCAATGGGTCGGGGGCTGGAGCGGCGTCAGGAGAGCTGTCGGAAGTTGCTTATGGAAAGTATGTTAAGATTGTTTCTGCGGTGCAGTGGACGACCCGGATCGGCGGTCGGTCAAAAGGCGAAGGAACGACCTTCCCTTGTTCCTCCCGGAGAAGCGGAAATGTTTTCCGGTCGGGATCAAGGTCCCGATCCCTTAGTCGTGCAGAAACGACGTCAGCTTGCAGCGGAACCTGGAGCAGTAGCCGGTGAAGCGGCCGTTGATCAACCGCTTCCGGAAGGCGGTGTACTTCGGTCCATGCCAGATTTCACGGAAGCTCTGCTCCTTGACATTCCCCATGACTTCATCGGCAAAACAGCAGGGGAGGACGTCGCCGAGCGCAGTGATGAAGGAGGAGTCGAACCCGACCGAACAGCGATTGGCCGGCCGGTAGAACGCCGGGATGGCCGGTGGTGGCATCGCCCGGGCAGAGCCGTTGTTGCCAAGGGAAGCGGCGGCGGGGGACTTGCAAGGAGCCTCCTTCTGCGGCGCCGAAGCGACTGCCTCTGGCGGCGCGGGAGCGGCCACCTCGGGCGGCGCGGAAGGTGCGCTCTCGCGCAGTTCCCGTTCCATGAGATGGACGATCTCCACCGCATTCGAGGAAACCCGTGCCCCTTCGGCGGACTCCCTGAGCAGCGCGATCCCCCTCTTCAGCTCCGCAGGTGACAGCAGCACGGCTGCCGAGAAGGGGAAGACGATCTCGAACACGATGTGGTCGGCGCTGATCTCCTCCGCGAACCGGAACATCGCCGGTATGGTGTCGATGTTTTCCCGCTGCAGGACGTAATGGGTGTGGATCTTGCAGCGAACTCCCCGGCCCTTCTCCCGGCGGATCCGGTCGAAGGCGAGCAGGTTGTTCCGCACTCGCTCGAAGTGGTCGACGCCGTGAATCAACCGGTAGGTGTCGCGATCTCCCGCGTGGGTCGAGATCCGGGTCAGGTCCCACGACATGTCGACCATCGCGCGCGCGACCGACTCCTTCATCAGGCTGCCGTTGGTCATCAGGTAGCCGCTCAACCTGCGACGCTTGATCTCGGCCATGATCTCGATGCAGTCAGGGTGGACCAGCGGTTCTCCGCCGCCAACGACATTTACCTCGGTCAGCCCCGGAGGCATGCCATCGAGCAGGGCCAGATACTGCTCCAGCGACATCCCCTGCTCGCGGTCGATCTGCTGCTGCTCCTGCTTCTCCTCCGGCGTGAGCTGCGCCAGCCAGCACATGGAGCAGGTGTGGTTGCAGACCGTCCCCATCGGGTTGATCCGAAGCTGGGCTGGCCCGAGCACGGCCCATTCCATGGAGGCCCCGGCCCGGCGGAGGCCGTGCAGCATGGCTCCCCGGCCACCGAGCCGGCGAACGCCGCGCACGATTTCACCCGGCCGTGCCAGGAACCTGAACAGAGCCAGCTTGCTCATCCTCGTCTCCCAAGCAGGCTACGCGAGGGGGATAGCTTGGGCCAAGTTCCGCAGCGAGTCCACAGGGAATTCAAGAGGGCGGCGGTTTCCGCGCCTGTCATCAGCGCCGGGAAGTACGCGGTACACACCACGAAGGACACGCAGCGAACGCCCGTTTCTTCAACAGGCTAGCCGCCCTTCTTCTCCAGCGGCTTGCTGGTGGTGGTGGAGTCCGGCTTCACGATCTTCTTCGGCTGCTCGCCCTCCTTGGGCTTTTCCGCGCCCTCGGGCTTCTCGACCTCTCCGGCCTGGTACTCGAGGTTGATCTCCTCGAGCAGCTTCCGGTAGTCGTCATTCATCTTCGTGCGGGTTTCCGCGGGAATGTCGGAGAGGCCCTTGGCCTTCGCTTCCTCTGTGGCCTTCACCAGGGCGGCGTCAAAGTCAGCGCGGGCCTTCTCCAGCGCCTTGCCCTTCTCGGCCCGGATCCTGGCCTTCTCTTCCACCGACTTCTGGTCGACCCCCTTGATGGTTCCGGTGGCCAAGCCGCCGCTCTCGACCTTCTTGGCGCCGGGGGTTCCCGGGTCCTTGAGGACGGGCGTGCCGGGCTTCTGGACCTCGGGGGTCCCCGGGTCCTTGACGACAGGCGCGCCGGGCTTCTTGACGCCGGGGATTCCCGGCTTCTTCGGTCCCGGAACCTCGGCCACGGGGCCGTCGCTGTCAGTGTCGTCCGGGCGCTTCAGGCAGCCGACGATGTTCGAGTCCGCGCGGAAGTTGAAATTGAGAGTGTGCAGGGCCTGCCGGAGGTCTTCCAGGGAGACGTCAGGGGTTCCGTCCTGATCCACGTCGACCAGTGCTTGGTTCTCGTTCTTCGGCGCGCCCAGGCTGCCGGAGAGCGCCCGGTCGGTGAGCTTGATCACCCGGGAGACGCTGACACCGATCAGCTTCTTGTGGACCTTGTCACGGAAGAGCATCTCGGAGAGGAGCATCCCCTTCTTTCCCTTGACCATCTTGTCGGGGAACAGCCCCAGGTCATTGAAGGCCACATTCAGTTTGGCGGCCGCGAGCTGGCCGGCGAGCGCACCGGCTTCCTTGGCGCCCTTGAGGTTGGAAGACGTCATGACCCCGCACGGCCCCTCGCTGGGCAGGAACTGGGCCAGGTCCTTGCCCGTCATGAACGTGTGCGCCTTCCCATCCTTCTTGGTGGAACCGATCATCAGGCCCTCCGGGAACGCTTCCCGAAACTTGGCGTCTCGCAGATTTCCGGACTTCCCCTCGTCGCGGGCGGCCATGC